>NZ_CP117782.1:974897-1299862 GCF_028657905.1 Burkholderia sp. FERM BP-3421 | reverse complement strand
GCGGCGCCGGCAACTGGCCCGGCCAACGGCGCGGCCGACGGCGTCGCGCCGTCCGCCGCGTCCCAATCCTGATTCCGATTCAGCACACACCATGGCTCGTTTCTTTATCGATCGTCCGGTCTTCGCCTGGGTGATCTCGATCTTCATCATGCTGGGCGGCCTGTTCGCGATCCGCTCGCTGCCCGTCGCGCAGTACCCGGACATCGCGCCGCCCGTGGTCAGCATCTACGCGACCTATCCGGGCGCGTCGGCGCAGGTCGTCGAGGAATCGGTCACCGCGGTGATCGAGCGCGAGATGAACGGCGCGCCCGGCCTGCTGTACACCTCCGCGACGAGCGGCACCGGCACCGCGACGCTCACGCTGACCTTCAAGCAGGGCGTGAACCCCGATCTCGCGGCGGTCGAGGTGCAGAACCGCCTGAAGACCGTCGACGCGCGCCTGCCCGAAGCGGTGCGGCGCGACGGCATCACGGTCGAGAAGGCCGCGGACAACATTCAGCTCGTGGTGTCGCTGACTTCCGAGGACGGCCGCCTGAGCGCGGTGCAGCTCGGCGAATACGCGTCCGCGAACGTGGTGCAGGCGCTGCGCCGGGTCGAGGGCGTGGGCAAGGTGCAGTTCTGGGGCGCCGAGTATGCGATGCGCATCTGGCCCGATCCGGTCAAGCTCGCCGGGCTCGGCCTGAGCGCCTCCGACATCGTGTCGGCCGTGCGCGCGCACAACGCGCGCGTGACGATCGGCGACATCGGCCGCTCGGCCGTGCCGGACGACGCGCCGATCGCCGCGACCGTGCTCGCGGACGCGCCGCTCAAGACGCCCGAGGATTTCGGCGCGATCACGCTGCGCAGCCGCGCGGACGGCGCCGCGCTGTTCCTGCGCGACGTCGCGCGGATCGAGTTCGGCGGCAGCGAGTACAGCTACCCGTCCTACGTGAACGGCAAGACCGCGACCGGGATGGGCATCAAGCTCGCGCCGGGTTCGAACGCGGTCGCGACGGAAGCGCGCGTGCGCGAGACGATGGACGACCTCGCCAAGTACTTCCCGCCCGGCGTCAAATACCAGATCCCGTACGAGACGTCGTCGTTCGTGCGCGTGTCGATGCAGAAGGTCGTGACGACGCTGATCGAGGCCGGCGTGCTGGTGTTCCTCGTGATGTACCTGTTCATGCAGAACCTCCGCGCGACGCTGATCCCGACCCTGGTCGTGCCGGTCGCGCTGCTCGGCACGTTCGGCGTGATGTTCGCGGCCGGCTTCTCGATCAACGTGCTGACGATGTTCGGCATGGTGCTCGCGATCGGCATCCTCGTCGACGACGCGATCGTGGTGGTCGAGAACGTCGAGCGGCTGATGGTCGAGGAGGGGCTCGCGCCGTACGAGGCGACCGTGAAGGCGATGGGGCAGATCAGCGGGGCGATCATCGGCATCACGGTGGTGCTGACCTCGGTGTTCGTGCCGATGGCGTTCTTCGGCGGCGCGGTGGGCAACATCTATCGTCAGTTCGCGCTGGCGCTCGCGGTGTCGATCGGTTTCTCGGCGTTCCTCGCGCTGTCGCTCACGCCCGCGCTGTGCGCGACGCTGCTCAAGCCGATCGACGCGGGCCATCACGAGAAGCGCGGCTTCTTCGGCCGCTTCAACCGCTTCGTCACGCGCGCCACCGACCGCTACACGCACGGCGTGGGCCGGCTGCTCGCGAAGCCGCTGCGCTGGCTCGCGGTCTACGGCGCGCTGACGGCGGTGGCCGTGCTGATGATGACGAAGCTGCCGACTGCGTTCCTGCCGGACGAGGACCAGGGCAATTTCATGGTGATGGTGATCCGCCCGCAAGGCACGCCGCTCGCGGAGACGATGAAGAGCGTGCGCGAGGTCGAGGCGTATGTGCGCGGCAAGGAGCCCGCCGCGTATACGTTCGCGCTCGGCGGCTTCAATCTGTACGGCGAAGGCCCGAACGGCGGGATGATCTTCGTCACGCTGAAGAACTGGCAGACGCGCAAGGGCGCGCACGACCAGGTGCAGGCGATCGTCGCGCGCATCAACGAGCGTTTCTCGGCCACGCCGAACACGGTGGTGTTCGCGATGAACTCGCCCGCGCTGCCGGACCTCGGTTCGACGGGCGGCTTCGACTACCGGCTGCAGGATCGCGGCGGGGTCGGCTACGCGGCGCTCGTCGCCGCGCGCGAGAAGCTGCTCGCCGAGGGCCGCGATGATCCCGCGCTGACCGACCTGATGTTCGCCGGCACGCAGGACGCGCCGCAGCTGAAGCTCGACATCGATCGCGTGAAGGCGAGCGCGCTCGGCGTGTCGATGGACGAGATCAACGCGACGCTTTCCGTGATGTTCGGCTCCGACTACATCGGCGACTTCATGCACGGCGCGCAGGTGCGGCGCGTGATCGTGCAGGCCGACGGCGGGCATCGCGTCGACCCGGAGGACGTGAAGAAGCTGCGGGTGCGCAATGCGAAGGGCGAGATGGTGCCGCTGTCGGCGTTCGCGTCGATGCACTGGACCGTCGGGCCGCCGCAGCTGACCCGCTACAACGGCTACCCGTCGTTCACGATCAACGGCTCGGCCGCGCACGGCCACAGCAGCGGCGAGGCGATGGCGGCGATGGAGCGGATCGCGGCGCGCCTGCCCGCCGGCGTGGGGCATGCGTGGTCCGGGCAGTCGTACGAGGAGCGGCTGTCGGGCGCGCAGGCGCCGATGCTGTTCGCGCTGTCGGTGCTGGTGGTGTTCCTCGCGCTCGCCGCGTTGTACGAGAGCTGGTCGATTCCGTTCGCGGTGATGCTGGTGGTGCCGCTCGGCGTGATCGGCGCGGTGCTCGGCGTCACGCTGCGCGGCATGCCGAACGATATCTATTTCAAGGTGGGGCTGATCGCGACGATCGGGCTGTCCGCGAAGAACGCGATCCTGATCGTCGAGGTCGCCAAGGATCTGTACGCGCAGGGCCTGTCGCTCGCCGATGCGGCGCGCGAGGCCGCGCGGCTGCGCCTGCGGCCGATCGTGATGACGTCGCTCGCGTTCGGCGTCGGCGTGCTGCCGCTCGCGTTCGCGTCGGGCGCGGCGTCCGGCGCGCAGATGGCGATCGGCACGGGCGTGCTCGGCGGCGTGATCACCGCGACGGTGTTCGCCGTGTTCCTGGTCCCGCTGTTTTTCGTGGCGGTCGGCCGTCTGTTCAACGTCGGCCCGCGCCGGCGCGGCAGCGCCCCGGCCCCCGCGCTGGAGAATCATTGATGACTGAGCGGATCAGCGGCGCACGCCGCTTCCCGACCCCGCCGGGCGCGCCGGCCTGGAGCGCCGCGCTCGTCGCGGCGCTGCTCGCGGGCTGCACGCTCGCGCCACGCTACGAACGGCCGGCCGCGCCGGTGCCGGCGGCGTATACCGACGCCGCGTCCGGCGCGGCCGCCGCGACGCCGGCTGCGGACGCGGCTGCGGCGGCGCGTGCCGCGCAGCTCGACGACTGGCGCGCGTACTTCACCGAGCCCGCGTTGCGCGCGCTGATCGACGCGGCGCTCGCCAACAACCGCGACCTGCGCGTCGCGACCTTGCGCATCGAGGAGGCGCGCGGCCTGTACGGCGTCGCGCGCGCGGACCGGCTGCCGTCGGTGGACGGCAATCTCGGCTTCGAACGCGCGAGCCAGTACGACCCGGTGGTGCGCGAGCGCGCGATCAGCGGCCTGTATCGTGCGGGCGTGGGCGTGAGCGCCTTCGAGCTGGACCTGTTCGGCCGCGTGAAAAGCCTGTCGGACGCGGCGCTGGCCGAGTACTTCGCGACCGCCGAGGCGCAGCGCGCGGTGCGCATCAGCCTGGTCGCCGAGGTGGCGACCGCCTATGTGAACGAGCGCGCGCTGGTCGATCAGCTGGCGCTCGCGCAGCGCACGCTCGACGCGCGCGAGCGGAGCCATGCGCTCACGCAGCGCCGCTACGCGGCCGGCACCAGCACCGCGATCGAGCTGCGCACCACGGAACTGCTGGTCGCGTCGGCGCGCGCCGCGCAGGCCGCGCTCGCGCGCGAGCACACGGCGGCCGTCAGCGCGCTGCGGCTGCTCGTCGGCGATTTCACGCAGGACGTGGCGGCCGGCGCGAGCGCGCTCGATGCGCTGACGGTCGCGCCGGTGCCGGCCGGGCTGCCGTCGGAACTGCTCGAACGGCGGCCCGACATCCGCCAGGCGGAGGCGCGCCTGATCGCCGCGAACGCGAACATCGGCGCGGCGCGCGCGGCGTTCTTCCCGCGCATCACGCTGACGACCGAGGTCGGTTCGGTCAGCGACACCTTCGCGAGCCTGTTCGCGGGCGGTACCGGGGTGTGGTCGTTCGCACCCCGGCTCACGCTGCCGATCTTCGCGGGCGGGCGCAATCGCGCGAATCTCGACGTCGCCGAGGCGCGCCGGCATATCGCGGTCGCCGAGTACGAGAAGGCGATCCAGGTCGCGTTCCGCGAGGTGTCGGACGGCTTCGCCGCGCGCGGCCAGATCGACGCGCAACTGGCCGCGCAACAGGCGGCCTACGACGCCGACCGCGAGCGTCTGCGGCTCGCGGAGCGGCGCTACGGCGGCGGGGTGGCGAGCTATCTCGAACTGCTCGACGCGCAGCGCGGCACCTTCGAGTCCGGACAGGAGCTGATCCGGCTCAAGCAACTGCGGTGCGCGAATGCGATCGCGCTGTATCGCGCGCTCGGCGGCGGGTGGTCGCGGGCCGAGTGCGCGCAAGCCGGCTGCGCGGCGGCCTGAGCGCAGCCGCCCGCGCGGCGAACCGCGATCGTACGCATCGGCTGCAAATTGGGTAAGGTAACGGCCGTTGTCGAATAAGTACGATAGCGTGTCGATTGACCTATTTTTCAGATGGAATGTGTATGTGGGCTGTAATCAGGAACCGGCGGGCGCGGGCGGCGGCGCTCGGCGTCGCGCTGGTCATGGGCGGCGCGGGCGCGGCGCGCGCGCAGGGAATCGAGGCGGCGGACGCGGCGGGCCGTGAAGCGTCGGCGGCGTCCGCCGCTGCGCCGGCCGAGCCGGCGCGCGGCGGGGCGCTGGAGGCGGGGCGCGGGGCGGACGGGCCGCCCGCATCGTCGGACAGCGGCGCGGCCTCGGGCGCGGCGGGCGTCGAGGCGGGCGCTTCCGCGCCGGTGGCCGGCGCGGCGGATCCGCACCAGGTGATTCCTTACGGTTCGGCGACGTCGCGCGCGGAACTGGACGGCATGACGCTGCCCGTGTGGACCTATCGCCCGGCGAACTGCGCGCCGCGCATGCTGATGCTGGTGTTCCACGGCGTGTCGCGCAATCCCGCCGACTATCGCGATCATGCGAAGCCGCTGGCGGACAAGGTCTGCGCGGTGGTCGTCGCGCCGCTGTTCGACAAGGATCGCTTCCCGCGCGACGCGTATCAGTACGGCGGCATGCGGGCGGGCCAGGACGAGGGTTCGGCCTCGCTCGCGCTCGTGCCGCCTCTCGCGGACTGGGCCCGCCGCGCGGCGGGGCAGCCGACCCTGCCGCTCGTGCTGCTCGGCCATTCGGCGGGGGCGCAGTTCCTCGATCGGGTCGCTGCGTATTCGCAGTCCGGCGCGGCGCGGATCGTGATCGCCAATCCGTCGACCTGGGTGATGGCGCGCGCGACCGACGACGTGCCGTTCGGCTTCGGCGGGCTCGGCTGGCGGCGCAACCAGGAAGAGGCCATGCGTGCCTACCTGGGCCAGCCGATCACGATCCTGCTCGGCATGGACGATGTGCACGCCCATCTGCTCGCCAAGGAGAAGGAGGCGGTCGCGCAAGGGCCGAACCGCTTCGCGCGCGGGCTCAACGCGTACCACAGCGCGCAGGCGATGGCCCGCAGCAAGGGCTGGGCGTTCGAGTGGCGCCTGCTGGAGGTGCCGGGGGTCGGGCACGACGCCGCGCGGATGTTCGCGTCGCCGCAGGCGGAGCGGGCGCTGAGCGGGGTGCGGTAAGGGCGCGGCGTGCCGCCTGAGCCGTTGTTTCCAGGCGTCGGGAACGGGGGCGCGCCCTCTGCTCTCTGCTCTGTCGATCGTCGCGCCGGCGGTCGACTCGTTGCCGGCGGCGAGCGCGTCGAGATCCGCCCTGGACGCCGCCGCGCCTCCCGTCGACCGATCTGGTCCTGGTGCGGACCCGGTTTGATCCGCGCGAGGACGGGCAGGCGGATCCCGCCGTCACGGCGCTCGCGGACGGGCAGGCGGATCCCGCCGTCACGGCGCTCGCGCGGGTCGACGCGACGGGCATGCGCGACGGGACGGCCGACGCGGCGTTCGCGCAGCGCGAGGCACGGCGTCCCGGGCATGTCCGCCGGGAACGGACCGGCGTCCGGGCCGTCGATCCGCCGGTCGCGCGCGTGGCGCGACGCGGGATCTACGCGCTCGAGCTGGAAGGGCAGGACGCGCGCCGGGCCGGATGAACGGCGCGGCGTCCCCGGGTGACGGTTCCCGTCATGGAACGCCGGGCCGGCCACGCCCGTCGGCGCGGCCTCATCGCGTGCGCGCGCGGCCGCGCGCCGCCGCCGCCGGCGTCGCCTCGAACACCTGCACGATCCGATCGATCATCGCGCTGATGCGCGCGGTATGCCGCAAGTCCTGGTGCGTGACCAGCCACACCTCGTAGGCCGTCGCGCTCGTGCGCGTCGGCCAGATTCTCACGAGGCCGTCGCGTTCGGCGATCGGCAGCGGCACCTCGCCGATGCCGAGCCCCGCGCGCACCGCGGCGCGCACCATCAGGCTCGAATTCAATCCCGACACGATCCGCCCCGCGTGGATCGGCTCGCCGACCAGGGTGAGCGAACGACGCGCCTGCAGATACGGCAGGTAGAACACGAGGTCGTGCCCCGCGAAGCCCGTGCCGGGCGTCGGCTCGCCCAGCCGGTCGAGATAGTCCGGCGACGCGAACAGCCCCACCGGCCAGGCGGCGAGCCGGCGCGTGAGCAGGTCGGGATTGTCGGGCTTGACCGTGCGCACCGCGATATCGGCTTCGCGCCTGGCGAGGTTCTGCACCTGGGTCGAGGTGTTGAGCAGCACGCGCACGTCCGGATGCGTGGCGTGCAGGTTGCGGATCGCCGTCATCAGGAATTCGACGCCGAGCGAATCGGTCGTCGTCACGCGCACGTCGCCCGCGAGGCGCTGGTCCACGCCCTGGGTCTGCCGCACGAGATCGATCGACGCCTGTTCCATTTTCTCCGCGGCGCGCAGCGCGACCTCGCCGGCCGACGTCGGCGCATAGCCGCCCGAGGTGCGCAGGAACAGCGTCGCGCCGAGCGCGCGCTCGAGCGCGGCAAGTCGCCGGCCCACCGTCGCCTGGTCCAGGCCGACGACGCGCGCCGCGCCGCGCAGGCTGCGCTCCCGATAAACGGCAAGAAAGATCCGCGTGTCGTCCCAGTTCAAGAACAGGCTCCCGAAGTGATGCAAATTTGCATCTGTGCGCGTGAAAATCGCTGCGCGAATTCATCAACCGCCAAGCATATACTTTTTTCGACGCCGCGCTGCCAGCCGGCGCGAGCGGCGATTTCCCATTCAGAGCGAGGTGCATCGTGTCAGACGTTTCCTGTCCCATTCCGGCCGTGATGACGGCGATCGAAATCAGCCGGCCCGGCGGCCCCGAGGTGCTGACGCCCGTCGAGCGGCCCGTGCCGCGGCCCGGCGCCGGCGACGTGCTGATCCGGGTGCGGGCGGCGGGCGTGAACGGCCCCGACGTCCTGCAACGCAAGGGCGTCTACGATCCGCCGCCGGGCGCGTCCGACATTCCGGGGCTCGAAATCGCGGGCGAGGTCGTGGCGGTGGGCGGCGCCGTGCAGCGCTTCGCGCCCGGCGACCTGGTGTGCGCGCTCGTGACGGGCGGCGGCTATGCGGAGTACGCGGTGGCCGACCCGCGCGCGACCATGCGGCTGCCGGCCGGCCTCAGCCTGGTCGAGGCGGCGGCGTTGCCGGAGACCTTCATGACCGTGTGGCTCAATCTCGTGCGGCGCGGCGGGTTCCGGGCCGGCGAATCGGTGCTGATCCACGGTGGCGCGTCGGGTATCGGCACCACGGCGACGATGTTCGCGAAGGCGCTCGGTGCGTCGACCATCATCACCACGGTGTCGTCGCCCGCGCATCGCGACGCGAGCCTGCGGCTCGGCGCCGATCACGCGATCAACTACCTCGAGGAGGACTTCGTGGAGCGCGTCGCGGCGTTCACCGAGGGGCGGGGCGTGGACGTGATCCTCGACATCATCGCGGGCGACTATGTCGCGCGCAACTATCGGGCGGCCGCGATGAACGGCCGGGTCGTGCAGGTGAGCGCGTTGAAAGGGCCGGCGAACGGGGTCGACATGTGGATGATGCTGGCCAAGCAGCTCACGCATATCGGTTCGACCCTGCGCCCGCGCAGCTACGACGACAAGGCGACGATCATCGCCGAGCTGGAGCGGCAGGTGTGGCCGCATGTCGAGGCGGGGCGGGTCAAGCCGCAGGTGTACCGGACCTTCGGGCTCGAGCAGGTGCGCGATGCGCATGCGCTGATCGACTCGGGCGCGCATGTCGGGAAGATCGTGCTGACCGCCGGGGCGTAGCGGGGCGAGGGGCCGCGCGGCGCGGCGCAAGGTCGAGGTCGTTCGACAGGCGGATCGAGGAGGTGGGTCGTCCCTGCCGTCGTGCATGCGGAACGCCGGCTTGCCCGCGCGCATCCCTCGATCCGCGCTACGTCGGGTTCTTCTGCAATGCCTGTTTTGCTTCGCGCGCCTTGGCGACCCATTCGCGCAGCGAGGCACTGTCATCTCCGCTGTAACGGAGAATGATCGCATCATAGACGGCGATAGCCTCATCGGCGAGACCGCGTCCGGCAAGCGAGAGCCCCTTGTTGATCAAGGTCTTGGCCACCTGCGCGCGCATGGCGAGGTTGTCGTCGAGACCATAGCGCTGGTCGACTTCGTCATAGGCCTTGATCTCCTCGTCGCTGCGATGGAGCTTGCCGAGGCGGTATCCCCGATTGAAGAGCGCCTTGGCCATTTGCATGCGCAGGGCGGGCGCGCTGTCATCGCGATACAGCCGATCGATTTCGGTGTAGGTCGCGATTTCCTCGGCATAGCGTCCGACGACCCCCAGTCGGAATCCCTTGTTGAACAGGGCGGAGGCGACTTGCTCGCGCAGGGCGGGGGCAGGGTCCAGGCCGTAGCGGCGGCTGATCTCGTCGTAAACCGCGATCGCGTCTTCGCTGCGGTCGAGCCGGCCCAGCTGGACGCCTTTGTTGAACAGCGCCATCGCAACCTGTTCGCGCAGCGGCGTGCTGCCGTGCTGGCCGTAGCGTCGGTCAACCTCGTCATAGACCGCGATCTCTTCCAGGCTGTGCCCGAGCCGTCCCAGGGCGAAGCCTTTGTTGACGAGCGCCTTGGCCACTTGTTCCCGTATCGCGGGATGCGCATCGTGGCCATAGCGCTGCACGATCTCGTCATAGATGGCGATCTCTGCCTTGTAGTGGGCGAGGATGCCCTGGTCGATGGCTTTGTTGAACAAGGCCTTGGCCACCTGCTCTCGTACGGCGGGACTGGCGTCGCGACCGTAACGGCGATCAATTTCGTCGTATACGCCGGTTTCTTCGGTGCCGCGGCCAAGCGCCTCAAGGCACGCTGCCTTGTTAATGAGCGCCTTCGCGACCTGTGTGCGCAAGGCCGTGTTGTCGTCTTCGCCGTAACGCCGGTCGATCTCGTGATAAACCTCCAGTTCCTGATCCCGCAGATTGAGCACGCCCAGGCGGAATCCCTTATTGAAGAGCGCTTTGACGACCTGGACGCGCATCGCCGGACTGTCATCCTCGCCGTAGCGTTGCACGATCTCGTCATAGATGGCGATGGCCTCGTGGCTTAGGCCGAGTTTGCCCAGCCGGACCGCCTTGCTGAAAAGAGACTTGGCAACCTGAAGACGCAGAATGGGCGCGGCGTCTTGGCCGTAGCGCTGAATAATTTCGTCGTAGAGGGCGGTCTCTTGATCGGCGAGATCGGATCTGCCTAACTGGATGGCTTTATTGAAGAGCGACTTGGCGACCTGCTCGCGCAGGACGGGGTTCTCATCCCGGCCGTAGCGTTTCACGATTGCGTCATAGACAGCCAACTCGTCGTCGTGGCGATCGAGTGCATCCAGCAGGGTGGCCTTGCTGAGGAGCGTATTGGCGACTTGTTCGCGCAGGGCGAGGCTGTCATCCGTTCCGTAACGTCGGTCGATCTCATCGTAAACGGCCAATGCTTCATCGTTGCGTTCGAGCGCTTCGAGCGCCAAGGCCTGATAGCGCATGATCATCGCGCGGGTTTCCGGCGGGCTGTGTTCGGCGTCGGCGCATGCCAATGCCGTCTCGAAGCTGTGCAACGCCGCATCGAAACGACCGGCCTCATAGTCCTCGGCGCCTTGGGTGTAGCGATTGACGGCGGCGGACCGGTTGTCCGGCTTTGCGCCGACGTCCGGGGCGTCGCTCACCGTCTGCGGGCTTGCCTTGTCCAGGGACGGTTGCGACGGCTGAGCGTCGTTCTCCTGGCGCGGACGGACCTGCAAGGCCGCTTGCTCGATGGCTTGCCGGGTTTTTTGGGCATGGGCATCGACTTCCGTCTTGCGCTGCTCGATTTCGCTGGCGGCTTCGCTGGCCTTCCGCTGGAGCGCCGCGAGTTGCCGTTTCAGGGAGTCTGCTTCCGTCTGCAACGAGTGAATCTGCTTGCCGATGGACTTGCGGTGATCGCTGAACCACTCTTTGGCCGCCTCCCTGGCTTCGCTCACGGCGCGATGTTTCGCGCTGAAGTAAGCCGCGAAGCCGGTAATGACCGCGACGAGCGTGATGCCTAGTCCAACCAGTGTCGACAGGTTGGAAATCGCGCCCATGAAATTGGCCTGCTGCGAGGTGGCGAGGCTGAGGTCGCCGATGCGCTCGTCCTGCGCGTCGAGCCGGTCGCCCGTCGATTCCTTCAGGTGGGCGAGGTCCTTGTCGAGCATGCGCGCCTGTTCCTGAAGCTGTCGGATGTCGTCCGGCGATGAGGCGAACGCGGTCTGCATGAGCAACGCCAGGCACAAGGACAGGCAAAACAGGATGGGGCGCATGCTTGTTCTCTTGATGTTGGGCATGAAGCGCGGGCGGAAGGGGAGGTCTCTCGCGCGAGATCATGCCCGACGGGCATCAAATAGGGATTGATTAGGCACGGCGGAGGCGGCGAGCCGTCGTCCCGAACCGCCCGGGAACCTGACAGGCGGCCCGCTCATGCTTTCATTTTTATCAAGGGAGCGATCGGCGCAATGCCGTCGCGGCTTCGCATCCGGCTGGCGGCGTCGAGGTGTCAGGTTCTTGTCGGGCATCCAGTACGGCGCGCCCGGTCGCGCTGCGACAGGGCTTGACGCCGATCCGACCGGCACCTCGGGGCGGCGTGCTCCCGGGTACAACTTTCATCTAACTTTCGTACAAATCACTAACAATGATATGGGTATTTCTAAATCATATTGAGAACGATTCGCGTTTACGTTAGATTTCGTCTTATCGTACAAATACGGAGCAGATCTATGGCGGAAGTGCTCGTCAGACCGGAACCCGCAGCGGCGTTCGCCCTGCCGATATTTCATTCCGGCGACGCCTATTCGCCGGGCGCTCCAACGGCCCGCGCGCAGGGCGCGCTGCTCGACGTGCTGATCTCGAACCGGCCGATGCTGGTCAATGTCGCGCGCGCGTTCCTCGGCTGCGCGAGCCGCGCGGAGGACGTCGTGCACGACGTGTTCATCAAGCTCGTCGAGTTCCCGAACCAGGATGCGGTGCGCCAGCCGGTCGCCTACGTGACACGGATGGTGCGCAATGCGTCGATCGACGCGTGCCGCCGCCAGTCGCTCGAGAACATCTACCACGCCGATGAGGACGACGGCCTCGACGTGCCGTCGGCCGAGCCCTCGCCCGAAGCCGCCTTGCTGACCCGCGACACGCTGCGCCGCGTGCAGCAGGCGCTCGCGCAGCTGCCCGCGCGCAGCCGCGTCGCGTTCGAGATGGTGCGCCTGCGCGAGGAGACGCTGCAAAGCGTGGCGCGCGCGCTGAACGTGTCGCAGACCCTCGTGCATTTCATGGTGCGCGACGCCGAACGCTACTGCGTCGATTGCCTCGACGCGAGCGAGCGCGGCGATGACTGCCCGGAATTCTGCAGCGGCCGCGCGCGCCGGCGGTAAAAAAGCGCGCGCGCGAATCGTCTATCCGGTACAGGCGCGCGCCCGCTCCGTCGGGCGACGCGCGATTCCCTCCGAACGCTTTCCGAACGAGCATCCGATCATGACGCAAGCCCAGCCTTCCTCCAGCGACGCGGACGACGTCGTCTACACGGTCGTCATCAACGACGAGGCGCAGTACTCGATCTGGCCGACGTTCCGCGACGTGCCCGCCGGCTGGCGCGAGGTCGGTGTGCGCGGCCCCAAGGCCGACTGCCTCGCGCATATCGACGCGGTCTGGACCGACATGCGGCCCGCGAGCCTGCGCCGTCACCTGGACGGCGTCGCGTCCGACGCGCGCGCATCGTGACCCGGCCGGCCCGGTCCCGGGCCGGGCGGCCCTGGCCGGGTGTTCGTTTTCCGTCACAGGAGTTCGTATGACTTCGCTTTCCCCGTCCGCCATCGCACGACCGACGCTCGACGACCTGCGCATCGAGCCCGGCCTGCCGACGGTGGTGTCGCCGCGCGCCGGCGCGGACCTGTCGCTCGACGAAGCCGCGCCGCTGCTGCGCGAGATCGTCGCCGACTCGCTCGAGCGCGCGGGCGGCGTGCTGTTCACCGGTTTTCGCGTCGATTCGATCGAGGCGTTCCAGCAGTTCGCGCGCGGCTTCGGCGATCCGCTGATCGGCTATGAGTTCGCGTCGACGCCGCGCAGCCAGGTCGAGGGCGCGGTTTACACGTCGACCGAGTATCCGCCGCACCGCTCGATCCCGCTGCACAACGAGCAGTCGTATACGCGCGAATGGCCGCTGCGGATCTGGTTCCATTGCGCGCTTGCCGCGCGCGTGGGCGGCGCGACGCCGATCGCGGACAGCCGCGCGGTGCTGCGCGCGCTCGATCCGGCGCTGGTCGCGCGCTTCGCGAAACGCGAGCTGCTGTACGTGCGCAACTTCGGGCAGGGGCTCGACCTGCCGTGGCATCAGGCCTTCGGCACCGACGACCCGCGCGAGGTGGAGCGCATCTGCGCGGCGCGCGGCATCGCCTGCGAATGGCGCGAGAGCGACGACGGCGAGCCGCTCCTGCGCACCCAGGAGCGCTGCCAGGCGGTCGCGCGCCATCCGCGCACGGGCGATCTCGTCTGGTTCAACCAGGCCAACCTGTTCCATCTGTCGGCGCTCGACGAGGACATGCAGGAGGCGCTCGTCGACGCGGTCGGGCTGGAGAACGTGCCGCGCAACGTCTACTATGGCGACGGCGCGCCGCTCGAGGCGGACGCGCTCGCGGAGATCCGCGCGGTGCTCGACCGCCAGCGCGTGGTGTTTCCGTGGGTCACGGGCGATGTCCTGATGCTCGACAACATGCTGACGGCCCATGCGCGCGACCCGTTCGAGGGGCCGCGCAAGGTGGTGGTCGCGATGGCGCAGAGCTACAGCGAGAAGGCAAGCGGTTAGCGGATGACGAAACGATGAAGAAGACGGCGGCAGTCGCGCTCGCGGCGCGCGCGCTGACGGTCGGGTATCGCGAGCACGTGGTGCTCGACGGGCTCGACCTGGAGATCCGCGCGGGGCGGGTGACCGCGCTGTGCGGGCCGAACGGCTGCGGCAAGAGCACCTTGCTGCGCACGCTGGCCGGACTGCAGCCGGCCTTGTCCGGCGAGGTGGACGTCAACGGCGCGCCGCTCGGTTCCTACCGGCGGCGCGCGCTCGCGCGCACGCTCACGATGCTCGCGCAGTTCAACCAGATTCCGGCCGGGCTCACCGTGCGCGAGCTGGTCGCCTACGGCCGCTACGCGCATGGCCGCTGGCTGCGCGGGCTCGATCGCGCGGACCACGCCGCGATCGACGAGGCGCTCGATGCGAGCGGGCTCGCGGCCGATGCGGGGCGCGACGTCGCCGCGCTGTCGGGCGGTGAGCGCCAGCGCGCGTGGATCGCGATGGCGCTCGCGCAGCAGGCGCCGATCGTGTTGCTCGACGAACCGACCACCTATCTCGACATCCATCACCAGCTCGACATCTTGCGCGAACTGCGGCGTCTCAATCGCACGCGCGGGCTCACCATCGTGTGGGTGCTGCACGACCTGAACCAGGCGGCCGCCTACAGCGACGAGATCGTGCTGATGCGCGCGGGCCGCATCGTCGCGCAGGGTACGCCCGACGCGATGCTCGATCCGCGGCATCTCGACGCCGCGTTCGACGTGTCGATGCTGAAGCTCGCCCATCCGCGCACCGGCGCGCCGATGTGCGTGCCGGCCTACGAGGGCGTGCTCGATGCGCCCGACGCCGCCGACGGGACCGCCGCCGCCGCGCGCGCGTCGGACCGGAGCCTCGCGGCATGACGACGCTCGCCGCCCGCAAGCGGCTGCACGGCCCCGCGCTGCGCGACGACTGGCGCGTCGGTCCGCGCAGCCGGGTCGGCATGCTGGCGGGCGCATTGCTCGCCGGCATCGTCGTCATCGCGCTGCTGCGCCTCGCGCCCGACCTGCGCGCGTGGCTGGCCGCCGCGCCCGGCAGCGACGCCGCGCGCCTGGCGCACATCCTGCTGTTCGATCTCAATGCGCCGCGCGTGGCCGCCGCGCTGGTCGCGGGCGGCGCGCTCGCGGTCGCGGGCACGCTGTTCCAGGCGCTCACGCGCAATCCGCTCGCCTCGCCGGACCTGCTCGGCATCACGGGCGGCGCGCAGCTCGGCCTGTTGGCCGCGATGCTCGTGCCGGCGCTGGCCGGCGTCGCGCAAGTGCCGCTGCTGTTCGTCTGCGGGCTCGGCGCGGCCGCCTGCGTCGCCGCCGCCGCGGGCGGCTGGCGCGCCACGCCGCTGCGGCTCGTGTTGGCGGGCAGCGTCTGCATGCTGCTGTTCGGCGCGCTGACCACGCTCGCGCTCGCGTTCTTCGAGCAAAGCATCGTCGGCGCGTCGCTGTGGGCCAACGGCAGTCTCTATCAACCCGGCGCTGCGGGGCTGCTCGGCGCGCTCGCGTGGCTCGCGCCCGCGCTCGTCGCGCTGCCGTTCGTGATCCGGCCGCTCGATCCGCTCGCGCTCGGCGACGACGCGGCGGCCGCGGCCGGCGTGCCCGTCGACGCGACGCGCTTCGCCGCGATGGTGGTCGCGGTGGGCTTCGCGAGCGTGGCGGTCAGCATCGCCGGGCCGCTGTCCTACGTGGGCCTGATCGCGCCGAACCTGCTGCGGCAGGTGCGCGGCGCGCGCGCCGCGCGGCTCGCGGCGCTCGTGCCGCTGTCCGCGCTGGTCGGCGGCGCGCTCGTGCTCGCGACCGACAGCGCCGTGCAGGCGCTCGATCTCGAAGGCACGCTGACGACCGGGGTCGCGATCGCGCTGGCCGGCACGCCGCTGATGCTCGCGATGATCCGGCGCGGTGCGGCCTGGTCGGGCGTGCTGCACGCGGGCGCCGAGGCGCGCGCGGCGGGCGGCGGCGGCACGCGCCTGATGCGCGTCGTCGGCGGGTGGCCGTGGCCGCTCCTGGCCGCGGCGCTGTTCGCGCTGTTCGCGTGCGTGGTGGCGGCCGGCGTGTCGGCGGGGCCGACGCTGCTCGGCGTCGCGCGCTGGCAGGCGCTGCTGGCCGGGCAGGACGCGGTGGCCCGCATGATCGTCGACCTGCGGCTGCCGCGCCTTCTGTGCGCGCTGCTCGCGGGCGCCTTGCTCGCCGCGAGCGGGGTGCTGATGCAAAGCATCGTGCGCAATCCGCTGGCCGGCCCCGAAGTGCTCGGCGTCACCCAGGGCGCGGGGCTCGCCACGCTCGTGCTGCTCGTGGCCTGGCCGCTCGCCGGGCACGGCGCGCTCGCCGCGGCGTCGCTCGCGGGCGGCGGCGCGACGCTCGCGTTCACGCTGCTGCTGAATCGCCGGCATCGCTACGCGCCGCTCGCGGTCGCGTTGACCGGGATCGTGATCGGCACGCTGTGGACCACGCTGTCGCAATGGCTGATCACCCAGCAGAGCGTGCAGCCCGCGCGCTTCGTCGTGTGGCTGATCGGCGGCACCTACGGCCGCAGCTGGGGCGAGGTCGCCGCGCTGCTGCCGTGGTGCGCGCTCGCGCTGCCGGTGTTCGCGCTGCTCGCGAAGCCGCTCGACCTGCTCGCGCTCGGCGACGATCAGGCGGCCGCGCTCGGCCTGCCGCTCGGCGTGCTGCGCCCGCTCGTGCTCGCGGTGGCGACGCTCGCGGCCTGCGCGGCGGTCGCGGCGGTCGGGCCGATCGGCTTCATCGGACTGATGGCGCCGCATCTCGCGGCGCTGCTTGGCGCGCGCGCGCATCGCACCCGCCTGTGGCTCGCGGCCGTGTGCGGCGCGCTCGTGCTCGCGGCGGCCGATATCGCGGCGCGCACGCTGCTCGCGCCGCGCGAGATTCCGGCCGGCGTGCTGACCGCGCTGATCGGCGCCCCCTACCTGCTCGCGCTGCTGGTCGCCGAGTCCCGGCGCGAGCGCAAGGGCGCGCGGGGGCGCGGATGAGCCTGAACCCGGCCGCGCCCTGGCCGGACGGCGCGGGCGCGCAGTGTTTCGCGGCCTTCGTGCCCGCGTCGATCGCCCACTACCTCGAACACGTGTGGCTCGGCGCGCCGTCCGGCGCGGCCGAGCCCGCCTTCGCGGCGGAGGCGTCCGCGCACGCGGTCGTGCTGCCGGCGGCGGCGCTCGACGGCGAGCGTCATGCGCTGCTCGACGCGATGGTCGCGCTGTACGGCGGCGATGCGGACCAGCATGCGCGCGCGCTGCTGTCGCAATGGAGCAAGTACTACTTCGGCTTCGCGGCCACGGCGGGTTTCGCCGCCGCGCTGCTGCTCGGCCGGCCGCTCGACCTGACGGGCGCGCGGGTCGCGCTGCGCGCGGGCCTGCCGGTCGCGTTCGGCGTCGACCCGGCCGCGCTCGGCGCGGCCGACCCCGATCCGGCGCGCCGCTACGGGCCGCTCGTCGCGCACCTGCGCGAGGTGATCGGGCAGCTGGCCGCGATGACCCGACTCTCGCCGCGCGTGCTGTGGAGCAATGCCGGCAATCTGCTCGACTACCTGTTCGAGCAGTGCGCGGACCTTCCCGGCGCGGCCGACGATGCCGCCTGGCTGTTCGGCCCGCTCGACGCGGACGGCGAGGCGAACCCGCTGCGCCTGCCGGTGCGGCGCGCGCGGCCGTGCTCGACGCGGCTGCCGAATCCGTTCCGCGCGCGCCGCGTGTGCTGCATGCGCAATGAAATTCCGGGAGAGACCCAACTGTGTGGAAGTTGTCCGCTGCTGCTGACGATGTGCGACGACGCGATCGCGTTGCAGGAGGCGATGCGATGAGCGTGCAGGCTCCCCGGCGTCGCATGCTGGGCGCGGTGCTGGCGGCGGCGTGCGGCGCGGCGTTCGCGCCGCTTGCGCGCGCCGCGGCCGAGGTGCTGCCCGGCGCGGCCTGCGGGCCGCTCGCCGGCAATCCCGTGGTGTCGCAGGCGAGCGCCGTGCTGCCGGCGCGGCCGGCCCGGATCGTCGTGCTCGAATTCATGTTCGCCGAGGATCTCGCGGCGCTGGACATCACGCCCGTCGGCATGGCCGACCCCGAGTACTACCCGGGCTGGATCGGCTACGACGACGCGCGGCTCGCGCGGGTGCCGGACATCGGCACGCGCCAGGAGCCGAGCCTCGAGGCGATCGCGGCCGCGCGGCCCGATCTGATTCTCGGCGTGGGGCTGCGCCATGCGGCGATCTTCGCGGCGCTGGAGCGGATCGCGCCGACCGTGCTGTTCGCCTACAGTCCGAACTTCGTGCGCGACGGCCGGCAGGTGACGCAGCTCGACTGGGCGCGCGCGATCCTGCATACGCTCGGCTGTTTGACCGGCCGCGTGGAAGCGGCGCGCGCGGTCGACGCGCGGCTCGCGGCCGGGCTCGCGCGCAACGCGCGGCGGCTCGCCGAGGCCGGGCGGCGCGGCGAGCCGGTCGCGTGGCTGCAGGAACTGGGGTTGCCCGATCGCTACTGGGCCTTCACCGGCAACAGCACGGCGGCGGGCGTCGCGCGCGCGCTCGGGCTCACGCCCTGGCCCGGCGAGTCGACCCGCGAGGGCACTGCCTACGTGACCTCGGAGGACCTGCTGAAGCGGCCGGACCTCGCGGTGATGTTCGTCAGCGCGACCGGGCCCGACGTGCCGCTCGCCGCGAAGCTCGATTCGCCGGTGTGGCGGTTCGTGCCCGCGCAACGCGCGGGACGGATCGCGCTCGTCGAGCGCAATATCTGGGGGTTCGGGGGGCCGATGTCCGCGCTGCGGCTCGCGGACGTGATGACGGAATCGTTGCTGGCGTTGCCGAAGGCGGGCGGGCGTTGATGCGCTGATGCCGCGACGGCGCTTCGGGGTGGGGCGCAGGGCGCGCGGCCTGACGGGGTCGCGCGCGCGGTCGCGGCCGACCGCATCGAGGCAGCGCGTACCTGCCCGCGCGGCCGCGCGGTCAGGCGCGCCGCAGTCACACGGTGCGCGGTTGGCCTTGCCGCGTCCGCATCGTCGTCTTTGTTTTGCGATCAGGTCAGCGCGTACCTGCCCGCGCGGCCGCACGGTCAGGCGGGCCGAGTCACACGGTGCGCGGCTGGCCTTGCCGAGTCCGCATCGTCGTCTTCGTTTTCTCGATCAGGTCAGCGCGTACCTGCCCGCGCGGCCGCGCGGTCAGGCGCGCCGCAGTCCACGGTGCGCGGCTGGCCCTGCCGCGTCCGCATCGTCGTCATTGTTTTTGCGATCCGGTCAACGCATACCTGATTCGACGCGTCGCTTGAGCGCGGCATTCATCGCGACGAATTCGAGGCGGGTGTCCTCGACCACCGTGCGCGTCAGCCGGCCCGCGAGCCATCCCGAGAACCGTTCGCGCTGCTCGAAGCGGGTGCCGCCCGCGACAGCCGTCAGGCGCAGGCAATGGGTGCCGTCGAACAGACCGTCGACGCCCACGCTGCCGCGCCAGCAGATCTCCGCGTCGTCGCGGACGCGTTGCACGATCGGCCTGAAGGTCATCGTGTCCGCGCCGCGCCCGAGCACGATGCGCAGCGTCGCGCCCTCGCGGAATGGGCCGTCGATCTCGGTGATGAACGGATTCCACGCCGGATAGGCCGCGCGATCCGTCACCACGCGCCAGACCTCGGCGGGCGGCCGGGCAATGAACTGGTCGGCGCGGATTTCCAGATCCTCGTGCAGCGCGGCGAGCGCCGCGCTCATGCCCGCGGCGCCGAGCGCGAAACCGATCAGCAGGCGCCTGCCGCGCTTCATCATGACGCGCCGCGCGCGTTCGCCCGCAGCGCGACGAGTGCGGCCAGGGCCCGCGGGAGCCGGGTAAAGCCCTCGCGGTCGAGGAAGTGGCCCGCGCCGGCCACGATTTCATCGGCGCCGCGCAGCGAGGCGGACCGGTCGCGCGACGCGGCCGGCGTCACGATCGTATCGTTGTCCGAGTAGATCGACGCGATCCGCGGCGCGCGCCGGATCACCTCGGCGTGATCGAGCGGCGCGTCGGTGAACGCACGCAGCGTCGGCAGCGTCGACAGGGGCCGGTCGAAGCCGGACACGAGCAGCAGGCCGCCGATGCGGGTGCCGGCCGGCAGCGTCAGCAGGTGCCGGAGCACGCTGATGCAGCCGAGGCTGTGGCCGACCAGCAGGGTATTCGCGTCGGCCGCCGGCACGATCGCGCGCAGCGTCTCGGCCCATGCGCGCGGCGTCGGTTCATCGGGAGCGGGCATGGCCGGCACGTCGACGCGCGCGCCTTCCGCGCGCAAGGTCTCGGCGAGCCAGGGAAACCAGTTGGCGGCGGGCGATGCGGTGTAGCCGTGCACGATCAAGACGTGCTTGCCGGCGAAACGCGGAGCGGAAGTCATGAGGTCCCGGGTGTCGAGGCGCGGCGCGCGGGGCGAAGGAAAGCCGTGGCGCGTCATTCTAGGCCTTGCGCGCCGGGACTGCACGAGCGCCGCGCGCCTCCCGGCCTCAATGCGCGCCGGCGGCCGGGCGCGGCGTCGCACCCGGGTCGCTGGTCTGCAGCCCGCGCTTTCTGAGCACGATCGAGACGACGAACCACATCTGGTTGTTCACCTGCTGCGACAGGTCGGCGATGTAGCCGGCCGTCTTGCCGTCCCAGGTCGCGCGGTAGTAGCGCTGCATCACGGGGTCCTCCAGCATCGCGATCAGGTGCCGCAGCTCGTCGTCCGACAGCTTCGCGTTCCGGATCATGCGGCGCGTGAGCAGCGCCTGTTCGCCGTACCCGGAGCGGATCTTGTTGGCGATGATCTCGTTGACGTCGGCCTGGACGCCTTTCCAGGCATCGGGCGACACGTTCGGGTTGAACTTGCGCGTCGCGTTCAGCAGGTAGCCGGCCGTCGCCTTTTCGAGCGAGGCGGGGTCGCCGTGTTCGTTCAGGACGATGATCCGCTGGATCAGCGCTTCGTTGTTCGGGGCTGCGTTCGTGTCCGGGGACGGCGCGGCCGGGGTCCGGGCGCAGGCGAGCAGCAGGAGGGAGGCGGCCAGCGCACGCCGTGCGCGTGAAAAGCGAGGGTTTATGTTCATTCTGTTTTGAAATAGGTCTGCTTTGATTATATCGAGTCGACTCCCGGGGCCTGCCGGGCGGGGTCGATCGAGGCCGGCGCGGCCCATGGGCGCGAGGCGGCCGGCGTGCAGACCAACGGAGAAAGCATCATGAATACGTCGGCCGACGAACCGTTGTCGAACCGTTCCATCGAGGCCTGGCAATTCAGGCTGCACTGCGCCGTGATTCCGTTCGTGATTCTGGCGATGGTCGCGGGGCCGCTCTATCTGGGCTATCTCGTGACGTGGAGCAGCCATGCGGACTCCAAGTTCATCGGGTTCGTCCTGGACAACTACCTGGTGTTCTTCGTGTTGCCGTATGTCGGGCTGTTCGCCTACTTCATCGTCACGACCCTGCGGATGAGCAACGGGCCGGTTGGTGTTTGAACTCGGGACGTTCATCCGGATCAAGGGCGCGGCGGGCCCGATCCTGTTCTGGATCATCACGTTCGTCGCGATCAGCGCGACGAACAAGGCGTGCTGGAAGGGCTGGCGTTGAGCGCGCGGCGCGCATGAATGAAAACGGCCACCGGAGTGGCCGTGGCGCCCGCCGGACCGGCGGGAGCGGGGCGGAGGCGGGAAGGGGCGGGGGCGGCGCGGCCGCGCCGCTACGTGCGCCGTCCCGCCGGCACGCCGCGTTCGGCCAGCGCGCCGAACACGAGGCCGATCGTCGTCCACATGATCACCTGCATGCCGATCGCGGCGACCCGGAACTGCCACAGCACGGTCGCAGGGAACGCGTCGGGCACTTCGTTGATCGCGGGCAGCGCGTGCTGCACGGCCGCGATGATCGCGACGAACACGAGCCCCGCCGCGAGCGACGCGTTCCACGCGCCGAGCCGCGCGGACAACCGGCCGCGCACCTTGAGCGAGAACACCAGCGTCACGATCGAGATCGCGATCATCAGGAAGAACAGCCCGGTTCGATAGCCGATCGTCTCCGGATCGCCCACCGAGGGGGGATTGGCGGGGTACTTGAGATTGGGGACGATCACCAGCGCGATGAACGCCGCGAGCGCGAGCCACGCGGACAGCGGCCGCGCGGCGAGCCGCCCGACCCGGCCGTACGCATAGGCGAAGGTCAGCGCGAACAGGCCGCCGAATGCCGCGCCGTAGGTCACGACGCCCGTGAGCAGGCCGAGCCCGGCCTGGGTCCCGCGGCTGACGAGCTCCGGTTCCGGGGCCTCGCCCTTGGCCGCATCGAGCTTTTCCTCGAAGGCGATCGCCTGCGCGACCTGGGGTTCGCCGACGACCCGCGCGAACGCGAACGTGAGAAGACCGGCGGCGATGCCTGCGAGCATCCCGCGGACCAGCAGTTTTCCGACCATCCGTGCCTCCGCGTCAGTGGCAGGGGAAGCCGAGCAGGTGCCGGCCGTCGTGCACGAACTCATGCACGTACATGCCGGGAACGAGCGAGGTCGCGCCTTGTTCCGCGCCGACGAAGTAGAGCGCGAGCAGCAGGAGCAGGCCGGCGAACAGGGCCCAGGGCAACAGTTCGCCAAGGGGAATCGGCGCCGGGGCGGCAACCGGGTTGAGGGCAGCTTCGTGCATGGTGGGATCTCCGGGGGAATCGCGCCCCGTCAAGGGTGGTGAGGAAAGGCAAGGAACGCAGGTCTGGCTTCCGGGATCAGGGATCGCCGGTTACAGTGGCGCGACCGCGCCGGATTCGCACCGGCTTCCGCGTTCGTATTCGGAGGGCATTGTACGCGTGATTTTTTTGCCGGAGCAATCGGAGGGCGAGCCGCATCGGGCGGCCGACGCCGACCTCGTCGTGTATCTCGTCGCGCATGCGGCGACCCGCGCGATGCGGAGCGGCGCGTTCCCCGACGACGATCCGCTCGATGCGCGCGGTCTCGCCGAGGCGGCCGCGCTGCGCGCGCGCTGGACGCCGCCCGCCGGCGCGCGCGCGTGCAGCAGCCCGGCGCGCTGCGCGCGGCAGACCGCCGAGGCGCTCGGCCTGCCTGCCGCGCCCGAGGCGGGGCTGGCGGATCTCGACTACGGCCGCTGGCGCGGCGTGCCGCTCGCGCGCCTCGCGCAGACGGCCCCGGATGCGCTGCGGGCCTGGTTGGCGGATCCGCGCGCGCATCCGCACGGCGGCGAAGCGTTCGCGGATGCGCGGCGGCGGGTGGGCGGCTGGCTCGACGGCTTGCCGGCGGGCGGTCGGATCGTCGCCGTCACCCATCCGGCGCTGGTGCGCGCCGCGCTCGCGCATGCGCTGGGTACGTCGCCCGATGCGCCGTTCGGTCCGGAGGTCGCGCCGCTGGCCGTGACGGTGCTGGTGCGCGCCGGGCCGGGCTGGATGCGTCGTGAAGCAGCCGAAGGGTGAGCCGCGCCGCGCAGCCCGCGATGCGTGATGCGTGATGCGTGATGCGTGATGCGTGATGCGTGATGCGTGATGCGCGCCGTGGGTTATCGCCCCGGCCGGTCCCAACGCTTGATTCGCGTGCGCGGTCTTGATACGATCGCCGCACTTTGTCGTCACGCGCAACGCCCTCCCGGTCCGCCGGGAGGGCGTTTCTTTTTGGCTTTCCCCCACCGAAAAGGAATTGCGCGACATGAATCCCGTCTCTTCTCTCTCCCGCGCCGCCCATCCGGACGAAGGCCTCGGCCACCGCCGGCACGGCGACGGCCCCGTGCGCGTGCTGATGCTGCACGACTGGCTCGGCGACCACACGAACTACGACGCCATCCTCCCGTATCTCGACGGCGACGCGTTCACCTATGTGTTCGCCGACCTGCGCGGATACGGCCGCTCGTTCCACCTGACGGGCGCGTATACGCTCGACGAGGTGAGCGCCGACTGCCTCGCGCTCGCCGACCGGCTCGGCTGGACGGGCTTCCACGTGATCGGCCATTCGATGACCGGGATGGTGACGCAGCGGCTCGCGGCCGTCGCGCCCGGGCGGATCCTGGGCGCGGTGGCGGTGTGCCCGGTGTCCGCCGCGGGGCAGGGGCTCGACGCCGAGGCGCGGGCGTTCTTCGAGCAGGTCGCGACGGACGACGCCGCCTTGCGCCGGCTGCTCCGTCATGTCGCGGGCGGCTTGTCGCCGGGCTGGATCGAGGCCAAGCTGCGGCAGCGCCGCGCGGCGGTCTCGCCGGCCTGCCGGCCCGGCTATCTCGCGATGCTGAACGGGCCCGGGTTCGTCGACCAGGTGCGCGGGCTCGCCACGCGCTTTCTCGTGATGGTCGGCGACCACGATCCCGGGCTCGACGCGGCGGCGATGCGGCGCAGCTTCCTCGCGTGGCACCCGAATGCGCGCCTCGCGGTCGTGCCGAACTGCGGGCACTACCCGATGCAGGAGTGCCCGCCGTACTTCGTCACGCTGATCGAGGCGTTCCTGCGCGGGGATCCCGCCTGAGCCCGCGCCGCGCATGAAAAAACGCGGCGCGTCCCCATCGGGCACGCGCCGCGTTCTGCTTGCCGGACGACCGGTCCCGCCCGGCTCAGCCGGCCGTGCCGTTCGCCGCGACGGGCGTCGCGAGCGCCGCATGCGCGGTGCCGAAGGTCTCGCTGACGATGCTGCCGTTGTCGAGCTTCAGCACGCGGTCCGCGATCGGGAAATAGCGGTCGTCGTGGCTGATCACGATCACGGTCTTGCCGCGCGCGCGCAGCTCGGGCAGCAGCTGCTCGTAGAACACCGCCTTGAATTGCGGATCCTGGTCCGCCGCCCATTCGTCGAACAGGTACAGCGGGCGATCCTCCAGGTACGCGACCACGAGCGCGAGGCGCTTGCGCTGGCCGGTCGACAGCGCGCGCGTCGAGAACGCGCCGTCCACCACCTGCACCTTGTGATCGAGCGCGAGCTTCGCGACGAGCGCGTTCGCGCGCGCGTCGGCCTGGGCGCGCGACGCGTCGTTCGGATCGACGATCCCGAGCAGCGCGTCGAACAGGTGGAAATCGTTGAACACGGCGGTGAAGCGCTCGCGGTACGCGCCGCGCTCGGCGAACCCGATCGGCTGGCCGTCGATCTCGATCGCGCCGCCTTCGGGCTCGTACAGCCCGGTCAGCACCTTCGCGAGCGTGGTCTTGCCGCTGCCGTTGCCGCCGACGATGAACACCAGTTCGCCCGGCTGCAGCGTCAGGTTGATCGGCCCGACGCGGAACATCCGCTCGTCGCGCTCATGGAAATACGAATGCGTGACGTCGCGCAGCGCGAGCGTGCGGAACGGCGCATGCGACGCCGCTTCGGGCGGCGGCGGCACCACGCGCAGCGCGCCGAACTGGGCCATCAGCTTCTCGATGCGGTCGAGCGAGACGCGCGCCGCGTTGAGGGTGGGCACGTTGTTGAGCAGGCCGTCGAGCGGCAGCAGCATGAACAGGAACACGACCACGTAGCCGGACGCCGCCGGGCCGTCGCCGCGCACGCCCAGCGCCGGCCAGAACGCGGCGACGCCGAGGAACACGTAGAACAGGAACACGATCCAGCCGACCCCGACCGCATACGCGCTGAACGCGCGGCGGCGATGGTCGCGCACCTCGCCGATCGCCGCGCCGAGCTGGCCGTCGATGAACTGCCGCGCGCGGGCCTGGTGCAGCTTCAGCTCCTTGGCGCCCGTGAAGAGCGCGCCGAGATAGCCGAACAGCTTGTCCTGCGAGCGCCCGGCGGCTTCGAGCAGCGCGATCGCGCGCTTGTCGCCGGCGTGATAGCCGAGCGAGCCGACCAGGATCGCCGCGACCGCGAGCAGGCACACCGGCCACGACAGCCAGGCGAGGTAGCCGAGGCAGCCGAACACGATCGAGCCGTGCATCACCAGATTCGGCAGCGCGAAGAACAGCATCGACACATTGGTGGCGTCGTCGGTCAGCACCGACTGCACGGGCGCGGCGCCGATCCGTTCGACGTCCTGCAGCTCGGCCGCGGCCACCCGGCGCGCGACGTGCTCGCGCAGCTGCGCCATGGTGTCCTGCGACAGCCGGGCGAACAGCACGCCGGTGATGATCCGGGTGACGAGCGCGATCACCGCGCACAGGCCGAAGCGCAGCGCGAGCGTCGCGCCGGCCGCGTCGGGCTGGGACAGCGCCTTGCTCAGCGTGGCGACCAGCAGCACGCTCGCGATGCCGTTCAGCACGCAGGCGACGAGCGCGATCGTGAACGCGCCGCGCGAGCGCTTCAGGAGGCCGAGGATGAGCCGGATCGCCGGTCGGGCGGCGCGCCGGTCGGCGGAGGGAGGGTCGAACTGCTCGGTGGCTGATGTCATCGGCAACAGGGGCGAATAGGGCGGATGGGCATGGCGGCCCCATGACACGCAGATGACAGCGGTTTCCGGGGCGCCTCTCGACACTATGACGAACGGGCGCGGCAAATCTTTACCACAGGCCGGGCGCGCAAATGATTGCGCGGTCACGGTAAAGATTTGCGCGCGTGGTTCGTCTCACTTGTGAAGCGGCCCCCAATGCGGGCGGCGACCTGAACGACAGGGCCGGAAACGGCCGGATCCACCGGACTTCACGCCATGACGAGCTTTCCGACTGCGCTGCACCACCGAATTCACGCGCTTGCGCGCCTTGCCCCCGACGCCCCGGCGCTCGCCTCGTTCACCCCCGGCACGGTGCGGCTCACGCGCGGCGAGCTGGACGACCGCGCCGCGCGCCTCGCCGCGCAGCTGACGGCCGCCGGCGTGACGACCGAGGTGCGGGTCGGGGTGTGCGTCGCGCGCTCGTGCGACCTGTTCGTCGCGCTGCTCGCGGTGCTCAAGGCGGGCGGCGTGTTCGTCGCGCTCGATCCGCGCCATCCGGGCGCGCGGCTCGACTGGGTGGCCCGCGACGCGGGCCTCGCGCACGGCATCGTCGACGCCTCGGCGGACGCCGCGATGCGCGCGCGCTTCGCGCGCTGCTTCGAAGTCGCGAGCGTGGCCGAGCCCGATCCGGCCGCGCCGCGCACGCCCGGCGACGCGCCCGTGCACCCGCGCGCGGCCGCCTACATGATCTATACCTCCGGCTCGACCGGCACGCCGAAGGCGGTGGTGGTCGAGCACGGCCCGCTCGCCGCGCACGGCGACGCGCTCGCGGCCTCGCTGCCGATCGGGGCGGACGACCGCGTGCTGCATTTCGCGTCAGTCAATTTCGACGTCGCGATCGAGGCCTGGCTCGTGCCGCTCGCGGTCGGCGGCAGCGTCGTGATCAGCGATCCGCCGCCGTTCGCGCCGCAGACCGCGCACGCGTTCATGGTGCGCGAGGGCGTGACCAACACCACCTTGCCGCCCGCCTATCTGCGCGAATTCGCGGCGGTGTGCGCGCGCGACGGCGTGCCGCCGTCGCTGCGCGTGCTGCTGTTCGGCGGCGAGGCGATGTCGCAGGACAGCTTCGACGAGATCCGCCGGGTGTTTCCCGCGCAGCGGCTCGTCAACGGCTACGGGCCGACCGAGGCGGTGATCTCGCCAATGCTGTGGCCGGTCGATCCGGGCGCGACGCCCGCGCTCGATCCGAGCCAGGGCTATGCGTCGCTGCCGATCGGCTGGCCGATCGGACGCCGCGTCGCGCGCATCGACGGCGGCGCGCCGCAGGGCGCCGACGGCGAATTGCTGCTCGGCGGCGTGTGTCTCGCGCGCGGCTATCACGGCCGGCCCGGGCTGACCGCCGAGCGTTTCCTGCCGGATCCGGGCGGCGAGCCGGGCGAGCGCATCTATCGCACCGGCGATCTCGCGCGCGAACGCGCGGACGGGTCGTTCGACTACCTCGGGCGGATCGACGATCAGGTGCAGGTGCGCGGCGTGCGCGTGGAACCCGGCGAGATCGCCGCATGCCTGCTCGCGCATCCGGCCGTCAGCGACGCCGGCGTGCTCGCCGAGACGGCGGGCGGCCGCACTCAGCTGACCGCCTGCGTGGTGCTGACCGAGCCGCTCGCCGATGCGGCGCTCAAGGCGCACCTGGGCGCGCATCTGCCGGCGGCGTGGCTGCCGCACCGCTTCGCGCGCTTCACGCGGCTGCCGTATACCTTGAACGGCAAGCTCGACCGCGTCGCGCTGCGCGATTCGGTCGCGGCGCTGCCGGCCGTGGCCGACGACGATCATGTCGCGCCCGTCGGCGCGACCGAGACGCGCCTCGCGGCGCTGTGGCAGCGCCTGCTCGACGAGGCCGCGCCGCTCGGCCGCACCGATCGGTTCTTCGCGCGCGGCGGCGATTCGCTCGGCGCGATGCAGTTGCAGGCCGCGATCCGCGCCGAATGGGGCGTCGCGCTGCGGCTCGAGGCGCTGTTCGACGATGCGACGCTGGCCGAACTGGCGGCCGCGATCGAGCAGGGCGAGCCCGATGCCGCCGCGCCCGCGCGCGCGCTGAAGATCGAGGCGGCGAGCGCCGACCTGTCCACGCCGTACCGCGACCGTCCCGCCTCGTTCGCGCAGCAGCGCTTCTGGGTGCTCGCGCGCACCCAGGACGCGGGCGACGCCTATCACGTCGCCGTGCAATGGGACATCGACGGCCTGCTCGATCCCGCCGTGCTGCAACGCGCGCTCGACCATCTGCTCGCGCGCCACGAAGCATGGCGCACGACGCTCGTCGAGGACGACGACGGCGTGGTGTGGCAGCGCATCCACCGCCGCCTGCCGGTGACGCTCGCGACGGTCGACCTGCGCGGTCTCGACGACGCGGTGCGCGCGGCGCGCCTCGCCGACCTGACCCGCCAGCACGCGGGCGCGGCGTTCGACCTGTCGGGCGGGCCGCTCGTGCGCGCCACGCTCGTCACGCTGACGGGCGGCGCGCAGCATTTCCTGCTCACCACCCACCATGCGGTCAGCGACGGCTGGAGCTCGCGCTGCGCATTCGATGAACTGACCCGCGCCTATGCCGCGTTCGCGGAAGGCCGGGAGCCGGCGTCGCCGGCGCTGCCGATCCAGTACGCGGACTATGCCCAGGCGCAGCGCGCGATGCTCGCCGGGGGCGAGGGCGCGCGCCAGCTCGACTATTGGCGCGAGGCGCTCGCGCAGGCGCCCGCGCCGCTCGCGCTGCCGCTCGACCGGGCGCGCGGCGCGGCCGCGGATCATCGCGGCGGCCGCGTGGCGCTGCGCTTGTCCGCCGGGCTGTCGGAGGCGCTGCGCGACACCGCGCGCCAACTGCGCGCCTCGCCGTTCACGCTGCTGCTGGCCGCGTTCGACGCGTGGCTGTTCCGCCTGACGGGCGAGCGCGACCTGGTGGTCGCCGCGCCGGTCGCGGACCGCGCGCAGGCCGAGACCCGGCCGCTCGTGGGCCTGTTCCTGAACACGCTCGCGCTGCGCGCGCGGGTGAGCCCGGCGCAGCGCTTCGCGGCGCTGGTCGACGCGGTGCGGCGCGACGCGGTCGCGGCCTTCGCGCACCAGGACGTGCCGTTCGATCAGGTGCTGGACGCGGTGCAGCCGCCCGCGCGGCGCGGCGAGGCCTGGCTCAAGGTCAAGTTCGCGCAGCAGTTCGATCTGGCGCTGTCGGCGTCGCTGCCGGGCGCGACGGCGCGCATGGCGGCCGGGCTCGATCTCGGCGCGCGCTTCGACTACGCGCTCGATTTCACCGACGATCCGCAGGGCATCGAGCTGGTGGCCGCGTTCGCGCTCGACGGCATCGACGCCGACACCGCGCGCGCCTGGCTCGACAGCTATGCGGCGCTGCTCGCGGACGCGGTGCGCGATCCGCGCCAGCCGATCGCGGCGCTCGCCTGCGCGAGCGCGGCGACGCGCGCGCCGCAGCGCGGCCGCGCGCTTGCAACCACCGAACACGTGCTGGCGCGGTTCGCCCGCGCGGCGGCCGAGGCGCCGCAGCGCGCGGCCGTGGTCGATGCGGACGCGAGCCTGAGCTTCGCGGCGCTGGATGCCTGGTCCGACCGGCTGGCGCACGCACTGCGCCGGCGCGGCGCGGGCCCCGAGCAGGCGGTCGCGCTGCGCTTCGAACGCACGACGCGCTTCGTCGCCGCGTGGCTCGGCGTGCTGAAGTCCGGCGCCTATGCGGTGCCGCTCGATCCCGCCGCGCCGCCCGAGCGGCTTGCCGCCGCGCTCGACGCGTGCGGCGCGCGCTGGCTGCTGGTCGAGGGCGCGGGGCTGGACGCCGCCGCCGCGGCGGCGCTCGGCGACGCAGCGACGCCGCTCGACGTCGACGCGCTGGGCGGCGAGCCCGCGCCGGCCGAGGCGCGGCTGCCCGCGCCGCTGCCGGGGCAGGCGGCCTATCTGATTTTCACGTCCGGCTCGACCGGCACGCCGAAGGGCGTGGTGATCGACCATCGCGCGCTGGCCGACTATGTCGACGGCCTGCTCGACGAGCTGGCGTTCGCGCCGGACGCGTCGATGGCGATGGTGTCGACGGTCGCGGCGGACCTCGGGCACACGACGCTGTTCGGCGCGCTGTGCTCGGGGCGCACGCTGCATCTGCTGCCCGCGTCCTGCGCGTTCGACCCGGACCGTTTCGCGCACGAGATGCGCAGCCGCGACGTGGGCGTGCTGAAGATCGTGCCGAGCCACCTGCATGCGCTGCTCGACGCGCAGGCGGCCGCCGACGTGCTGCCCGCACACGCGCTCGTCACGGGCGGCGAGGCGCTGCCGTGGTCGCTCGTCGCGCGCCTCGCGGCGCTCAAGCCCGCGTGCCGCGTGATCAACCACTACGGACCGACCGAAGCGACGGTCGGCGCGCTCGTGTGCGACCTTTCCGCGCCGGCCCAGGCCGTGCTGCGCGAGGCCGCGCTGGCTGCGCCGGGCGCGCTCGGCGTGCCGCTCGGGCGGCCGCTGCCGAACGCCGACGCGTGCGTGCTCGACGCGAGCGGCGCGCCGGTGCCGCCGGGCGGGATCGGCGAGCTGTACCTGGGCGGGCCGGGGCTCGCGCGCGGCTATCTGCGCCGCGCGGGCGCGACCGCCGAGCGCTTCGTGCCGGACCCGTTCACGCCGGGCGCGCGCCTGTACCGCACCGGCGACCGCGTGCGGTTGCGCGCGGACGGCCGCATCGCGTTCCTCGGCCGTCTCGACGACCAGGTCAAGATTCGCGGCTACCGGGTCGAACCGGGCGAGGTGAGCGCCGCGCTGCGCGCGCTCGACGGCGTCGCGCAGGCGGAAACGCTCGCGGTCGAGCACGAGGGCCGGCTGCGGCTCGCGTCGTTCGTGACGCCGGCGGCCGGCGCGCGGCTCGACGACGCCGCGCTGCGCTGCGCGCTGGCCGCGCGGCTGCCCGACTACATGGTGCCGGCCGTGCTGCAGGTGTGCGCGAGCCTGCCCGTCACCGCCAACGGCAAGATCGATCGCGCCGCGCTGCGCGTGCTGGCCGCCGCGCCCGCGCCGGTCGCCGACCGCCCGGCCGATGCGCCGCAAGGGCCGGTCGAGACCGTGCTGGCCGCGGTCTGGCAGGAGGTGCTGAAAACCGGGCGGATCGGCCGCGAGGACGATTTCTTCGCGCTGGGCGGCGATTCGATCCTGGTGTTGCAGGTGATCGCACGCGCCCGCAAGCGCGGCGTGAAATTCACACCCAAGCAGTTGTTCGACGGCCCGACCGTCGCGAAGCTCGCGCGCGTCGCGGTCGCGACGGACGCGGCCGCGCCGGCCGCCGCGACCCGGGCGGCGCCCGCGGCGGCGCAGGCCGACGCGCCCATGCTGTTGCCCGCGCAACGACGCTTCTTCGCGCTCGACATCCCGCGTCGCGGCCACTGGAACCAGTCGATCGAGCTGACGCCCGCCGCGCCGTTCGATTTCGACGCGTTCACGCGCGCGTTCGACACCGTGCTCACGCATCACGCGGTATTCCGCCAGCGCTTCACGCCGACCGGCCCGCAAGGCGAGTGGCAACCGAGCGAAGCGCCGCGCGCGTTCGACACGCTGCCGCTCGCGGCGGGCGTGGCGCGCGACGAAACCGACGCGCTCGCGCAGTTCGACGCGCTGCAGGCCGGGCTGGACCTCGAACGCGGTCCGCTCGCCTGCGCATTCGCCGCCGCGCTGCCGGACGGCGCGACGCGCCTCTATCTCGCGATTCACCACCTGATCGTCGACGGCGTGACCTGGCGCGTGCTGCTCGACGATCTCGACGCCGCCTATCGCGCGGCCGCCGAGCGCCGCGCGGTGCGGCTCGCGTCCACCGGGGCAAGCGCGTCGCAGTGGGCGGCGCGCCTCGCGCGCGCGGCGCGCGATCCGCACGGGCCGTTCGCGGCCGAGCTGCCGGGCTGGGCCGCGCTCGCCGCGCCGCACGAGGACCTGCCGCTCGATCATCCGGACGCGCGCGCGACCAACGCCGACGCGGCGGTCGTGATCCAGGCGCTCGACGCGGACCTGACGCGCCGCGCGCTGACCGAGGCGAACGGCGCATACCGCACGCAGATGGTCGAATTGCTGATCGCGGCGCTCGCGCAGGCGCTCGGCCGCCAGACCGGGCAGGCCGCCTGCCGGATCGAGCTGGAGGGCCACGGCCGCGAGGCGCTGTTCGACGAGCTGGACGCGAGCCGCACGCCGGGCTGGCTCACGAGCCACTATCCGGTTGCGTTCGCGGTGGCGGATACGCCGCTCGCGACGCTCGCGGGCGTGAAGGACAGCTTGCGCGACGTGCCGAACAAGGGGCTGGGCTTCGGCGTGCTGCGCCACTACGGCGACGATGCCGCGCGCACGGCGCTCGCGGCGGTGCCGCGGCCGCGCGTGACCTTCAACTACCTGGGACAGTTCGACGCGCCGCGCGACGCGGCGCTCGTGCCGCGCTTCGGCGGCGCGGGCCTCGAACGCGATCCGGGCGGCCCGATCGGCAACGCGCTCGCGATTCACGCGTATATCGACGCGCACGACGGCCGCACGCTGCGCGTGCACTGGGTGTACGGCGCGACGCAGTTCGAGCGCGCGACCATCGACGCGCTGGCCGCGCGCTTCTCGGCCGCGCTGACCGAATTGACCGACGCCTGCGCCGAGCGTCTCGCGTCTCGCGGCGCGGGCGCGACCCCGGGCGACTACCCGCTCGCGCGCGCGGCGGGCCTCACGCAGGCGGCGCTCGAACGCCTGCCGTTCGACCTGCGCACGATCGACGACATCTATCCGCTCGCGCCGATGCAGCAGGGCATCCTGTTCCACGCGCTGTTCGCGCCCGAGCAGTCGACCTACGTGAACCAGCTGGTCGCGACGCTCGACGCGCCGGACATCGCGCGCCTGCGCGCCGCGTTCGAGGCCGCGCCGCCGCGCCACGACATCCTGCGCACCGGCTTCACGGCCGACGAGGCCGCGCCGATGCAGGTCGTGCACCGGCAGGCGACGCTGCCCGTCGAGGAACTCGACTGGCGCAACCTCGCCGAGCGCGACGCGGCGCTCGACGCGTGGCTCGCGGCCGACCGGGCGCGCGGCTTCGATCTCGCCGCGCCGCCGCTGATGCGGGTCGCGCTGATCCGTTTCGGCGACACGGAATGGCGTCTCGTGTGGACGCGCCATCACCTGCTGCTCGACGGCTGGAGCACGGCGCGCTGCTTCGCGGACGTGCTGCGCGACTACCTCGAACCGCCGCGTCCGAACCCGTTCGCCGCGCCGGCGCGGGTGCGCTATCGCGACTTCATCGCGTGGCTCGCGAGCCGCGACGCGGCGTCCGAGCGCGCGTTCTGGCTCGACCGGCTCGCGCGTCTCGACGAACCGACGCTGATCGCCGAGCGCGAGCCGCAGCCGGGCGAGACGGGCGCGAACCGCACCTGGCGCGCCACGCTCGACGCGGCGACGACCGCGCGCGTGGGCGACGCCGCGCGACAGCTGAAGATCACCGTCAACACGCTCGTGCAGGGCGCCTGGGCGCTGGCCTTGCAGCGCGTGACGAATCGCGCGGCGGTGGCGTTCGGCGCGACGGTCGCGGGCCGGCCGGATGCGCTGGCCGAGATCGACACGGTGCTGGGCCTCTTCATCAACACGCTGCCCGTGATCGCCGCGCCGCTGCCGCAGCGCAGCGCGCGCGGGTGGCTCGCGGACCTGCAGCGCGACAACGCGGCCGCGCTCGACCACGCGCACACGCCGCTCTACGAGATCCAGCAGTGGGCGGGCCAGGGCGGCCGCGCGCTGTTCGACACGCTGGTCGTGTTCGAGAACTATCCGGTCGACGAGGCCTGGCAGGGCCGCGAGCCGCGCGCACTGCAAAAGCGCGACCTGCGCAACATCGAGGCGACCGATTTCGCCCTGACGCTCGTGATCGAGGCGGGGCAGACGCTCACGATCGATTACGGCTACGACACGGCGCGGCTCGGCGAGGCGCGCGTCGCGGCGCTGCACGACGCGTTCGTCGCCTGCCTGGGCGGGCTCGTCGCCGCGCCGGACGCGCCGCTGGGCGCGCTGGCCTGCGCGAGCGACGCGACGCTCGCACGGGCCGCGCAGGCGAACGCGACCGCGCGCGACTGGCCGGCGGCCCAGCAGGCGCCGCTGCACCGGCAATTCGAGGCGGCCGCGCAGGCGACGCCCGACGCCATCGCGCTGGAAATGACGGAGCCGTCCGGCGCGGCGCGACGGCTCAGCTATCGCGAACTCGACCAGCAGGCCGAGCGCGCGGCCGCCGCGCTGCGCGTGGCCGGCGTGCTGCCGGACACGGCGGTCGCGTTGTGCGTCGAGCGTTCGTTCGACATGGTGATCGCGCTGCTCGGCGTGCTGAAGGCCGGCGCGGCCTACCTGCCGGTCGACCCCGACTATCCGGCCGACCGCATCGACTACCTGCTGCGCGACGCGCGGCCCGCCGTGGTGCTCACGCAGGCGCATCTGCGCGAGCGGGTCGCGGCGGCCGTCGCGGGCGCGACCCCGGTGGTCACCGTCGACGCGCTGCTGCAGGGCGCGCCGGAGCCCGGCGCGCGCACCGCGGTCGCGGCCGATCAGCTGGCCTACCTGATCTACACCTCCGGCTCGACCGGCAAGCCGAAGGGCGCGGGCAACACGCACGCGGCGCTCGCGAACCGGATCGCGTGGATGCAGGACGCGTACCGGCTCACGCGCGACGACGTCGTGCTGCACAAGACCCCGTTCGGCTTCGACGTGTCGGTCTGGGAGTTCGTCTGGCCGCTCGCGATCGGCGCGACGCTCGCGATCGCGGCGCCGGGCGATCACCGCGATCCGGCGCGGCTGGTCGAGACGATCGCCGCGCACCGGGTCACGACCTTGCATTTCGTGCCGTCGATGCTGGCCGCGTTCGTCGCGCATCTCGACGATTTCGGCGTCGCGGCGCGCTGCGCGAGCATCACGCGGATCGTCGCGAGCGGCGAGGCGCTCGCGCCCGCGCTGGTCGCGCGCGTGCAGGCGCTGCTGCCGCACGCGCGGCTGTTCAACCTGTACGGCCCGACCGAGGCGGCGATCGACGTGTCGCACTGGACCTGCACGGCCGACGACGGCCGCGCGGCGGCGGTGCCGATCGGCCATCCGATCGCGAACCTGCAGCTGCACGTGCTCGACGTGGCCGGCCATCCGGCGCCGGAGGGCGGGATCGGCGAACTGCACCTGGGCGGCGCGGGCCTCGCGCGCGGCTACCTGGGCCGCGCGGCGCTGACGGCCGAGCGCTTCGTGCCGGACCCGTCCGGCGGCGGCGCGCGCCTGTACCGCACGGGCGACCTGGTGCGGCGCCGCGCCGACGGCGCGCTCGACTACCTGGGCCGCCTCGACGCGCAGGTCAAGCTGCGCGGCCAGCGGCTCGAACCGGGCGAGATCGAGGCGCTGCTGCGCGCCGCGCCGGGCGTGCGCGACGCGGTCGTGATCGTGCACGACGACCAGCTGGTCGGCTATGTCGCGCACGGCGCGAACCCCGCGCCGGACGCCGCCGCGCTGCTCGATGCGTTGCGCGCGCAACTGCCCGCCTACATGGTGCCGTCGCAGCTGATCGCGCTGGAGGCGCTGCCCGTCACGCCGAACGGCAAGTGCGACCGGCGCGCGCTGCCGACGCCCGAGCGCGCGGCGCGCGCGGTGACGCCGCCGCGCACCGAGACGGAACGCACGCTCGCCGGGATCTGGCAGCGCGCGCTGAAGCTCGACGCGGTCGGCTGCGACGACGATTTCTTCACGCTCGGCGGCCATTCGCTGCTCGCGACCCAGGTCAACGCGCAGGCGAACCTGCACTGGGCGCTGACGCTGCCGCTGCGCCAGCTGTTCGAGGAACGCACGCTCGCGCGCTGCGCGGCGGTGATCGACCACGCGCTCGCCGCGCGCGGCGGCTTGTCCGGGCAGGACGCCGCGGACGCGATCGATGCATTGCTCGGCGAGCTGGAAATTCAATAACAAGGACCGAGGATGACCACTGCCAAACCGGATCTGCTGTCGCTCGCCGCGCGTTTCGCGCAACTGCCGCCGGCCCAGCGCCAGGTGTTCCTGCAGAAGCTCGACGCGGCGGGCATCGATTTCCGCCTGCTGCCGATCCCGCCGCGCGCGGAACGCGCGGCGAGCGTGCCGGCGTCGTTCGCGCAGACCCGGCTGTGGCTGCATGCGCGCATGATCGACGAGCCGGCGGCGTACCACATCACCGAGCGGCTGCGGCTCGACGGCGCGCTCGACGCGAATGCGCTGCGGCTGTCGTGCGACGCGCTGATCGCGCGTCACGAGGCGCTGCGCACCACCTTCGAGGAAGGCGCGGACGGCGTGCAGCAGACCGTGCACGCGCCCGCGCGCTGCCCATGGCGCAGCAGCGAACTCGACGCGCTGCCGGCCGCCGGGCGCGAGGCGCGCGCGGCCGATCTGGCGCAGGCGGACGAGGCGCGGCCGTTCGATCTCGCGCACGGGCCGCTGCTGCGCGCCCACCTGATCCGGCTCGATGCGCGCACGCACTGGCTCGCGCTCACCGTGCACCACATCGTGTCGGACGGCTGGTCGGCCGACGTGATGCTGGCGGAGCTGGCCTCGTTCTACCGTTCCTATGCGAAGAACGAGGTGGTCTCGCTCGCGCCGCTGCCGATCCAGTACGCGGACTACGCGCTGTGGCAGCGCCGCTGGCTCGACGCGGGCGAGCGCGAGCGCCAGCTCGACTACTGGCGCGGCGCGCTCGACGCGGGCCGCGACGTGCTGATGCTGCCGGGCGCCGCGCCGCGTCCCGCGCAGCGCAGCGCGCGCGGCGCGCGCCATCCGTTCGTGCTGGCCGCGCCGCTCGCCGAGCGGGTCCGCGCGTTCGCGCTGGCGCGCCGCGCGACGCCGTTCTCGGTGCTGCTCGCGGCGTTCGGCGCCTTGCTCGCGCGTGCGTCGGGCGATGCGCAGCTGCAGCTCGGCGTGCCGTCGGCGAACCGCGAGCGCGGCGAGACGGCGGGGCTGATCGGCTTCTTCGTGAACACGCTGACGATCGCGTTGCAAACGCCCCTGGCGCAGCGCTTCGACACGCTCGTCGACGCCACCCAGCGCGCGCTGATCGATGCGCAGGCGCACCAGGACGTGCCGTTCGAGCAGGTCGTGGAGGCGCTCGGCGTCGCGCGCAGCGCGAGCCATCATCCGCTGTTCCAGGTGATGGCCGCGTACGGCGCGCGCCGCGCGATGCCCGCGCTGGCCGACGTGACGATGACCGAATTGCCGTCGGGTGCGCCGTTCGCGAAGTTCGACCTGACCTTGAGCATCGACGAACAGGACGACGGCACGCTCGGCGCGCGCTTCGTCTATGCCACCGACCTGTTCGACGCGGCGGCGATCGAACGGCTCGCGCGCCGCTATGTGGTGCTGCTCGAGGACGCGCTGGCCGGCCCCGCGCGCGCGCTCGGCGACCTGCAGTGGCTGCCCGACGACGAGCGCCGCCAGCTGCGCGACTGGAACGTCGCCGCGCAGGCGCTCGAACCGTTCAGCGCGGTGCACGAGCGGATCGCGGCGCATGCGCGCGCGCGGCCCGACGCGCTCGGCGTGGCCGACAGCGCGCGCACGCTGACGCGCGGCGAAGTCGATGCGCGCGCCGCGCGACTGGCGCGCCGGCTGGTCGCGGCGGGCGTATGCCCCGAGATGCGGGTGGGCGTGGCGCTGACGCGTTCGGTGGAACTGCCGGTCGCGCTGATCGCGGTGCTCAAGTCGGGCGGCGCGTTCGTGCCGCTCGATCCCGCGCATCCGCGCGAACGGCTCGCGCAGATGCTCGACGATGCGCGCATCACGCACGTGATCACCGAGCGCGCGAGCGTCGCCGCGCTGCCGGTGAACGACGCGATGCAGCTGTGGCTCGTCGACGCGGAACGGACCGATGCGCCCGAGGCGGCGCTGCCCGAGGTCTCGCCGCATCAGGCGGCCTATGTGATCTACACCTCGGGCTCGACCGGCAAGCCGAAGGGCGTGGTGGTCGACCACGGCGCGTTCGCCGCGCACTGCGCGGCGATTGCCGAACGCTACGGCGTGACCGAGCGCGACGTGTTCATGCTGTTCCAGTCGGTCAACTTCGACGGCGCGCACGAGGGCTGGTTCTCGCAGTACATGAGCGGCGCGGCCGTCGCGGTGACGGCGGACACGCTGTGGCCGCCCGCGCAGACCTTCCGCCTGATCCGCCAGTACGGCGTGACGATGACCTACGTGCCGCCCGGCTGCGCGACCCAGCTCGCCGAGTGGGCGCTCGACCACGGCGCGCCGCCGCCGCTGCGTTCGCTGACGGTGGGCGGCGAGGCGACCTCGCGCGAGGCGTTCGCGCTGCTGCGCCGCGCGCTGCCCGAGGTGCGGGTCGTCAACGGCTATGGGCCGACCGAGACCGTGATCACGCCGATGCTGTGGATGTTCGCGCCCGGCGACGACCCCGCGAAGCTCGCGGACGCGGCCTATCTGCCGATCGGCACGCTGGTCGGCGCACGCAGCGCACACGTGCTCGATGCGCGGCTCAATCCGCTGCCCGTCGGCGTGATCGGCGAGCTGTATCTCGGCGGCGAGGGGATCGGCGTCGCGCGCGGCTACCTGGACCGCCCCGGGCTCACGGCCGAGCGCTTCGTGCCCGACCCGTACGGCGCGCCGGGCGCGCGGCTGTATCGCACGGGCGACCTGGTCAAGCGGCGCGCGGACGGCGTGTTCGATTTCATCGGCCGCGTCGACCACCAGGTGAAGCTGCGCGGCCTGCGCATCGAGCTGGGCGAGATCGAGGCGCAGCTCGCCGCGCACGACGACGTGCGCGAGGCGGTCGCGGTGGTGCGCGGCAAGGGCGTACAGGCGGCGCTCGTCGCCTATGTCGAGTTGAGCGAGCAGGCGCGCGTCAGCGCGCAGCGCGCCGACGCCGCGACGCTCGATGCCCACCTGCGCCGCACGCTGCCCGATTACATGGTGCCTGCGCACATCGTCGTGCTGGACGCGCTGCCGCGTAACGCGAACAGCAAGGTCGACCGCGCCGCGCTGCCGGAACCGCAGCGCGTCGAGCGCGCCTATGAAGCGCCGGCGGCCGGGCTCGAAAGCGCGCTCGCGCAGATCTGGCGCGAGGTGCTCGAGGTCGCGCGGGTCGGCCGCGGCGATCATTTCTTCGAGATCGGCGGGCATTCGCTCGCGGCCGTGCGCGTCGCCACCCGCGTCGCGGACCGGCTCGGGCGCGACGTGCCGGTGCGCGCGCTGTTCGAGACGCCGCTGCTCGCGCAGTACGCGCAGCGCGTGGCGAGCGCCGCGACCGTCGAGACGAGCGGGGCGCCGGGCGCCGCGGCGCTCGCGGCGGACGCCGACGGCGTATGGCCGCTGTCCGCCGCGCAGCTGGGCCTGTGGTACCTGTGGCGCGCGCAGCCCGACAGCGCGGCCTATCTGATTCCGGTCGCGCTGCGGCTGCGCGGGGCGCTCGACGTCGCGGCGCTGCGCGCGGCCTTCGCGCGGACCGTCGCGCGGCATCCGGCGCTGCGCGCGCGGCTCGTGGAGCGGCCCGGCCGCCTGCCGGGCCAGCGCATCGAGGCGCACGTCGAGGCGTCGCTGCCGGTCGTCGATCTCGCGCCCGCGCCCGATCCGCGGCAGGCGGCGCTCGCGCTGACCGACGACGACGCGCTGACGCCGTTCGACCTGCGCGCCGACGCCGCTGGATCTTGCGCCACTGATGCGTCGGGCGCCGCTGCGTCGGGCGCCGCTGCGCCGGACATCGCCGCGCCGCTGTGGCGCGCGCGGCTGCTGCGCCTCGGCGACGACGACCACGTGCTGTCGCTGGCGATCCATCACATCGTGTCGGACGGCCAGTCGATCGACGTGTGGCTCGACGAACTGCGTGCGACCTATGTCGCGCTGCGCGCGGGCGCCGTCCTGCCGGACGAGATCCCGTCCGACCTGCCGGTGCTGCCGGTCGCGGGCGGTGCGGCGCGCCTCGCGTTCTGGCGCGAAGCGCTCGCGGAAACGCCGGCGCGCGTGCTGCCGGCCCCGGCGACGGGGCGCGCCGCCGTGCCGCGCTGGGAAGCCGGGCGGCTCGCGTTCGCGCTGGACGACGCGCTCGCGCAGCGGGCCCGGTCGCGCGCGCTCGATGCGCACGCCACCTTGCCGATGCTGCTGCATGCGGCATTCAACGCGGCGTTCTACCGCGTGACGGGCGAGACCGACCAGCCGGTCGGCGTGCTGGCCTCGACCCGCGAGCTGTCGGGCGACGCCGCGCAGCGCGCGCTGGGCCTGTTCATCAATGCCGTGGTCGTGCGCACCCGGCTCGCGCCGGCCGACACGCCCGCGAGCCTGCTCACGACGGTCCGCGACGCGGCGCTCGCCGCCTATGCGCACGCCGACGCGCCGTTCGCCGAGGTGGTCGCCGCGCTCGGCGCGCCGCGCGACGCGCACGGCAATCCGCTGTTCCAGGTGATGTTCAACTACCTGCGCCCGAGCGGCGCGGCGCACGGCGACTGGGCCGGGCTCGCGCTGGAGGATTTCAACGACGTGCGGCACCGCGTCGTGTTCGAGCTGGAACTCGACGTGGTCGAGCATCCGGACGGCCGCGTGACGGGGGCGTTCTCGTATGCGCGCGAGCGCGTCGACGGCGGGTTCGTGCAGACCCTGCTCGACGCCTACCTGATCGAGGTCGGGCGCATGGTCGACGCGCCGCGCACGCCGCTCGGCGAGGCCGAGCCCGGCTTCGCGCTCGCGTCGCGCGCGGGCGCGGCGGCGAACGCCGCGCCGACGCACGCGGCGCAGGCCGCGCAGCTCGCGGGCGCGTTCGAGCAGGTGTGGCGCACGGTCTTCGACGGCCACGCGCCCGCGCCGCACGACGATTTGTTCGAGGCGGGGGCCAGCTCGTTCGACGTGGTGCGCTTCGTCGACGCCGCGCGCGCGGCGGGGCTCGTGCTGAGCCTGGCCGACGTGTTCGCCGCGCCCGCGTTCGCGGCGCTCGGCGCGCGCGTCGCGGCGCAGGCCGCCGTGACGGAGGCGCGCGATGCTGACTAAGACCCGCGCGCCGCTGGCCGACGCCTTCACCCTGACCTTCCCGGGCGACCTGACGGCGACCCGCCAGGGCGACCAGATCACGGTCGGGCGCGGCGACGGCCTGGCCGCGCAGCTGTTGCGTGTGCAACTGACCGACGAGGCGCTGCTGCGGCTCGTCGCGTGCAATGCGCGCGCGGACGCGCCGGACCAGCGGCGCGCGTTGCTGGCGGCGCTCGCCGCGGGCTTCGCGGGCAACCCGAGGCTGACCGCGCTGCGCATCGATCCGGCCGCATGGCCGCGCGAGACGACCGACGCGCTGCGCGCCGACGGCGTGCTGGACGGCGACCGCTGCCTGCGCGAGCGCTGGGCGCAGCAGGCCGAGCTGTGGCGCGTGCCGCGCGCGGCGCTGCCCGCGCAGGCGGGCCGGGCGCGCACGCGCCGCCGCGCCGCGCCGTCGGACGGCATCCTTTATGCGCGCGACGTGCCCGCGCTGGGCCGCCGGCTCACGCTGCGCGGCGCGAGCCTCGTCGCGGACGGCGCGCGCGTCGCGCGCTGGCTCGACACGCCGCGCATCGCCGCCCAATGGGACGGCCGGCTCGCGCGCGAATCGGCGTGCGCTTACCTGGCGCGCCAGCTTGCGGATCCGCGCGTCGCGCCGCTGATCGCGGCGTTCGACGACGAGCCGTTCGGCTATGTCGAGACCTACCGCGCCGGGGCGCCGGGCGGCGAACCGTCGAGCGTGGCGCCGTTGGGCCGCACCCCGCTGGGTGGTATTCCGCTGGGTGGTATTCCGCTGGGTGGCATTCCGCTGGGCGGCACCCCGCTGGGCGGCACCCCGCCGGGCGGCGTCTCGTTCGCCGACGCGCGCGACCACGACCGCGGCTGGCGCGCGCTGGTCGGCGAATCGCGCTGGCGCGGCGCGGCCCATGTCGCGGCGTGGCTGCCGTCGCTCGTGCACTACCTGTTTCTCGACGATACCCGCACCGGAGCCGTGTACTGCGCGCCCCGGGCCGATCACAGCCGGATGATCGATTACCTCGCACGCTACCAATTCACCTCGTCGCAGGCGTCGTCCGGCCGGTATGTGCCGATGCGCGCGGAACGCGACACGTTTTTTTCAGGCCGCCACGTCTGACGTGCGGCCATACCGTCATAGGACCTGAGACATGCAGAGAGATACCGTATTCGACCTGATCGGCGTCGGCTTCGGGCCGTCGAACCTGGCGCTCGCCGTACGGCTCGCGGAGCAGGCGCGCGGCGCGCGGCCCACGCACTGCTTCATCGAGCGGCAAGCGGCGTTCGGCTGGCACCGCGGGATGCTGCTCGACGATTGCCGGATGCAGATCTCGTTCCTGAAGGATCTGGCGACGCTGCGCGATCCGAAGAGCCGCTTCACCTTCATCAACTACCTGTTCGAACGCGGCCGGCTCGCCGACTTCGTGAACCTGAAGAACTTCTATCCGACCCGCGTCGAATTCCACGACTACTTGAGCTGGGTCGCCGACGCGTTCGACGAGCAGGTCCACTATGGCGAGACCGTGACGGCGATCGAGCCGGTCGCGGCCGCCGGCCGCGCGGGCGAGATCGACGCGCTGCGCGTCAGCTCGCATGACGCCGAGGGCCGCGAATGGCAGCGCGTGACGCGCGCGCTGTCGGTGGGCATCGGCGGCGCCGCGCAGGTGCCGGAAGCGTTCGCCGCGCTCGGCCCGCACAACGTCGTGCATTCGTCGCAGTACCTGAACCAGATCGAGCACGCGGTGGGCGCGCCGGGCGCGGCCGCGCGCAAGCGGGTCGCGGTGATCGGCGCGGGCCAGAGCGCGGCCGAGGTGTTCGTCGACCTCACGCGCCGTTTCCCGCAGGTCGACGCGAGCCTCGTGATCCGCTCGGGCGCGCTCAAGCCGGCCGACGACAGCCCGTTCGTCAACGAGATCTTCAGTCCGGCCTACACCGACGTGGTTTATTCGCAGCCGAAGGAGAGCCGCCGCGCGCTGCTCGAACGCTACCGCGACACCAACTACGCGGTGGTCGACCGGCCGCTGATCGAGCAGATCTACGAAATGCTGTATCTGCAGAACGTGGCCGACACGCCGCGCCACCGGCTGCTCGCGAACACCGCGATCGAGGCCGCGGCGCGCACCGCGACGGGCCAGATCGAGCTGACGCTGCGCGATCGCCTCACGGGCCAGGGCCGCGCCGAGCGCTTCGACGCGCTGGTGCTCGCCACGGGCTATCGCCGCGACACCCATCTCGCGCTGCTCGACGGGCTCGCGCCGCACCTCGGCGACGCGCTCGCGAACGGCGACGTGACGCGCGACTACCAGCTCGCGACGCCCGGGCACTTCAAGCCGCGCATCTATCTGCAAGGCTGCTGCGAGGACAGCCACGGGCTGTCGGACACGCTGCTGTCGGTGCTCGCCATGCGCGCCGACGAGATCGTCACCTCGCTCGAACAGGGCGAGGCGGGCGCACAGAACGACAACGGACCAGACACGACGGACCGCAACCGGTCCGCGACACAAGAAAACGGGGCGAGCGACGGCCGGGTGGCCATCGCTCTTTGACAAAGGCGCGGCCTCCCGGCCGCCAAAGCAAATGGAGCAATGATGGAGTGGGCAACAGGCACGCGTCGGCGTGCGATCGCAGCCGCGGTGAGCGTGGCATTTTACGCAGCGGCAGCCAGCCAAGCGCACGCGCAAGCGGCGCAGCCAGCGAGCGATGCACAACAGCGGTCAAGCAAGACTTCAACCACGGACGCCAAGCCAGGCAGCACGCTGCCCGCTATCTCCGTCACCGCGTCGGGCGAGCAGGCGGCCACGGTCGGCCTCGTCGCGCGACGCAGCACGAGCGGCACCAAGACCGACACGCCGATCACCGAGATCCCGCAGACGATCAACGTCGTCACGGCGCAGCAGATCGAGGCGACCGGCGCGACCGACATCAACCAGGCCCTGCGCTACGTGCCGGGCTTCTCGACCTACGGCTCGGAGAACCGCTCGGACTGGTATTCGGTGCTGCGCGGCTTCACGCCGACCGTGTACGCCGACGGCCTGCAAGTGCCCAACACGCTGAATCTCGCGAGCTGGCGCATCGACCCCTACATGATCGACAGCATCACCGTGCTGCGCGGCCCGACCTCGGTGCTGTACGGGCAGGGTGATCCGGGCGCGATCATCGACGTGCAGACCAAGCTCGCGAACGGCGAGCGGATCCGCGAGGTCGGCATGCAGCTTGGCAACTACGCGCGCAAGCAGCTGTCGCTCGACGTGGGCGACAAGATCGACAAGGACGGCACGCTGTCGTACCGCTTCGTCGCGGTCGGCCGCGACGGCAACGCGCTGACCGGCCCGCACGGCGACAAGCGCTTCTCGGTCGCGCCGTCGGTGCGCTGGCAGCCGAACGCCGACACCTCGCTGACGGTGTCCGCGACCTACCTGCAGGACTGGAGCGACGCGTCGAACAACTTCCTGCCCGCGCAGGGCACGGTGCTGCCGAACCCGAACGGCCCGATCTCGGAGAACCTGTACGTCGGCGATCCGAACTATTCGTACTACCGCAAGAAGCAGTGGTCGGTCGGCTATCAGTTCGAGCACCGCCTGAACCCGGTGTGGACCTTCCGCCAGAACACCCGGCTCATGCACCTGTCGCTCGACAATGCGTCGGTGTACGGCGGCGGCCTCGACGCCTCGGATCCGACCCAGCAGACGATGACGCGCTATGCGGGCCTGTTCCAGATGAACTACAGCCGCTTCGACATCGACAACCAGGCGCAGGCGAAATTCCGCACCGGCCCGCTCGCGCACACGCTGCTGTTCGGCTTCGAGTACAACCGCCAGTCGACCACCGACAGCGAATGGCTCGCGCTCGCGCCGAGCCTGAACATGTACAACCCGGTGTACCTGCCGGTCACCACCGCGATCTTCGCCGGCCCGAACGCGTATCCGCGCACCGACATCAAGACGACGATGAATGCGTTCGGCGTGTACGCGCAGGACCAGATCAAGTGGCAGCGCTGGACCCTGACGCTCGGCGGCCGCCAGGACTGGGTCAACACCACCCAGAACGACATCGCGAACAGCCTGCAGCAGTCGCAGAGCGCGCACGCGTTCACCGGGCGGGTCGGCGTGACCTACGAGGGCGACTACGGGCTCTCGCCGTACCTCAGCTACTCGAGCTCGTTCAATCCGTCGGCGGTCGGCACCAAGATCACGGGCGGCGGCATCGCGGCGCCGACCAAGGGCCGCCAGATCGAGGCCGGCCTGCGCTGGCAGCCGCCGGGCAAGAACCTGATGCTGAACGCGGCGATCTACCAGATCAACCAGACCAACGTCGTGGTGCCGGACCCGAACGATCCGACCAACACCTACTCGGTGCAGGCGGGCGAAGTGCGGTCGCGCGGCATCGAGTTGAGCGCGGTCGGCAACATCACGCGCGAGCTGTCGGTGATCGCGGCCTATGTGTACCAGGACGTGAAGAACATCAAGGCCACCGACGTCACGCTCAACAACTGGCCGGTCGACATTCCGCGGCCGCGCCAGATGGCGTCGCTGTGGGGCGACTACACGTGGCGCACCGGCCCGCTCGCCGGGTTCGGGTTCGGCGCGGGCGTGCGCTATCAGAGCGCGGTCGCGGGCGCGGCGGACAACTCGCTGACGGTCGGCAGCTACACGCTGTTCGACGCCGCCGTGCACTACGAGCTGCGCAATTGGCGCTTCGCGGTCAACGCGACCAACCTCGCCAACCGGAAGTTCGTGAGCGGGTGCCAGTCCGCGAACGTGTGCTTCTACGGCAACGAGCGCACCGTGATCGCCTCGGCGCGCTACAACTGGTAAGCGGCGGCCGGCCCGGCGTCACGCGCGCCGGGCCGGCCGCGCGGTTCGCCGCGCACGCGGCCCGGCCGATCCGCCGGGCCGCGCGCGGCGCCGGCCCCGGAGCGACGCTCCGGATCCGCAACGACGGCGCGCCGATCGCGCGCCGCATCACTGGAAACTGATGACGGCCATGACGAAGAAGAAACTCGTATACATCTGGTCCCTGCGCAACGCGGCCGCCGACCGGGCGGGGCAGCAGGTCGAGTACAAGGGTGGCACGCGCTACATGAAGTCCGTGCTCGAATCGCTGGTCGAGGCGCTCAACGAGACCGAGCTGGGCGACCTGTACTCGCTCGAACGCGTGATCTACGACGACGACGCGGGCTCGCCGCTCGATCGCGAGAAGCTGCGCGAATACGGCTTCGCCTACGAGAGCGGCAAGCGCTGGTTCTATCCGCCGGCGCTGCGCGTGCAGGGCACGCCGGTCAATGACCTGCTGCAGGCGATTCCGTCGGAGTACCGGCGCGAGCCGCTCGATTCGCCGCTGCGGCCGGCCGGCAAGCAGGTGTTCGAGCGCCGCTTGCGCGATGCGCTCGACGGCCTGCACGCGGACCTCGTCGTGCTCGACGGGCTGCTCGTGATCCTCGACGAACTGGTGCGGCCGGGCGCGCCGTATTGCCGCAAGGTCGTCAACATCCATCCGGGCGTGACGCGCGCGGAATCGCCGTACGAGCGGCGCGGCGCGTATGCGACGCTCGATGCGCTGTACGGCGCGCGCGGCCAGAAGGTGGTCGACTGGAAGACGATGGCGACCGTGCCGGTCGAGCCGCTGTACCTGACGGGCGCGTCGTTCCATTACGTCGACAACGGCATCGATTCGGGCGAGGTGATCCACGACGTGCTGAACACCGAGATCGATCGCAACGACACGATCCTCGAACTGCGCTGGAACAATTTCAACCGCAGCCTGTTCCCGGCGCTGCACGAAGGGCTCGCGATGCTCGCGGGGCAGCCGGTCGGGCAGGAGGCTTGAGGCGCTGACGCCGCTGCGCGCGGCGTTCGGCGTTCGGCGTCGGCCTGGAGCGCCTCGTCGTGAAACAGCGGGGCTGCGCAGCACGGATTCACGAGTGGTGCGCATGGATGCGGCAGGGTTCGCGATGTTCGTGGGCCGACGGGCGGGCAGGAGGCCCGAGGCGCTGACGCTGCTGCGTTCGGCGTTGGCCTAGAGCATCTCGCCGCGGAACAGCGCCGCCGCGCAGCGCGGATTCGACGGCCAATACGCATGCATGTAGCTCGCGTGGATCGGGCCGTGGTGGTAGCGCGGCTCGCCGGGCGCGGGCGTCGCGTCGTCCGTCCCGCCGGGCCGGTGCGCGACGCCAGCCGGCGCGAGCGGCGTGGCGAAGCGCGAGTAATGGAACGCATGCCCGGCGAGCGCGCCCCAGCGCGTGTCGAGCGTTTGCATGCCGAGCGCCGCGAAGCGCCGCTGCATCGTGGCGTGGCCCGGCAGCAGGCCGAGCATCGGCGTGGTCGCGCCGTCCACACCGGTCAGCGTGTCGCACAGATAGAGCAGGCCGCCGCATTCCGCCACCACCGGCCGCCCGGCCGCGACGTGCGCGCGGATCGAGGCCGTGCTGCGCGCGTTGCCGGCGAGCCGAGCCGCATGCAGTTCCGGATAGCCGCCCGGCAGGTACAGCGCGTCGCATGCGTCGGGCAGCGTCTCGTCGGCAAGCGGCGAGAAGAAAGCGAGCCGCGCGCCCAGCGCTTCGAGCAGGTCGAGATTGGCCGGGTAGACGAACGAAAACGCGGCGTCGCGGGCGATCGCGATGCACCGGCCCGCGAGCATCGGGTCGAGCGCCGGCGCATCGTCGGGCGCATCGAAGTCGATCGCGGGCGGCAGCGCCGCGAGCGCGGTCCCGGCCAGCGCGTCGGCCGCGCGGTCGAGGCGCGCGTCGAGATCGGCGATGTCGTCGGGCTGGTGCAGCCCGAGATGGCGCGCGGGCAGCGCGAGCGCCGCATCGGCCGCGAGGTGGCCGAGCCAGCGCAGGTCGGCGGGCAGGGCGTCGCGCAGCAACTGCGCATGACGCGCCGAACCCACGTGGTTCGCCAGCACGCCGTGAAACGCGAGGCCCGGCTGGAAGCGCGCGAGCCCGAGCGCGACCGCGCCGAAGGTCTGCGCCATCGATTTGCCGGAGATCACGGCGGCCACCGGCACGTCGCAGGCGCGCGCCAGGTCCGCGCTGCTCGGCGTGCCGTCGTAGAGCCCCATCACGCCTTCGATCAGGATCAGGTCCGCGTCGCGCGCGGCCCGCGCGAGCAGCGCGCGGCACGCGTGCGCGCCGACCATGCCGAGGTCGAGCGTGTAGACGGGCGCGCCGCTTGCGCGCGCGAGCAGCATCGGATCGAGGAAGTCCGGGCCGGCCTTGAATACCCGGACCCGGCGGCCGAGCCGCCGATGCAGGCGCGCGAGCCCCGCCGTGACCGAGGTCTTGCCCTGGCCGGACGCGGGGGCGCTGACGAGCAGCGCGGGACAGGCGGCCATCGCGTCAGAATTCCACGCCGCGCTGCGCCTTCACGTGCTGTTCGCGATACGGGTGCTTGACGAGCCGCATCTCGGTCACGAGGTCGGCGGCCTCGATCAGCGCATCGGGCGCGTGGCGGCCGGTGACGACGACGTGCAGCTCGCTCGCGCGGCCCGCGAGCGTCGCGAGCACCTCGTCGAGCGGCAGATACTCGTACTTGAGCACGGTGTTCAGCTCGTCGAGGATCACCATCTGGTATGCGCCGCTGGCGATCATCCGGCACGCCTCGTCCCAGCCCTTGCGCGCGGTCGCGACATCGGCGTCGCGGTCCTGGGTGTTCCAGGTATAGCCGTCGCCCATCGTCACGAAATCGCATTGCGCGTGCGCGCCGAGGAAGTCGCGCTCCGAGGTGTGCAGCGCGCCCTTGATGAACTGCACGACGCCGAGGCGCATGTCGTGGCCGAGCACCCGCACGGCCATGCCGAACGCGGCCGTGCTCTTGCCCTTGCCGTTGCCGGTGTGGACGATCAGCAGGCCCTTCTCGACGGTCGCGGCGGCCTGTTTTTTCTCGTGGCCGGCGCGGCGGCGTTCGGTCATGCGCTGATGCGATTCGGGATCGGTTTTCATCGGAACGGGTCCTGTGAGGAAGGAAAAGTCAGAACGGGCCGGCGAGCGCGACCGTCACGCCGGCGTGACGCAGCTTGCGCACGCGCAGCGCCGCGCCGTGCGCGGCGAGCCGCGCGCACGGTTCGCACACGCCGTCGACGCCGAGCCGCGCGCGCGCGGCGGCCGACGGCGCACTGAAATCGTGCGCGGACGCGGCGGCCAGCCGCGCGGCGAGCGCGGCGCGCGGGAAGCCGGCGAGCGGCCAGCCGCGGCGCGCGCAGCAGGCGAGCAGGCCGGGTTCGCGCGCCTTGTCCTCGACGGTGGCGACGACCGCGATCTGCGCGGCCGTCGCGCCGGGCGCGCAGGCGAGCGCGGCGTGGATCGCCGCGTCGATCGCGTCGGCCGTCACGCCGGCGCGGCAGCCGATGCCGACCGCGAGCCGCGTCGTCATGCGCGGCGCGGCCCGGACGAGAAAGCGGGGCGGCGCGAAAGCAGGTGAGTCATCAGTCGATCGAAGCGAAACGCCGGCGCGCGGCCGGCGGAATTCAGCGCCCGGGACCGTTCCCTCGCGGGCCGGGCGTTCGGCGAGCGGCGCTCGCCCCGTGCGCTGGCCGGTATCCGGGCTGGCCGCCGGGGCGCCGCCGCCTTCCCGCCCGAGGTCGGACAGTGGCATGGAGCGGCGCCTGCGCACGCCGACACGGGCGCGCGCGGGCGGTTGACCGTTGCGGGGACAGCACAGGCCGGGCGGCGCGAGCCGCCTCCTGTTTCCCGTTTAACTGCGCGCGAAGGACATCGCACGCGGGCACCAGACGCGCGCATACGATAGCATAGGCGCGCGTCCGATCCGGCCCCGGGAGCGCGGCGCGACGCAGCCAATGACGATGACAATGACGAACAGGGAGATTCGATGAGCTTCACCCGACAGATCGGTTGTGCCTGCGGCGCGGTGCGCCTGCGCTTCGAGGGCGAACCGGCCGCGGCCGCACTGTGCCATTGCGAGACCTGTCGCCTGTTCTACGGCGTGGTGGTCTGGGCCGCGACCGCGTGGGACGCCGCGTGCATGGCGGTCGATGCGGACGGCGACGCGCTCGGCCGCCACGCGCATCCGACCAAGCGCATGGCGCGCCATTTCTGCCGCCGCTGCGGCGATGTGCTCTACGGCACCAACCGGCTCGGGATGCGAGTGGTGCCGAACGCGTTGTTCATGCGCGCGCACGACGGCGCGCTGCCCGCCGCGCTGCGGCCCACCATGCATCTGTTCTATCGCGTACGCGTGCTCGACCTCGACGACGCGCTGCCCAAGTACCTCGACGGCTGGGACGGCCCGTTATGGGACGGCCCGTCATGCGATGCCCCATCCCGGGGCGGCCCGCCGCACACGCCGGATGCGCCCGCCGCGCCTTGACGCGCCGGGCCCCCCCACCTACACTCGCAGGCGTTTTGGTGCTCGCGCGCGGGATCTTCGCGCGCAGTTAAACGGGAAACAGGGCGCGTCGCCGCATCGCGGCCGCCGCCAACCTGTGCTGCCCCCGCAACGGTAAGCGAACGCATCGCGCGAGCGATGCACCGCCCGCTTCGACGCGCGCCGCCCGGCGCGCGGATCCGCCACTGGACGCGTGCGCCCGGGAAGGCGAAGCGGCGTGTTCGCCAGCCCGGATACCGGCCGAGACATCGGGTTCAGCGCCGCGGGGAGGCGGCGCATTGTCCACGGCCGCGTCATGCCGAGCGCCGTCAGGCGGCCTCGATCGTTCCCGCCGCCATCGCCCGCGCGATGCCCGGCGTGACACGACGGCGGCGTGCCGGCGCGCTCCAGGGTCGACCGTTCGCACAGGGAAGCACCATGCTCAAGGCTTTTTTCCGTCTCTTCAACGACAGCCCGGCCGAGTTGCGCGCCAAGATCGTCGGCATCTATGCGCTGCTGATCGCGTTCAACATCGGCGCGTGGCTGTGGGCGTTCGCCGCGTTCCACGGCCAGCCGGTGCTGCTCGGCACCGCCTTGCTCGCCTATACGTTCGGGCTGCGCCACGCGGTCGACGCCGATCACATCGCGGCGATCGACAACGTCACGCGCAAGCTGATGCAGGAGCGCAAGAGCCCGCTCGGCGCGGGGCTGTTCTTCTCGCTCGGCCACTCGACCGTGGTGATCCTGCTGTCGGTCGCGGTGGCGCTGACCGCCGCGTCGCTCGCGACGCGCTTCGACGGCATGAAGGAATGGGGCGGCGTGATCGGCACGAGCGTGTCGGCGTTCTTCCTGCTGCTGCTCGCGTTCGCGAACCTGCTGATCCTGGTGTCGGTGCATCGCACGTTCCGCGCGGTGCGGCGCGGCGAGCCGCTCGTCGAGGCCGACCTCGACCTGCTGCTGAACCGGCGCGGCGTGCTCGCGCGGCTGTTCCGGCCGGTGTTCCGCGTGGTGTCGCGCAGCTGGCACCTGTATCCGGTCGGCTTCCTGTTCGGGCTCGGCTTCGACACCGCGACCGAGATCGCGCTGTTCGGCATCTCCGCGACCCAGGCGCAGGGCGGCATGTCGTTCTGGTCGGTGATGGCGCTGCCCGTGCTGTTCACGGCCGGCATGACGCTCGTCGACACCACCGACGGCATCCTGATGATGGGCGCGTATCGCTGGGCGTTCGTGCGGCCGATCCGCAAGCTCTACTACAACATGACGATCACCTTCGTCTCGGTGCTGGTGGCCGTGCTGATCGGCGGCATCGAGGCGCTCGCGCTGATCGCCGACAAGCTCGCGCTCAAGGGCGGCTTCTGGGATTTCATCGGCATGCTGTCGGATCACTTCGGCATCCTCGGCTACGGCGTGATCGCGCTGTTCCTGCTGAGCTGGCTCGTGTCCGCGCTGATCTACCGCTTCAAGGGCTACGACCGGATCGACGTGACGCTCGCCTCCTGAGGCCGCGCGATCCATCCCGCTTCCTTCTCATTCGACTACCTTCGACGGACTCCATCATGCAGATGCGCAAAATTCCCGTGACCATCGTCACCGGCTTCCTCGGCAGCGGCAAGACCACGCTGCTGCGTCACATCCTGTCGAACGCGGGCGGCCGGCGCATCGCCGTGATCGTCAACGAGTTCGGCGAGCTGGGCATCGACGGCGAGATCCTCAAGGGCTGCGGAATCGGCTGCGAGGACGCGGCGGGCGAAACGGCCGGCACGCTGTACGAGCTGGCGAACGGCTGCCTGTGCTGCACGGTGCAGGAAGAGTTCTACCCGGTGATGGAGGCGCTCGTCGAGCGCCGCGACGAGATCGACCACGTGCTGATCGAAACCTCGGGCCTCGCGCTGCCGAAGCCGCTCGTGCAGGCCTTCAACTGGCCGTCGATCAAGAACAGCTTCACGGTCGATGCGGTGCTGACCGTGGTCGACGGTCCGGCCGCGGCGAGCGGCCAGTTCGCGGAGAATCCTGGCGCGGTCGACGCGCAGCGCCGCGCCGATCCGAACCTCGACCACGAATCGCCGCTGCACGAGCTGTTCGCCGACCAGCTGTCGGCGGCCGACCTCGTGATCCTGAACAAGACCGACTTGCTCGATCCCGCGCACCTGGGCGCGGTCGAGGCGCTGATCCGCGACGAGATCCCGCCGCAGGTCAAGATCGTGCACGCGCAGCGCGGCGAGCTGGATCTTGCGACGCTGCTCGGCATCGAGGCCGCGTCGGAGGAAACCATCCACCTGCGCCACGATCACCACGGCTCGGCCGACGACGCCGATCATCATCACGACGCGTTCGACTCGGTGACGGTCGAGGCGCGCGTCGGCTCGCGCGAGGCCGCGCTCAACGCGCTGCGCCAACTGGTCGAGCACCACGCGATCTACCGCGCGAAGGGCTTCGCGGCCTTGCCCGGCGCGCCGATGCGGCTCGTGATCCAGGGCGTGGGCCGGCGCTTCGACAGCTACTTCGACCGCCGCTGGGCGGACGGCGAGGCGGACCTGAGCCGCTTCGTGCTGATCGGCGAGGATCTCGACCAGGCCGAGCTGCAGCGGGCGCTGGACGCGGCGCTCGCGGCCGAGCCGCAACAGGCGTAACGCACCGATGCATCTGCTGCGCACCACGCCGGGCGGCTTCGTCGACGACACCGAGGGCGTGATCCGGATCGACCAGCGTCCGGCCGACATCGTGATCCTCAGCTCGGCCGACACGACGCTGTCGCTGCTCGCGGCCGCGGTGCCGCGGCTGGGCGAGGGCTTTCCGAGCGTGCGGCTCGCGAACGTGACGTTCCTGCGCCAGCCCGCGTCGGTCGATTTCTACCTCGACGACGTGCTGCGCCACGCGCGCGTCGTCGTGATCGACCACCTCGGCGGCGAGAGCTACTGGCCGTACGGGATCGAGCAGGCGGTCGCGCTCGCCGCGCGCGCGCGGCAGTCGCTCGCGATGTTCTCGGGCGACCTGCAGGAAGACCCGAACCTGATCGCGAAAAGCACCGTCGATCCGGCGCTGTGCCGGCAGTGGTGGCGCTACCTGCGCGAGGGCGGCCCGCAGAACGCCGAGGCGCTGCTGCGCAGCATCGCGCACCACGCGCTCGGCCACGGCGCGGAGCCGCCGCCGCCGCGCCCGCTGCCGGCCGCCGCGCTGTACCACCCGGACCATCCGCACCCGACCAGCGAGGATTGGCGCGCGCGCTGGCGGCCCGGCGCGCCGGTCGTCGCGATCCTGTTCTATCGCGCGCACTGGCAGGCCGCCAACACGGCGGTGTTCGACGCGCTGTGCGAGGCGCTCGAACGGGAAGGGCTCAATCCCTTGCCGATCGCGGTGACGTCGCTGAAGGATACGCTGAGCCGCGCGGTGCTCGACGCGCTGTGCGCCGAGCATCGGGTCGCGCTCGTGCTGAACACCACGGCGTTCGCGGCGGGCGCGCTCGACGATCCGGCGCCCCCCGCGCTCGCGGGCGACGCGCCGGTGCTGCAGGTGATCCTGTCGGGCGGCAATCGCGACGCCTGGCAGGCCGATCCGCAAGGGCTGCACGCACGCGACATCGCGATGCACGTGGCGCTGCCCGAGGTGGACGGGCGCATCATCACGCGCGCGATCAGCTTCAAGGGGCTCGCCTATCGTTGTCCGCACACCGAAGTCGACGTGGTGCGCTACCAGCCGGACTCGGAGCGCATCGCGTTCGTCGCCGAGCTGAGCCGCCGCTGGTGCGCGCTGCGCACGCGCGCGAACGCCGACAAGCGGGTCGCGCTGATCCTCGCCAACTATCCGATGAGCGAAGGGCGGATCGGCAACGGCGTCGGGCTCGACACGCCGGCCTCGGCGCTCGGCGTGCTCGCGATGCTGCGCGAGGCCGGCTATCGGGTCGCGGACCTGCCGGCCGACGGCGACGCGCTGATCGCGCGCCTCACGGCCGGCGTGACCAACGATCCGGCGCGGCGCGCGCTGCGCCCGGCGTTCCAGAGCTATGCGCTCGACGACTACCGCGCGCGCTTCGCGCGCCTGCCGCAGGCGGTGCGCGACGCGCTGAACGCCCGCTGGGGGCCGCCCGAGGCCGACCCGACGCTGCGCCGGGAGCGCTTCACGATCGCGGGCTGGCGCGCGGGACACGTGTTCGTCGGCATCCAGCCTGCGCGCACCCGCGACGGCGACGACTACGCGAGCTATCACGACGCGGACCTCGTGCCGCCGCACGCGTATCTCGCGTTCTACTTCTGGCTGCGCGACGCGTTCGGCGTCGACGCGGTGATCCACCTCGGCAAGCACGGCAATCTCGAATGGCTGCCGGGCAAGAGCGTCGCGCTCAGCGACGCCTGCTGGCCGGACCTCGCGCTGGGGCCGCTGCCGCACCTGTATCCGTTCATCGTCAACGATCCGGGCGAGGGCAGCCAGGCCAAGCGGCGCGCGCAGGCGGTGATCATCGACCACCTGATGCCGCCCCTCACGCGCGCGGAGAACTACGGGCCGCTGCAGGACCTGGAGCGGCAGGTCGACGAATACTACGAGGCGCTGATGGTCGACGCGCGCCGCGCGAAGCTGCTGCGCAAGACGATCCTCGCGACCATCGTCGAACACCGCCTGCACGAGGAACTGAGCATCGAGGCGCCGCGCGACCCGGGCGGCGAGGATGCGCTGCTCACGCGCGTCGATGCGTGGCTGTGCGAGCTGAAGGAAGCGCAGATCCGCGACGGGCTGCATACCTTCGGCGCGTCGCCGCGCGGGCGGCAGCGGCGCGACACGCTGCTCGCGCTCGCGCGCTTTCCGAGCGGCGACGGCGCGGGCGCGAACGCGGGGCTGATCGGCGCGCTCGCGCGCGATCTCGCGCTCGGCGACTTCGATCCGCTCGCGGCCGACTGGGCCGCGGCGTGGACCGGCCCGCGGCCGGCCGAACTGCTGGCGTTCGGCGACGCGCCGTGGCGGCATGCGGGCGATACGCGGGAGCGGCTCGAATGGCTGGCCGCGCGCCAGGTCGCGCGGCTGTGCGGCGACGACGAGGCCGAGTGCGACGCATCCGCCGAGCCCGCGCCGGGCAGCGCCGCGTTCGCGGCGCGCTGGCCGCGTGCGCAGGCCGTGTTCGACCGGCTCGCGGGCACGCTGCTGCCGCGCCTCGATGCTTGCGGCCCGGAAGAGCTGACGCAACTGCGGCGCGGGCTCGACGGCCGCTTCGTGCCGCCGGGGCCGAGCGGCTCGCCGTCGCGCGGCCGGCCCGACGTGCTGCCCACGGGCCGCAACTTCTATTCGGTCGACACCCGCGCGGTGCCGACCCGGGCGGCCTGGACGATCGGCCTCAAGTCCGCGCAGCAGCTGGTCGAGCGGCACCTGCAGGAGCACGGCGACTATCCGCGCGCGGTCGGGCTCTCGGTATGGGGCACGGCCACCATGCGCACGGGCGGCGACGACGTCGCGCAGGCGCTCGCGCTGCTCGGCGTGCGGCCGAAGTGGGCGCACGGCAGCCATCGCGTGACCGATTTCGAGATCCTGCCGATCGAGATCTTCAACCGGCCGCGCATCGACGTGACCCTGCGCGTGTCCGGCTTCTTCCGCGATGCGTTCGCGAACCTGATGCACCTGTTCGACGCGGCGGTGCAGGCGGTGGCGGCGCTCGACGAGCCGGAGGACCTGAATCCGGTGCGCGCGCGGATCGCGCGCGAGGCGGCCGCGCTGGCCGCGCGCGGCATCGCGCCGGACGAGGCGCGCCGGCGCGCGGGCTGGCGCGTGTTCGGCGCGCGCCCGGGCGGCTACGGCGCGGGGCTGCAGCAGCTGATCGACGAACGGCGCTGGCAGACCGACGCGGATCTCGCCGACGCGTACCAGGCCTGGGGCGGCTACGCCTATGCGCAGAACAGCGCGGGCGAGGCCGCGCACGATGCGTTCGGCGCGCGGCTCGCGAGCATCGACGCGGTGGTGCAGAACCAGGACAACCGCGAGCACGACCTGCTCGACTCGAACGACTACTACCAGTTCCAGGGTGGCATGGCGGCCGCGGTGCGGCACCGCTCGGGACGGCAGCCGGGGCTGTATCACGGCGACCACAGCAATCCGGCCGCGCCGCGGGTCGGCACCTTGCGCGAGGAGATCGCGCGGGTGATCCGCTCGCGCGTGGTCAATCCGAAATGGATCGACGGCGTGAAGCGGCACGGCTACAAGGGCGCGGCCGAGATCGCGGCGACCGTCGACTACCTGTACGGCTATGACGCGACCGCGCGCGTGATCGCCGATCACCAGTACGCGCTCGTCACCGACGCCTACCTGAACGATCCCGCCACCCGCGCGTTCCTGCGCGAACACAATCCGCAGGCCCTGCACGGCATCTGCGAGCGGCTGCTCGAAGCGATGCAGCGCGGCCTCTGGCAGCAGCCGGGCGCCTACCGCGAGACCGTGGAGGCGCACCTGCTCGCGACCGAACAGCATCTGGAAGGAATCCGACGATGACGCACCCCGTTCACGCCGAGGCCGCGCGCCCGGTGTTTCCGTTCACGGCGCTGGTCGGCCAGGCGGCGCTGCAGCAGGCGCTGCTGCTCGTCGCCGTCGACCCGGGGCTCGGCGGCGTGCTGATCAGCGGGCCGCGCGGCACCGCGAAGTCGACCGCCGCGCGCGCGCTCGCCGAACTGCTGCCCGAGGGCCGCTTCGTCACCTTGCCGCTGTCGGCGAGCGAGGAGCAGGTGACGGGCACGCTCGATCTCGCGAGCGCGCTCGCCGACCATGCGGTGCGGTTCGCGCCGGGGCTGATCGCGCGCGCGCACCAGGGCGTGCTGTATGTCGACGAGATCAACCTGCTGCCCGACGCGCTCGTCGACACGCTGCTCGACGTCGCCGCGAGCGGCGTCAACACGGTCGAGCGCGATGGCGTCTCGCATCGCCACGCGGCGCGCTTCGCGCTGGTCGGCACGATGAATCCCGAGGAAGGGGAGTTGCGTCCGCAACTGCTTGACCGCTTCGGCCTGATGGTGGAACTCGACAATTGCTTTGAGCGCGGACAGCGGCAGGCGATCGTCAAGGCGCGGCTCGCGTTCGACGCGGACCCGGAAGGGTTTTGCGCGGGGCGGCGCGATGCGCAGGCGGCGCTGGCCGAGCGGCTGCGCGCGGCGCGCGAGGCGTTGCCCGCGCTTGAATTCGGCGATGCGGTGCATGCGCGCGTCAGCGCGCTGTGCATCGAGGCGGCGATCGACGGCCTGCGCGGCGACCTCGTGATGCTGCGCGCGGCGCGCGCGCTCGCGGCGCTCGAAGGCGCGGCGGCGATCGACGTCGCGCATGTCGAGCGGGTCGCGGCCGAGGTGTTGCGGCATCGGCGCGGCGTGCCGCCCGCGCCGCCGCGCGAGCCGCCCGCGCCGTCCGCGCCGCCGCGCGAGCCGGCCGCGATGCCGAACGACGCGCACGGGCAGGACGAGCCGGACCGAGAGCCGCCCGAGGCCGGACCGGCGGGCGGCGAGGGCGATTGGGGTTATCTGCCGCCCGAACCGGTTGCGACCGCAACGGTGAAGGGCGTGGTGCCGCTGCCGCTAAAAAAACGCTGAGCCATCGAACGGATGCCGCCGCTGCGTCGAGCAGCGGTCTTCGATGGCGCGCAGGCAAGGGCGTGACGCCGGATTCGCACGGGCGGCCCGGCGCGCGCATCGCATGGCCGGCCACCCTGGCCGCGCGGCGCGGCGAGCGCCTGCGCGCCGCGCATCTGCGCTATCGGCCCTACGCGGCGCGCGGCGGCGTGCTGCATTGTTTCCTGCTCGACTGTTCCGCGTCGATGCTCGAAGGCGAACGGCTGGCGCGCGCGAAAGGGCTGATCGTCGCGCTGTTCGAGCGCGCCGCGCGCCGGCGCGAGACGGTGGCGCTCGTCTGCTTCGGCGGCGAGTCGGCCGAGCAGCGCTTCGGGCCGGCCGTGCCGCGCTGGTGGAATGCGCGCTGGCTCGCGCCGGTCGGCGGCGGCGGCGGCACGCCGCTCGCGCGCGGCGTGGCGGCGGCCCAGCGCGTGCTCGCGCAGGCCGCGCGCCGGCAGCCCGCGCAGCAGCGCTGGCTGTGGGTGCTGTCGGACGGGCGCAGCCAGGAAACCCCGGCCCGCCCGACCCAGGTCGACCAGATCGTGTGGGTCGACTTCGACGACGCGTCGCTCAGGCTCGGACGCGGCGAACGCCTCGCGCAGGCGTGGGGCGCGCTGTGCTGCGCGCCGGAGGATCTGGTGCGGGGCTGAGCGTTTGCGCGGCGGTGAGGGGCGTCGCGCGGGGGCGAGCCGGTCGGATTCAGGCTTGCGCCGATGCCTCATGTGTCGCGCGGGCGCGGCGCAACTGCGCCATCGGCACGGAATCGACCACCGGGTCTGCCCAGGGGAGTGAACCCGTCGGCCGGATTCAGGCTTGCGCCGCTTCCTCGTGCGTCGCGCGATCGCGGCGCAACTGCGCCATCAGCACGGAATCGACCACCTGGTCTTCCCAGATCAGCGCCTCGCGCCGCACGCCCTCGACGCGGAAGCCCGCTTTCTCATAGACGCGCCGCGCGCGCGGATTGAACGAAAAGACCTCCAGCTCGACCCGGTTCACGCCGAGCGCCTCGAACGCGAACTCGACGAGCAGGCGCGTCGCTTCATAGCCGTATCCCTGATTGCGCGCCGCAGGATCCCAGATGCCGATCCGGAACGACGTGCTGCGATTGGCCGCCTGGAAATCGTTGAGCACGACTTCGCCGATCAGCCGGCCGTCGACGACGATGCCGTAGTCCCAGCGGTCGGGGCTGGCTTCGAGCCGCGCGCAATGCGCGGTCACGTCTTCCAGGCTGTGCGAGGCATGCGTGCCGGTCAGGCGACGCAGTTCGGGATCGTCGAGCGACGCGAACATCGCGGGCGCGTCGTCGCGGGTCAGCGGCCGCAGCGTGACGCGCGGGCCGTTCAGGATGGGTTTTGTCTCGGTAGGCATCGGTGCGTGTTCTTGGTTTTTTTAGGTTCCGGGATGCGGACTGCGCGCGGCGCGGAAGACGCCGTTCCGTTCGCATGCGGTGCAGCGCCGACATTGTGCGCGAACGTATTCGAGGACTCAAGGCGATTCGCGGGGCGGCGCGAACTGCGTGTGGCATCGGGCCCGGACGCCGGCTCCGCGTACTTGACTTCATAAGTCCTGAATATAAATATAAATTCATGCATGGGAATTTTAATGTCGATTCCAATGGCGCCCTGACCGCCGCCCGCACTCATCGAACGCGAGCCGGAGGTGTTCGGGGCGCTGCCCGCGCCCCTCGGGTTGCGCGGTGACGACGGTTTCCAGGGAGGCACGGATGGACTTCACGCTGAATGACGACCAGCGCGCGATCGAGGCCGCGATCGCGCGGATATGTGCGCGCTTCGACGATGACTACTGGCTGGAACGCGATCGCGAGGGCGGGTTTCCGCACGCGTTTCATGCGGCGCTCGCGGAGGCCGGCTGGCTCGGCATCGCGATGGCGCCCGAATACGGCGGCGCGGGGCTCGGCATGACCGAGGCGGCGCTGATGATGCGCACGATCAGCGCGTCGGGCGCGGGCTTGTCCGGCGCGTCGGCGGTGCACATGAACATCTTCGGGTTGAATCCGGTGCAGGTGTTCGGCACCGAGGAACAGAAGCGGCGCTTCCTGCCGCCGCTGATCGCGGGCAAGGAGAAGGCGTGCTTCGCCGTCACCGAGCCCGACGCCGGGCTCGACACCACGCATCTGAAAACCCGGGCGGTGAGGGCGGGCGACCATTACCTGATCACGGGCCGCAAGATCTGGATCTCGACCGCCCAGGTCGCGGACCGGATGCTGATCATCGCGCGCACGACGCCGCTCGAACAGGTCGCGAAGCCGACCGAGGGCCTGAGCCTGTTCTATACGACGCTCGATCGCGCGCGCGTGGAAGTTCGCGAGATCGAGAAGATGGGCCGTCGCGCGGTGGACTCGAACCTGCTGTTCATCGACGAACTGCGCGTGCCGGCGGCGGACCGGATCGGCGTCGAGGGCGAGGGCTTCCGATATCTGCTGCACGGACTCAATCCGGAGCGGATCCTGATCGCGGCGGAGGCGGTCGGGCTCGGACAGGTCGCGCTGCGGCACGCGACGCGCTACGCAGGCGAACGCGTGGTGTTCGGCCGGCCGATCGGACAGAACCAGGCGATCCAGCATCCGCTCGCGCTCGCGTGGATGCAGCTGGAGGCGGCGTGGCTGATGGTGATGAAGGCGGCGGCTTGCTACGACGCGCAGGCGTCGTGCGGCGCGGAGGCCAATGCGGCGAAGTACCTCGCGGCGGAGGCGGCGTTCCAGGCGTGCCAGACCGCGCTCGCGACCCTGGGCGGGATGGGCTACGCGAAGGCGTATCACGTCGAACGTTATTTGCGCGAGTGCATGATCCCGAGGATTGCGCCCGTCAGTCCGCAGATGATCCTGTGTTTCATCGCGGAAAAAGTACTGGGCTTGCCGAAATCCTATTGAATGCCCGTTGTCGGGCGCGCCGCGCGTCCTGATCCGGGCAAGAGGGCATAAACATAAGACCTCGGGATAATTCGACACTACAATGACGCCAGCTTGGGCATCCATCCGGAAAATGATTTGGTGGACTTAGCAAGCGAGGAAGTTTGATCGCGCTTGCGCCGCCGCGACAGGTCCGGCAGCGGCTTCACGTCAGTCAGCCGTGCGCGCGTACGGCTGATATCGCACCGGCCCGAAGGGCCGATCCTCCTATGGAAAAGGTTGGACCGGTCGATCTTTTCGGCGCCCGAGCATTCGTGCTCCCGTTGGAAGCGGACGATTCCGCATGGGTGGGGCGGGAGCACGCCGTGTCAACTGAACAGGATGATGTGCTGTGCTGAGCAAGACGATTCTTTCGAGCGCCCTGATGTTGACGCTCGCGGCCTGCGGCGGCAACGAACCGGCCTCGCCGATCAGCCCGGCCGGCCACGTGGATCACGCGCGAGTCGCACCGGCCGGTCTCGACGCGATCACCTCGACCAAGCTTCAGACCTTGCTGACATTACGGGCGCTGAACCGGCACGCCAGCGTCGCCGACGTCATCGATATCGTGTCACGCGAGTTTCTCGATACGCCTTATCAAGGTGGCATGCTGGTCGGGTCGCCCGATGCGCCGGAGCGGCTGGTCATCGATTTCAGGGGGCTGGACTGCTTCACGTATCTCGACTACGTCGAGGCGATCCGGAGAACGAGCGCGACGCAGAGCTTCACCGACAGCCTGATCTCGACCCGCTACGTGGACGGCCAGGTCGGCTTTGCCACGCGGCGTCATTTCTTCACGGACTGGTCGGACCGGATCCCGGTGCTCGCCGATGACATCACGGCGACGCTGAGCGCGCACGCGGTCTCGGTGGACAAGCAACTGAACCTCAAGGCCGACGGCGGTACTTATCTACCGGGCTTGCCGGTCAGGGCCCGGACGGTCGTCTACATCCCGGGCGAATACGTCGACGCGCATGTCGTCGGGCAGCTGCGGAGCGGTGATTTCATCGGCATCTACGCAAAGACCGAAGGGCTCGATGTGACGCACGTTGGCTTCTTTATCCAGACGAGCGCAGAGCCGGTATTCCGGAATGCGTCATCGAGGCAAGCGAACATGAGCGTCGTGGATACGCCCTTCCTCGACTATGTGAGGGATACGCCGGGCATTGTCGTGCTGCGGACGAAGGCTTGAGCGACGCCTTGTTTCCTGGGATGGGGGCCGGCCTGCACGCGGTGCGCGCTGTCGTCGCCCGCTTGCATCGGCTGCGAAGGGGCGCCCATCCGGACACGCCCCCGGCATCGACGTTCCGCACCCCTTCGCCCGGCCCCGCTCGTGGATGACACGGGCAGGCCGGTGCAACTCATGCCGTCACGACTTCACCCACAGGCTGCTCGCACCCGGGGTGTCGCCCTGCGTCCACCATTGCGCGCGCAACGCCGCTGACTTTGAATAAACACGGATTTAGCCGATGCTTGAATCGGGAAAATCGACTGCGCGTTATTTTTGTAAGTCCCGTTTGCGGCGGATTTAATTACTAGAATTATTTCTTGAAACCTGATTCGCAGGATATTTCGCCGCCGCGATTCGTGATTGCTACGGGGCAGGCATTGCAGATCGGCGGCCGGTGATCGTCCTGAAGACGATGCGCGACGGGTCGGCATCGGGCGATGCGCTATCGAAGGAGACCGCCATGCCAAAGCCGACCCTGCCCGGGGCGAGCCCTTCCATGGAGGCGCGTGACGCGGCGCTGCGTGACAGAGAGGGCCACGGGTCGTCGCACGACCTCGAAGCGCATATGGAAGAATTGCGGACGCTCGACGCGATCCGCGAGCGCTGCGCCAACATGACGAAACAGGGGCACGCGGCGCTGCGTGAATTTCTCGCCAAAAGCCAGGCAAGCATGATTCTGTATGACAAATACAAGTATGCGCGGCTGGGCCTGCAGCTTGCGCGCGACCCCGAGCAGATCGGCACATACCGAACCGAAATCGAGCGCTGGCAATCCGAGTTCTCGCTCGCCGTGATCGACAAGGACTATGCCCCCGTGCTGGCGGCTGCGGAAGCGATGCGGATGTTCGTTGCCACCGGCCGCCTGGCCATTTCCCGTCCGACGATGCTGGCCTGGTACCGGATCGTGCGCGAGATCTTCACGGCGGCGAAGCCGGACTGGTGCATTGGCGGCGTGCGCGCCGGCGAGCGGGGCTGGGTCACCGCCTATTCGACCTGCCAGTGCGTGCGCGCACTGTGCGATCTGGCCGACACGCTCGAGCGTACGGGCGCGTTGCTCGCCTATATGCACGGTCTTTCGCTTTACCTGAACACGCTGCGATACCCGGGCATCCCGGAGGAATGGCTGACGCTCGACAGGGAACGGCTGAGCCTCGAATTGAGAAACGAGTTGGCGTCAGCTTCGCGTAAGGTCGTGTTCGATGTGGATGGCCTGATCAAGTCCGAGTCGAGCATCGACGACATCGTCAAGGCGTTCGAAGGCATGGCGAAAGAAAGCTTGACGTTGCTCGTGCAGAATCTCGAGGAGGTGAAGCTCGAACTGGAGCTGAAAAGCAAGCCGGATTGGCCGGCGCTCACCGGCCACGAGTTTGCGATCGGTGCGATCAAGGTCGGGATCCGCATGGCTGACGACGCACTGCATCTGCCCGCCGACGGTCACTGGATGAAAGAGGCGGGGCAACACTTCAGGAGCGCGGCACGTGGTGTGAGAGACAGCATGGATGCGTGCCGGAATTTCCTGTCGTCGGTCATCGACGCGCAGCTCGCCGCGAGCAACCACGCCGATACCCGCACCTGGGAACCGATCGAACTCGCCTATGCGGCGCCGGCCTATGCGCGCCTTCTGGGCAAGGATCGGGAACTCGATACGGGTGCGCTCGCCCGCCTCGAACTCGCCGCGAAGCTGATTTGCGCGGACTTGTCCGCCGACGGTACGTTGTCGAGCCGGATGCCGTTTCATGCCGATGAATGCAGCCAGTACTCGGTACAAACCGACGAATTGCTCGGGGCGGTCGCGGAGCTGATCCGGTTCGCCCATTTTCCACTCGACAAGCGGCTCGCGAAACATCTGCTGCATTACTTCGAACGGCAGTGCGCTTATTCGGAGGACGGCTCGAAGATCGAAGGCTGGTTCAGCGAGTTCGACCGCCACCGGACGAAAGCCGGCCTGATCGCATCGGTCGACGCCGTGGAAAGCCTGGCGTCGCTCAACTGGATGCTGGATGCGGGGATCAACGACATGATCCTCGATCACTTCAAGGTGTCTTGGCCGCGTTCGTCCGGGGTCGGGCTCGGCGAGCTGTTTTATCCCGACTATGGGCTCGTGCAGGCGGCGGTCGGGACTCCGGGCGCGGATAAGCCGGTCGGGCGGCGGCCGTCGGTGGCGATTGCGCTTCAGCAGATGCGAACCCATGTTACGCGATGGGCGAAATCGGAATGCATGTCGCTCGTGTTGCATGGACCGGGCGGCACCGGGAAGACCATGCTGATCGAATCGCTGGCGCACACCTGTCAGGCGCCGCTCGTCGAAGTGACGCCGAGCGATCTCGTGAAAGGCGGCGAGGACAGTGTGGAAGGGCGCGCGCGAGCGGTGTTCGAAACCTTGTCGATGCTGTCGCGCGTCGTGATCCTGTTCGACGAATTCGATCCGATTCTGAGGCGACGCGATGCGTCCGGCAAGCGCGCGACGAACTTCTATTCATTCCTGACGCCGGGCATGCTGCCGAAGCTGAAGGCGCTGCACGAACGCGCCAAGGAGCGCCGGGTTGCCTATGCGCTCATCACCAATCTGGTCGGCACGCTCGATGTCCCAGCCATTCGCAAGGGGCGCTTCGACGAGGTGATCGGCATCTATCCGCCGGATCCGCTGTCCCGCGCCGGCTACTTTGCGCGGGTGGCCGGCGACCTGGCGCATGCCGATGCGCGTCGTTGGAGTCCCGGCGACGACAAGTTGAGCCGGCTCGTGCGCGTCGTGGCCCGCACCCGTTCGATCGGCATGACCCTGGCAACATCGGCCGGCTGGTTCAGGTGCGGTGACAAGAGCGATCTGAGCAGGGGCCCGACAGCGTATATCTATGGTCAGTGTGCTGACTGGAACGTGAGCCCGGAGCCGGAAGACAAATGCGACGACATGCGGGGAACCGGCCGGTTTGCCGAACGCGAATGGGAGGAATGGCACAGCTTGTGCAAATGGGACGACCGGGTCGACGAATTCGAGCGATCCTGTGCGAGCAAGAAGGATGATGAAGTCGGACCCGAGTGGAAGAAGGTGCTCGAATGGCCGATGCAGTTGGAGGTTATCGTTGCTCTTGAAAAAGAGCGGAAGGGCAGGGAGGTTGGAGCGGCGGAACGGCAGGGGAAGCGGAAACGGTGGTGCTTGCCGGGTCGGAGGCGGGGTAGGGCTAAGTGATGGCTTGTGCGATTTCGCGTGTAAAAGGTTGGGTTAGATCAAGCAGGCAGCGTCAGATCGGTTGACTCAGTTCGGCCAACAGCCGTCATTAGCCTACGCCACCGCCGAGACATTCGCGCGACCGCTTCGCAATCAGTAAGCGGTCGTTCGACTGGCGACGATGCAGGTCACCGAGATAAAACCGATCGCCTCAACGATAAGGGCATTCTGACTTTACGACCTTGGCGTCGATCGCATGGGATCTCAAGAACTTAGATATATAACTGTCGGTCCCTCGATCTAGATTACTTGGTCCGACTACCACCTCGCGAATACAATTCAAGATATTAGGCGTCTCGCAATACGGAGTGAGACCATATTTCCCGTAGCGCCACCGGATGTCAGGTTGAGGTTCTTTGTCGAGCAGCTTGGTCAAGCGAACTGGTCGCGTAGCATCGTAAATGATGCGCCATTCGTGTTCGTCTCGAAAGGCAGGGTGCTTGAAATAAGCGCACATCAGGTTGATGTAATCGCGTGCCTGTTGCGTTGTACCGATTTCGGCTCCTTCTTGCGCTCTCCCGAACTCTAATATTTTATCGAGGTGTGGCCTTAAGCTTTTGTCGTCACCATAAATTACTGGCGCAAACCGCCAGTCACCTGCCGCACTCGCTAAAGGTGCCGTGGCGAAGTCTTTATCTAAGATTGGTGCGCCTACTGCCAATCTAAGGGCGTTGATGTCGAAACCGATTGCGAATCCCGCGCCCTTGTCTGCATATGCGACCCATTGACCGACAGAATCCTTTTCTTTTGATAGGCAGCAAATATGGTATTCACTGAGATCCTCCAAGACGTCGAAATGAAAACCTAGGGCGGTGTGAAATGTCTCCAACGATTCGTTTTTTTCCGCAAACTCGGCGATGTACTCGAACGCCTTTTCCTTAAAAAATTCAAGTTCCCGTCGATCATTCGTCTTCCTCGCATTCGTGAGGCGGAGTCTTCTAGATTCAATAATTGATTGGAATGCTGTTGCGTCACAGTAATGATATGCGATCGTCATTCGAGTACCTTTATTAGAATTCGTGCCGCTACCTCGCGGCCACCAGCACTTCCAAGGCCATCTGCGAGCCACTTGCCTATTTATTGCCACCGTGCTGTATTCGTAAGCGGGACCGTGCGCCCGTATCGGGTGGGGCGCCACCAACTCACAGATTTTGTGAGCCTAGGCAGAGTTGAATAAGTTACGAACACACTGAGATCTCCAACCGAATATAGCCAGGTCGCGCATCGGACGACCCCGTCAATTTTCAGCCCCTCAATAGGGGTAACTCCAGCCACCTTTTTTCCGGACCCATTCGGCAGCAACGCAAATCCCAAGTGGATGGTGCTCAGCGTTGTAGCATTCAATAGCGCATGAGCAAATGACTCAGTGTCGATCGGAACGTTTTCTTCAACAATGCGACAACCGAACAATTTGACAAAGTAAAGCTGTAGGCTTATCGCCGAGCGCTTGGTGTGCACGCGAAATACATGACCGAGATCGATATATCCAAGATTCGGGGCTGGGATATATCGGTGCTCGAGGTAGGAGGAGAATCGCTCCCACGCTCGATCATATGGTTGAGTAAGGTTGCTATTGCAGCGATTGCAGATCAGCGCTTTTGATTTGAGGCGATCGGCGTTTGTGCTTCCTAGCCGAACATTGTGACACTGAGACGTGTGATAGAACAACGGCGTTTTTTGTGAAACCGATCCGAAGTATCGCCGAAGGTCCGATGCTTTAACCAGATGCTCGCCAGTCGTCGCCTCATCCCCGCATATCCAGCATTTCATGTCGATTTCCCGAGCAGTGACAGCCGCTGTCTCATTACAGACTTTGAGTAGTAGCTAAGTATAAACTGCGCGGTCCCTACAGCGAGACATCGAATTTCCCTACGATCGTGACATCGTCGCTGCGGCGAGGCGAGTGGCTAGTGCCGGGTCGCGGGTAGAAAACGGACTTATAAGGCTGTTTGAACTGAGCGCTAGTTTGGCCGAGAACATACCCCGCAGTCGCACGGCCTCGGACGTCCGTAGAACTTCGAAAGCCGCCAGTGACCTGATGCCGCCTCCACCGACTGATGTGAGTCGACTCCGGAAGTCGGGGTTGGCTCGGCGACATGCAATCATCGACAAGCTTCGAACTTCCGAGATCGGCGACTTCCGGTCTTTCGACGAAGCGTCGCGGGTCGTTGACAATAGGATTTCTGTTCAACTTTTACGCTCGCCGATGTCGGCGGCAAGTGCATCCCACATCAGTCAGCCACGCTATCGTTTCGTCATGCGTCTCGCTCCGCGCGTGATCGCTTCCATCTTCCGATGAAAATCACGCTGCTTTTTGTTAAGCGGCCTATCTCCTCCTGCATTCCCAAACGCTTGGCGCACGAGCGGCACAGTGGTTGACTTGTCGAGTTTGTCTACGGTAAGGGCATTCAGGTTGTCCCTGCCATTTTGTGACATCGGCAGTATGGCTATCAACGCAAAGTTCTCTGCAGTAAAGAACAATCGCGCTGCCTCGCACTCGTCAAGGATGCGCCTCGCATCCTCTGGCAAATGGACTGATTCGTTGAATAGTTTCTGGAGCGCTGCGATTTCGATGGCTTGCGGATCAGCAGCAAGCAGCGCATCAGCGCGGCGCCAGAGCGAGGAAATACGTTGCTCCGTGAGCGAAAGTGCAGCCGAGCCACGGATGACGCCCTTTTCAATTTCCTTGTAGCGTGCGGCAGCGCGGCTTCGTGCCTGCCCGGACGCAATCAGGTCACTGGCTTCGGATTCCGTGCGTTCGACTACCTCGACTACTGCCATACTGGCGCCACCGTTGATCCGACGCCTCAGTTCCCGGTCCGCCTCTGGACAGAGTTTAGCGAACGCTTCGACGCGCCGAACCCAAATTTCGGCCTGGTGATATGCGGCACGTACTTTGCGTTCTGTTCCTTCAAGCGCTGGGCGGTCGAGAAGCGTCGGCAGCATTGCCCCCCGACGTCGTGACTCAGATAACTTGAGCATCTCCGCGGTGAACTTTGACGAGAACTTGTCATTGTCACCGCCACAGATGTGCCCAATGTTGGAGATAGTGCCGTCCTCGAGCTCGATGATCACCCCGACCTTGTGCAGAGTACCGCAGTTCGTCAAGGCACAATGCGTCTCGGATGCGAAGCCGTATGGCCAGATAACGCGACGCAGTCCGACCTGCGCGGGATTGACCTTCTCCACGTAGCCGGGCAAGTTTCGAAGATCGGCAGGCGTTCTGACTGCGCGGCACAGTTGATCAATGTCCATTCGCGCTCGCTCAGTTGTCTGATTGCAAGATCATAGCGCTGAAGCTGCACACGTTTGTTCCGTTGTAACCTGCGACTCGGATTGTCGGCTTCAAGCCGACGTTGCCCAGCGAGTGACTGTACTACTTTGGAAGCCGCCATTGACGTCGTGTTGTCTCAAATGGCGGCAGTGGGTCGAGGCTGTGTGGAAACACGTAACTCAGCGTCGGCGGGAGCAGATCCCGTGCCGCATTTTCGCAGCCTTCAGGTGAACGAGGAGTGTCGCCATAGCTTCAGTGCTGAGTTGCTGTGGTCCCTCGGCAATGTAAGCGCACCCTGGAGTGCTTCACGCACCCACCAGCCGCATCGCCTTCATGGTTTTCGAGAACCCGAGTATCGCTATGACGCGTTTGAGGTTGTATGCCAGTACATGCAAATTCATTTCGGTGCTCACGTTGGCAAACCGGCGAGTCAGGAAGTGCGTGTAGCCCATCCAGTGTTTGAACGTCCCGAACACATGCTCAACTGTCCGCCTTCGCACCGTCATCGCATTCGGCATTCGGTCCAGTCTTCGCTGCGCAGCTTCCAGCACTGATTCGTGCTCCCAGCGCGTGATCCGCCGGTAATTGCTTGGCGTGCATTGTGGTTTCATGGCGCAGCCGATACAGGCGCTACTCCAGTAACGACGTAGATACATGCCATGTTCGAGGCCAGTAAAGCGATAGATCGCACGTTGCCCGGCCGGGCATAGATATTCGTCATCCCGGGCAATGTAAATAAAGTCGGCCCGATCAAAGCGGCCATCAGCCTTCGCGCTGGATGTCGTAACCTTCGGCAGAATGGCGGCAATGCCTGCGTCCTCGCAAGCCTTTATCTGTGGGCCACTGTAATACCCGCGATCAGCGATGGCCTTCAATTTGGTTCTACCCATGGCATCACGAGCAGCTTGCACCATTGGACTTAGCTGCGCGCGGTCACTACCCGCGTTCGTAACTTCATGCGCAACGATTAGATGGTGCTTGGCATCTACGGCGATCTGCACGTTGTAGCCGACCATCCCAGAACCACGGCCACTGGTCGCCATGGAGCGTGCATCAGGATCCGTCAGCGAGATCTGTCCGTCAAGCAGCGTTTTCAACTCCTCTTTGATCTGCTCAAGGTGACGCATTTGCCCCTGCAATTGAGCAATCTTCTCTTTGAGTCGAGTCGTTCTGGCTTCCACCTCGGGCGGCTGCGTTCGATCTGCCGTTTCTAATGCGCTCAGGTAACGATGGATGCTTTCCTCGATCTGCTGCTGCCGCTTATCGATCTTGCCCGTCGTAAAGTTTCGGTCGCGTGTATTGGAGGCCTTGAACTTACTTCCATCGATGGCGACCATGGCCTGGGAGAACAGCTTGAGATCGCGGCACAACACGACAAACCGACTACAGACGTTGCGAATACCTGCGCCGTTGTTGCGTCGAAAGTCAGCTATCGTTTTGAAGTCTGGCACCAGGCGGCCAGTCAGCCACATCAGCTCGATATTGCGCTGACATTCGCGCTCCAGGCGTCGGCTTGATTGAATCCGGTTTAGGTAGCCGTAGATGTATATTTTCAGCAGCACTGCCGGATGGTAGGAGGGGCGGCCTGTCGTCGAAGGCGTAACACTGGTGAAGCCAAGTGTGTGCAGATCAAGCTCTTCGACAAAGGCCTCGACGATCCTGACCGGGTTATCCTCGGCAACGAAATCGTCCAGGCATTCGGGCAATAGCGCTACCTGCTTGCGGTCATCGCCTTCAACGAATCGCTTCATGGGCAGCCCATCCTGAATGCGTTGATTCAGTCTAGACGATCAACGCGTTTTCACACAGCCTCGGTCGGTGAGAGACATTCATGGAAGCCTGTGCGTCGTTGTTGCGTACGATCGATCACAAGCCGCTCTCCAGTCTCAGCATCACGCAGTTTCTCCGCGCAGCCTCGGCGTCTTATGTAGCTCGACCCAGAAGCCGTCGAGTTGATCGTCTTGGACGTTGAACCGGCGCAGCCAACTTTCGGTTGCTACGACCGTATTGAGCAGAGGTGCCGTAGTGTCCAGTGTTCCGTCTTGCAGGATATCGACGTCATCCGCGATGATCGGCCGCAGTGCCCGGTTCAGAATGACATACGCGGCGGGCGGCGATATGGGGATGCCTGGTCCATTGGATACTCCGGATTGCGGTGCGACACCGGCCTGAATGATTAAGCCCCCGTTGCTCAGCGGAATACGGGCGAACCAATCTGGTGGGAGTCCCAGCGCCGATGCGCCGCCGACAGCCGCGACCAAGTCCGCATCGAGCGCGTTGAGCCAGTCAACTGTTTTGATCTTCGTGTAGAGCTTGCGGAGGGCCGAGCGCATTGGATCGCCGACGTCAATGCCAGGGCCGAAGCGGCGCGCGTAGAAATACTCGCTGGCTTCGTTCGGCCGACGCCCCATCGGAGGTACGTTCACGGCTAGCCCGCCATGGCCATTGACCGTCGGCAGCGCTTCAGCGAACGCGCGGAACATTGCTTCGAATACGTCGGGGCGGTGTGCGATAAATGCTCGCGGCACTGTGAAGGCCAGCCCGTCGAGCCCACGTTTCCGCGCAGCCTTCTTTTCGCTAAGCGCAAACACCGTGAACTCATAGAACCCTGTGGCGAGCTTGTGGCCGGCGCTGGTCATCGCGACCGCAAGGGTCTCGTCGGCAGGAACGCTCGTTGCGAGACTTTCGAATCCAGGCGACTTATCGTACTGGATCGGTTCTTCTCCCTCGGAATAAAACCAGCGCAGCGGCCCCAACTTCGACGGCGTTTGGCCGGCTGCCTTTTCGACTGCGTGCTGATACTCTTTGATCGTTGCACCGTACTGCTTAAAGCAGCGCACCAGCGCTTGGCGAACCTCGGGGGTGAAGCCGTTGCGGAAGTAGAGCACGCCCCGCACGACTAGAGCGGCACCCGGAATCGCTTTTTGATGCGCGGGCTCGTAAAGTCCGAATGGCATGGTGTCCGCGCGTTGCGGATCCTTCGCCCAAGCTGCAATCTCGTCGTTCGTCATGGCGTTAAAACGGGCCGGCGTGTATAGGAAAAGACGGCCCGGGTCCGGGCCCGGGCACCGGCGGGAGCAACCGGCCCCCAGGCGCGCTGCTGCTGCCGTCGAACAAGTCGTCGAGTTCGGATTGTCGCGCGGATTGCCTCGAGCGCGAAGTTTCCTTCTGGCCATCGTCGTCGCCGCATCGGCAATCGGCCGCACCAAGGTGGACAAACTTTGACGGGCCGCCAGCGATTTCGATGTAGTCGTCTTCCTGGTCAGGGCCGTAGCGGTCGCCGGGGAACTTCATTTCGACGACGGTCCTGATATTCGATTGAACGGGAGGCTTCGACGGGTCATTCACGATGACGACGTCAGGGCGGCGGACGTCGCCCTTTTCGTATTTCTTGCCCTTGCTGGGCCACAGGTCCTTGATCCACTGGCGAATGCCTGTATTGGGCTCAAGCGGATCGTGATAGTCCATGATCGGCTCGGGCGGACTCGTCGTCATATCGTACGGTTGTTCTGGACGGTATTCCGTTGGAACCCCTGTCTGCATCTTCGACACTTCATTTGGCAGCCCAAGACGCATTTCGACGCATCGCTGTCGCTGGATGGTTCCCGCCTTCGTCGCAACGCCGATCCGCCTGCACTCGCAGAACGTGTGACATAGAACCTTTCGATCTTTCGCGGAAAGTTTGGATGCGCTTAAACCTACCTGCGTTGTCTGGCCGGTCGAGTTTGAGCCCCCAATTGACGATCCTGAGGAGTAACCACCGCTCCCGCCGGCATCATTGCCACTCACGCGTCGCTCCCGGGGTGGTGGAACGATAGCGATGAGGCTTGGTGGCTGCTGATCCAATCAGTGTGGCCGCTGGCGTCCGTTGTACCGGTGATCGTTTGGCCGTCTGCCGACGTTACCGTGTAAGGGTGATTTGGGATCGGCGTGCGTGTTTTATCATCGACGAGCTGGAAGCGGCCGCGATATCCGCCATCGTCCCGCGCGGTCGTCTGCGTGACAACGCTTTTGCCAGCACCGACCGAACCGCCTGCGCCAGAGGTCGGTTCTACCGTCGCCATGTCTTGTGATGCGATCAGCGTTGCACCGCATGCAGTTTTGTCGCCTTCGGTAGCCACAGCCCGGCCTCCGAATGTCATGCTGCGGACTCGGACGCCGATGATTGGGTAGACGCCGCTGCACTTGGGACACGACACCATGTCGCCTTCGAGCGCGAGAGGCTTGCCGAAGACGATGTTGGTCGATGTGCAGGCGAGCACCCGGCCACCGTGCGAAGTCGTGTCGCCTTCCCGAATGAACGCAGAACCCATGCCGAGTCCTCTGTAGAAATCGTGTGGGGACTGTACACGCGCCGAATCAGGGTAACTATCCTGTCAAAGTTGGCGGGAGGCTTCGAAGGTGGGTGGAGACGGGCAAATCTTGACGGTCCAAAGGCGCTTTTCGTTGAACAACAGGCCAGTTTTTGCCGTCGCCTCGGGGCTTAACCGATAGGGGTATGTTTGGGGGCGCGTATTCCAGTCGTCGATTCTATTTTCGTTTTGAATCAATAAATTGGTTAAAGATTGTTGATTTTGCAGCCGGAGGCCGCTGCGAATTCGCTCGGTCTCCTTACCGCTTCGGCTCGAACGACAGCAGTGGATCATCGAGCGGTCAGCAGCGCGAGACTCTAACGTTGACTGACCGATCAGGTTTCGCCCTATGTATCTCATGGCGGCATTCAGACGTCGTGGACACAGGCGATCATCCGCTCGACGAGCCATCCGCTGTCCACTGGCCGACAGCGCGTCGACCCCAGGCTCACCCGGCCCGCCCCCGAGACCGCACGGAAGGCAGGCCGCAGCAACTCACCCCATCACGACTTCACCCACACCCCACCCGCGCCCGGCGTATCGCCCTGCGTCCACCACTGCGCGCAATACTTCGCGCTCTGGTACATCACGCACGAGCCACCCGTATACGCGACCGTCGACGACCAGTTCGGCAGCGCGCCGCCCACGGCCTTCCAGACCGGAGCCTGGCCCGGCGTGTCGCCCTGGGTCCACCATTGCGCCGTATAGGTCGTCCCCTGATAGGTGACCGTCGCGCCCGCCTGATAGGCGACGCCCGGCACCCACGGCCCGGGTTGCGGCGGATTGCCCGGATTCGTGCCGCCGCCGTAGCTCGGGTCCTGCGTCACGCCCGTGCCCCACTTGCCGTCGAGCTTCTTGAAGATCGTCGAGAACGCATAGGGCGTCTGCGTGACGCCCGAGCAGGTGTCCGACGCCGATCCGGTGTTGCTCGCGCACGGCTGGTCGCGCGCCACCGACCACATCGCGAAGAAGCCGTAGCCGTTGTTGATCGCGGCGTTCACCACGCTCTGCGCGTTGGCGAGCGTGAAGATTTCGCCCTGCGTATCGTTCTGGCCGATCATCGGCGTCACGCCGACGAGCTGCCACAGTTGCGCGTTCGTCTTCGGCTGCCCGACCGACTTGTACGCCGTGTCCAGCTGCGAATACAGCCCCTGCGCCGCGCTGATCGCGGCCGCGCCCATGTCGACGCCCGACGGACCGTAGTCCATCGTCATGATGTTCACCGAATCGAGCGCGACGTTGTTCTTCACGGCCGCGTTCAGCACGCCCAGGCCTTCGTCGATCAGGCCGCTTTGCAGCGTCGGCAGCGTCAGCGTGACGTGCAGTGGCTTGCCCTTCGCCGCATAGTCCGCCTGCAGCTGCGCGACCGCCTGGAAGTTGCGCGCGAGCGCCGCCGCATCGTCCTGCGCGGAACCTTCGATGTCGAAGTCGATGTGCGTGAGCGCGTAGGTGTCGATCACCGTCTGCAGCGCGCTCTTCAGCGCGGGCACGGTCGTGCAGGCCTGCGCGAGCCCCGTGCCCGCCGCACCGCCGAACGAGACCGCGACCTCGCCGCCTTTCGCCCGGTAGTTGCTGATCGAGGTCGCGATCGTCGTGAGCAGGTCGCCCGTCGCGCCATTGCCGATCGGCTGCACGCCGCCCCACGACGGCTGACAGCCGTTGCCCGCGACGACGAACGCGAGCGTGAATTGCTGGATCCCCTGCTGGACGCCGATCTGGTCGACGAGCGGTGTCGGATAGAGCGTCAAGTCGATGTAGGGCGCATAGACGCCCGCCGCCTGTGACAGGCTCGCCGCCGCGAACAGACCGCCCGCGGCAAGCGCGCGCGGGAGCAGATGTGACAACACGCTGGATTTCATTGTGTTCTCTCCATGGTTATGAACGGTGCGCTGACCTGCGCATCGCCACCGCGGCGGGCCGGACAGGGCCGGTCCCGGGCGCGGCGTGCCCATCTTGGAGGATTCCAATCGTTTAGTGAATAGTTGGTTGTTATTTTTGTTGATTGATTTGAAATCAGAAATAATGAACCAATTTAATGCCAGCATGATACCAATCTAATACCTCATGAGACATCCCGCGCGCCCCGTGCGGCGGGCGTTTCAGCGATACCAGCGGGGGGTGTAGACCCAATCGCGGCCATTGTTCAGGGAAACGCGCCGGGTGGTCGAGGAGCCGACGATGACCATCGTCCGCATGTCCACCTGATCGGCGCGCAAGGCGCCGAGCGTCGTCGTGACGAGGGTCGCGCCGGGCCGGCCGATGTCGCGGCCGAGTACGACGACGGTGTCGGGCGCGCGCCAGGCGCGCACGGTGTCGAGCGCGCGGTCGAGCTGCCAGGGGCGCGCGCGCGAGATCGGGTTGTAGAACGCCATCACGAGGTCCGCCTGCGCCGCGTGCCGCAAACGGGTTTCGATGATGTCCCACGGCTTCAGGTTGTCCGACAGCGACAGCATGCAGAAATCATGGCCGAGCGGCGCGCCCGCGACGGCGGCGGTGGCGAGCGCGGCCGAGACGCCGGGGATGATCTCCAGTTCGACCGTCGCCCAGGCGGGGTCGCCCATTGCAGGAGCGCCGGCCGCCGGCGCGCCGGCCGCGGCGTCGAGCGCTTCGAGCACGGCCGCGGCCATCGCGAACACGCCGGGATCGCCCGACGACACCATCGCGACCCGCCGTCCCTGCGCGGCCAGCGCGAACGCATGGCGCGCACGCTGCATTTCCTCGCGGTTGTCGGTCGGATGCAGGCGCTGGCCCGCGTGGAACGGGCCGGCCATCTCGACGTAGGTCGCGTAGCCCAGGATGTCGGTCGCATCGTCGAGCGCGGCGCGGGCGGCGGGCGTCAGCAGCGCGGCGCTGCCCGGGCCGAGGCCGAGCACGGTCAGGCGGCCGCGCGCGCGGCCGAGCCGTTCGACGGGCACGGGCCGCGCGCAGACGGCGATCGCGAGGGTCGGCGTCGCGCCGGCGGCCGGCGTGCAGTCGGGCGCGATCGTCGCGAGCGTGTCGGCGAGCAGTGCGGGGGCGTCGTGCGCCGCGCCGGTCGCGAAGCGCAACGGTACGCCGAGCTGCCCGGCCGCCTGCGCGAGCGCCGGGTGGCCCAGTGCGGACGCGGGCGCGACCAGGGCCGCGAGGGCGTGCGACGCGAGCCCGGCTTCGGTCAGTGCGGCGCGGACCTGTTGCGCAAGCGATTCGGCTTCGGCATGCGCCCTGGTTCTGGTTTCGGTTTCAGTCCCGATTCCAGCTTCGGCCCTGGCCCCGACACCGTAACCGACTCCGGCTCCGACTTCGACTTCAGCTTCGACTTCGACTTCGACTTCGACTTTAGTCCCGACTCCAGCTTCAGTTCCGACTTCGGCCCCGGCTTCAGCCTCAGCCTCAGCCTCAGCCCCAAATCCGGCTCCATCACCCGCGCCGCATTGCGGCGCGCGCCCGTCCGCCCTGGCGGCGCGCGTCTCCAGCGTCAACGCGACCACGACGCTGCGCGGATGAATCAGCAGCGTGTCGGCGCGCGCATGCGCGCGCGGCGAGATCTGGATCGTGCGCGTCGCGCCTGCATCGTCGCGCGGCAAGGCCACCGCGTCGAGCCAGGGCGCCGCGCCGTCGATGCGCACCGTCTCGCCGGCGAGCAGGTCGGACACGAAACGCTTGCCGTGGTCGAGGTCCGCGAGCGTGTAGCCGTCGGGTGGATTGAGCAGGCACGCGCCGAAGCGCAGTTCGCCGCTCGTCGTGATCGCGGGCGCGCAAGCCAGCGTGGCGGCGATCGCGCGGGCAAGCGTGTTGACGCCGGCGAGCCCGCCCAACAAGGGCACCACGGTGCTGCCGTCCTCAGCGACGGCCAGCACCGGCGGCTCCGCGCCCTTGTCGGCGAGCAGCGGGGCGATGCAGCGGATCACGATGCCCGCCGCGCACAGCGCGACGATCGGCGTGCCGCGCCGGTACAGGTCGCGCAGGTGCGCGCCCAGTTCGTCGAAAGCGACGTCGGCGCGCGCGCGGCTCGCGAGCGCGTGCACCTGCGCGCCCGGCTGGCCGGCCTGGATGCGGCGCGCGACGTCGAGCGCGCCGGGGCCGAGGACGATGATCGCGGGTGCGGTGGTCAGGCTTGCCATTTCTTCCCCGGCACGACGAGCAGTGAAAAATACGGCGAGGCCATCGGATCGACCTCCGCGAGCGGCACGATGCGCTGGTTCGTCATCGTCGCGCGCTCGACATAGAGCGCGCGCTGCGCGAGCCCGAGTTCGTCGAGCACGCGCCGCACCTTCGCGAAATTGCGGCCGAGCTTCATCACGACGGCCGCGTCGGCGCGCGCGAGGCGCTCGCGCAGGTCCGCCTCGGGCAGCACGCCGGACAGCACCGACAGGCTCTGGTTGCGATACACGAGCGGCGCGCCGAGCACCGCCGCGCCGCCCAGCATCGAGCACACGCCGGGGATCACTTCCGCGTCGTAGCGCGCGGCGAGCCGGTCGTGCAGATACATGTAGGAGCCGTAGAAGAACGGGTCGCCCTCGCAGATCACCGCGACGTCGCGGCCCGCGTCCAGATGCGCGGCGACCCGCGCGGCGGCGTCGTCGTAGAAATCGGCGATGATCGTTTCGTAGCAGAGCGGCGGCGCGAGCGCCTCGGTGGTGACGGGGTAGACGAGCGGCAGCTGCGTCTGCGCGTCGTGCAGATGCGTCTCGACGATGCCGTACGCATTGCCTTTCTTGCCCTTCGCGACGAAGTGCGCGACCACGGGGGCGGCGCGCAGCACGCGCAGCGCCTTCAGCGTGAGCAGCTCCGGGTCGCCGGGGCCGACGCCGACGCCGTACAGCCGGCCGGCCGCGCGCGGGCCGTCGTCGAGCGGGACGCCGTTCATTCGGCCTCCGAGGCGAGCGCGTTGACGGCGGCGGCGGCCATCGCGCTGCCGCCGCGCCGGCCGAGCACGGCGACGAACGGCACGCCGCGGCTGTCGGCGGCCAGGAGCGCCTTCGATTCGGCCGCGCCGATGAAACCGACCGGGAAGCCCAGGATCAGCGCGGGGCGCGGCGCGCCCGCATCGAGCAGGTCGAGCAGATGGAACAGCGCGGTCGGCGCGTTGCCGATCACGACGATGCTGCCCGCCAGATGCGGCCGCCACAGTTCGAGCGCGGCCGCCGAGCGGGTGTTGTCGAGCGCGCGGGCGAGATCGGGCACGGCGGCGTCGCCGAGCGTGCAGATCACCGGATTGGCCGCGGGCAGCCGCGCGCGCGTGATGCCCTCGGCGACCATGCGCGCGTCGCAGAGAATCGGCGCGCCGGCCGCGAGCGCCGCGCGGCCCGCGTGGCCCGCGCCCGGCGAGAAGCGCAGGTCGCGCACGATATCGACCATCCCGCACGCGTGGATCACGCGGACCGCGACTTTTTCGAGGTCGGCGGGGATGTCGCGCAGGTCCGCTTCGGCGCGGATCGTCGCGAACGACCGGCGGTAGATTTCCTGGCCGTCGCGTAGGTAGTCAAGCATCGGTGAAGTCCTGAAGCTGGCCGGCTCCGTCGAGATGGAGCGCGGCCTGATCGATCGTCAGATGGCGCGCGAGGACGCGGCCGAAGCCCGTCGTCCCGTCGCGCCGATACAGGTCATAGTGCCCGGGCGAGGCCGCGAGCAAGGTGTGCGCGGCGGGGTGCGGCAGCGCGCAGCTGCGCGCGCAACCGCTCAGGTGCACGTCGCGCGCGCGCGCGAGGCGCGCGGCGAGCTGCCGCGCATCCTGCTTGGTGTCCGCGAGCGCGCGCGCGCAGCCCGCCGACCCCGCGCAGGCGACGAGATGGGCGAGCGGCTGCGCGGGGTCGCACGCAAAGCCGAGCGCATGCAGCCGCGCGAGGACGCGCCCGGCCGCCGCGCGCGGCACGCCCGGCAGCAGCACGCCTTGCCACGGCGTGATGCGCAGCGTGCCGTCGCCGTCCTGGGCGGCGAGCCCGGCGAGCGCGCGCAGGCCGGCCGCGTCGAGCCGGCCGAGCGGCGCCTGCGCGCCGACATGGCAGGTGTCGGGCGTGTGTTCGGGGTGAATGCCGAAGCGCCGCGCGAGGTCCGGATCGGGCCGCCGCCAGGCGTGCAGCTCGGGGTCGCGGCGCCAGGTGTGCGGCGTATGCGCGGCGGCATGCGCGAGCAGGGCCTCGGCCGATTCGCGCGCCAGCAACGCGCGCATGCGCGTGACGTCGGGCGGCGCGAGCGCGACGAACGCGCACAACAGCGCGTGCGTGAAGGCGCAGGCGTGCTCGGGGCGGATCGCGGCGAGCGCGGGGCGCGCATCGGGCGCGCCCGCCCTGGGCGGGCAGCCGGCAAGGCCGACGGCGAGCCAGCGTTCGCCGCGCGCGTCAAGCAGCGCGGACAGCCACAGATCATGCGGATGATCGAGCGCCGCGAGCCGTTCGCCGCCGTCGAGCAGCAGCGAGAACTTGGGCGACAGCGCGGCCAGGCGCTGCTCGCTCTGCAGCATCGCGAGCAGCGGCCCGGCCAGCGCGGCGCTGTCGAGCAGCGCGTGCGGGTCGCGGCCGGCGGTCGGGCTCAGCAACAGGTTGCGCACGTCGTCGCGCGCGGCGACGCAGGCGTCGTCGGCATCGTCGGCGACGCGCGGGCCGAGCCCCGCGTCGCGCAGCGCGCGGGTCACGGCGGCCTCGCGGCCGGCGCGCACGCCGCGCAGCTGGAGATTCGCGCGGTTGGTCGCCTCGATCGCGCCGGAGCCGTCGCGCTCGGCGACCGCGGCGATCGCTCGCGCCTGGGCGGCGTCGAGCGCGCCGCCGGGCAGGCGGATCCGGCACAGCCCGCCGTCGCGCGCCGCGACGATGCGCACGAGCCCCGGGCACGCGGACGCGCGGGGCAGGGCGGAGGCGGCAGTGGAGTCGGCTGGAGTCAAAGAGGCACCGGGTCGGTGTGCGCGGCGGCCCGCGCCGTCCGCGCGCGCGGACGGCTGGCATGGCGGCGTCGGCACACCCCGTCCGACGCGGACCGTCACATACGAAAACCACGCCGGCAGGTCTCCTGGCTCGCAGGTCGGGGCCCGCGCGCGGCCTTCCCGGCAGGGCCAGTGGCATGCTGGCGCGCGGACTCGCTGCGCACAGTTGCGGGGGCAGCCGCAGCGATGCGCGAAGCGGCATCCTGCGTTCCCTGTTAGGCCCTGACGGGCACCGGCGAACGAACGCCGTAGCATACCCGATTCTGGTCGGGCCTTGCCGGGTAAGGGTTTGCAGGGAATCAAATAAATTCGGCGGGGACGTGAAGGCGGGGGGCATGCGGATGCCGCCGAGCATCGGGCGGGACGACGGATCTGCTTTCGGCGCGACGTTGCGGGGCCGACGGCCGCGGCGTGCCCGCGCGCCGCGTGAATACGGCTTGCGCATGCGGGCATGCGTATCGCGCCGCTGCCCGGAACGGACCTGGCGGAAGCGCCGGATTCATTCATCGGTTCCATTGCGACCGGCGTCGGCGTGCCGCACGGCCGCGCGAAGCGAAGCGCTGATTGCACACGTCGTCGTACCAGAAAACCGGCGCGATATGCGCCGGCATACGCCGGCAGTGGCCCGAGGCTGCTGCCCGGCACGGGCCTGGCGGAAGCGCCGGACTCAATTCACCGGCTCTCTTGCGACCGGCTGAGCACGTCGTCGAATCCGAAAGCGGACGCTATACGCGCCGGGCATACGCCGGCAGCGGCCCGACGGCGCTGCCCGGCACGGGCTGAGTGGAAGCGCCGGACTCATTCATCGGCTCCGTTGCGACCGGCGTCGGCGTGCCGCACGGCCGCGCGAAGCAACGCGCCGTTTGCAGGCGCCGTCGAATCCGAAAACCGTCGCGACACGCGCCGGCCACGCCGCGACAGCAACCCGGCCGAGGTCGCCGCAAGCGCATGCCCGCGCCGCATCGCGCTGTATCATTCCTCCTTTGTCACCACACCGCCAGCAACGTCGACGGAATCATGGAACGGGAAGCAAGCATGACCACCTGGCTGACGGTGGTCGGGATCGGCGACGACGGTTACGCGGGCCTTGGCCGCGCCGCGCGCCGCGCATTGTTCGACGCCGCGCTGGTCGTCGGTGGCGAACGGCATCTGGCGATGCTGCCCGCGCGCTTGCGCGCGCGGCGCGAAGCGTGGCCGCGGCCGTTCGATCTCGCCGCGCTGCTCGCGCGCCGCGCCGAACGCGTCTGCGTGCTCGCGAGCGGCGATCCGATGTGCTTCGGCGTCGGCGCGACGCTCGCGCGCGCGCTGCCCGTCGACGAACTCCGGATCCTGCCCGCGCCGTCGTCCCCGTCGTTGGCCGCCGCGCGCCTCGGCTGGGCCCTGCACGAAGTCGACACGCTGTCGCTGGTGGGCCGGCCGCTCGCCGCGCTGCGGCGCGCGCTGTACGACGGCCGGCGTCTCATCGTGCTGAGCGCGGACGGTGCGACGCCCGCCGCGCTTGCCGCCTGGCTCGTCGGGCACGGCTACGGCGCGACGCGCCTCAGTGTGTTCGAGCACCTGGGCGGTCCACTTGAACGGCGCATCGACGGACGCGCCGATGCCTGGTGCGCGCCGGACGTGGCCGCGCTCAATCTCGTCGCGCTCGACTGCCGCGCGGCGGCGCACGCGCCTGCCGCGCGACTCGCGCTGACCCCGGGGCTGCCCGACGACGCCTACCGGCACGACGGCCAGCTGACGAAGCGCGACGTGCGCGCGCTCACGCTCGGCCGCCTCGCGCCCGCGCCCGGCGAACTGCTCTGGGACGTCGGCGCGGGGGCCGGTTCGATCGGCATCGAATGGATGCGCGCGCACCCAAGCTGCCGGGCGATCGCCATCGAATCGCATCCTGCGCGCCACCGCTTCATCGAGCACAACCGCGATGCGCTGGGCGTGCCCGCGCTGCAACTGGTCGCGGGCCGCGCGCCCGATGCGCTCGCGGGCCTCGCCGCGCCCGATGCGATCTTCGTCGGCGGCGGCGCGACCGGCGCGGGCGTGCTCGACACTTGCTGGGCGGCGCTCAAGCCGGGCGGCCGGCTGGTCGCCAATGCGGTCACCCTCGAAGGCGAGGCCGCGCTGGTCGCGTGGCGCGCGCGGCACGGCGGCGCGCTCACGCGCATCGCGCTCGCCGAGGCCCAGCCGCTCGGCGGCTTCGAGACCTGGCGCGCGGCGCTGCCCGTCACGCTGTACGCGGTGGACAAGCCGCGCGAGGACGCGCGCTGATGCGCGACGAGACCCCCGAACAGCCCGCCCCGCTGCGCAGCGGCTACACGACGGGCAGCTGCGCGACGGCGACCTCGCTCGCGGCCGCGCGGCTGCTGTTCGACGACGTGCCCGGCGACGCGGTCGAGATCGTGCTGCCGAAGGGGCAGCGCGTGCTGATGCGGCTCGCGTTCTGCCGGCGCACCGACGACGGCGCGGAAGCGGGCACGATCAAGGACGCGGGCGACGATCCCGACGTCACCCACGGCGCGCTGGTGTTCGCGAGGGTGCGGCTCGCGGCCGCGCCCGGCGTGCGTTTCCACGCGGGGCCGGGCGTCGGCACGGTGACCCGCGCGGGGCTCACGCTGCCGGTCGGCGAGCCGGCGATCAACCCGGTGCCGCGCCGCATGATGAGCGAGCACCTGGGCGCGCTCGCGGCCGAGCACGGCTATGCGGGCGGCTTCGAGGTGACGATCGGCGTCGAGGGCGGCGAGGCGCTTGCGCTCAAGACGATGAACCCGCGCCTCGGCATCGTCGGCGGCCTGTCGATCCTCGGCACGACCGGCATCGTGCGGCCGTTCTCGTGTTCCGCCTACATCGCGTCGATCCACCAGGGCATCGACGTCGCGCGCGCGAACGGCATCCGCCATCTCGCCGCCTGCACCGGCAACGCGAGCGAGGACACCATGCGCGCGTATTACGGCCTGCCCGACATCGCGCTGATCGAGATGGGCGATTTCGCGGGCGCGGTGCTCAAGCACCTGCGCCGCGCGCCCGTCGAACGGGTCAGCCTGTGCGGCGGCTTCGGCAAGCTCAGCAAGCTCGCGGCCGGCCATCTCGACCTGCACAGCCGCCATTCGAGCATCGACTTGCCGCAGCTCGCCGAGTGGGCCGCGCAGGCGGGCGCGGCCGCCGCGCTGCTGGACGCGATCCGCGCCAGCAACACCAGCCAGCAGGCGCTCGCGCTCGCGCATGCCGACGGCGTCGCCCTGGGCGACGCCGTCTGCGCCCGCGCGCTGCGGGTCGCGCGCGACATCGTGCCGCCGTCGGTGGCGGTCGAGATGTTCGCGATCGACCGCCAGGGCGGCATCGTCGGCATCGCGCGATGACGGCCGCGCCGCGCATCCTGCTGCTCGGCGGCACGGGCGACGCGCTGCGGCTCGCGCGCGCGCTCGGCCCGACGGCGGTCTACAGCCTGGCCGGGCTCGGCAAGGTGCCGGACGACCTGGCCTGCGCGGTGCGGGTGGGCGGCTTCGGCGGGGCGGACGGGCTCGCGCGCTATCTGGCCGAGGCCCGCATCGACCTGCTGATCGATGCGACCCATCCGTACGCGGCGCGCATCAGCGCGAACGCGGCGTGCGCCTGCGGGCGGGCACGCGTGCCGTACTGGGCGCTGCGGCGCGCGCCGTGGCAGCCGGGCGCGGGCGACGACTGGCGCGGCGCGCGCGATTGGGATGCGGTGCGCGCGCGGCTCGCGCCGTTCGCGCGGCCGCTGTTTACGCTCGGCCGCGAGCCGCTCGCGCATCTCGACGCGGTGCCGCCGCACCAGCACTGGACCGTGCGCTGCCTCGACGCGCATCCGGGCCGCGCGCGCGCGCGGGTGCTGGCCGCGCGCGGCCCGTTCACGCCGGACGGCGAACGCGCGCTGTTCGCGCAGTACGGCATCGACGTGGTGATCAGCAAGAACAGCGGCGGCGCGGCGACGGAAGCCAAGCTCGAGGTCGCGCGCGAGCGCGGCCTGCCGGTGATCATGGTCGAGCGTCCGGCGCTGCCGGCCGCCGATCGCGAATTCGACGGCGTCGCCGCGCTGCGCGCCGCGCTCGACCTTTAACGCCTGTCGGACAGGCCAGACGGAGCAGGACATGACGGTGTATTTCATTGGCGCGGGGCCGGGCGACCCCGAACTGATCACGGTGAAGGGGCAGCGCCTCGTGCGCACCTGCCCGGTGATTCTCTACGCGGGTTCGCTCGTGCCCGAGGCGGTGCTCGAAGGCCATCGCGCCGAACAGGTCGTGAACACGGCGGAATTGGATCTGGACGCGATCGTCGCGCTGCTCGCGGCTGCGCATGCGAAGGGCCGGGACGTGGCGCGCGTGCACTCGGGCGACCCGTCGCTGTACGGCGCGATCGGCGAGCAGATCCGCCGGCTGCGCGCGCTCGACATTCCCTATGAGATCGTGCCGGGCGTGACCGCGACGGCCGCCTGCGCGGCGACGCTCGGCGTCGAGCTGACGCTGCCCGACGTCGCGCAGACGGTGATCCTCACGCGCTACGCGGGCAAGACGACGATGCCGGCGGGCGAGGCGCTGGGCGGCCTCGCCGCGCACCGCGCGACGCTGGCGATCCATCTGGGCGTGCGCCATCTCGCGAAGATCGTCGACGAGGTGTTGCCGCACTACGGCGCGGATTGCCCGGTCGCGGTCGTGTATCGCGCGAGCTGGCCGGACGAGGTGCGCGTGACGGGCACGCTTGCGGATATCGTCGGGAAGATCGCGGCGACGCCGATCGAGCGCACCGCGCTGATCCTGATCGGCCGGGTGCTGACCGCCGACTGGTTCGCGCGCTCGACGCTGTACGCGAGCGCGGACTGATCAGGCGCGGCTCGCGGCCGCGACGGGCAGCGGCGCGAAGCGTGCGGCCATGGCGAACATCACGAGGCAGACGACGGCCATGAAGGCCCAGGCGGGCGTGAGGTCCGCGAGGTTCTGCCGGATCAGGCCGGCCGCGAACGGGAACAGGCCCGCGATCAGGTAGCCGATGCCCTGCACGAACGCGGTCAGCGCGCCGGCCTCGGCCGGCTGCGTGACGTGATCGAGCGCGACGATCAGCGACAGCGGAAACAGCGCGCCGATCCCGAGACCGATCAGCAGCGCGGCCGGCAGCGCGAGGCCGAGCGGCGACGCGATCAGCACCAGCAGGCCGATGAGCAGCGAGCCGATCGCCGCGAACAATGCCGGACGACGATCGCGCAGGCGGTCGATGAAGCTGGAAACGAGCAGGCCCGCGGTGACTTCCGCGACCGTCACGCCGCCGAGCAGGCCGCCCGCGGCTTCGGGCGACCAGCCGAGCGACACGAAGTACGGCGGCAGCCACGCGAGCACCAGCGTATAGGCGCCGGTGCCGAGCCCGAAGAACAGCGCGAGCAGCCACGCGCGCGAACCGCGCGCGCCGTGGCGGCCTGTCGTCGCGGCGGGGCCGCCCGCCCGGGCGCGGCTCGCGAGCGGCCACAGCACGGCGGCCGCACAGGCGGGCAGCGCCCAGCCGGCGAGCGCGGCGCTCCAGTCGACGCGCGCCGCGGCGAACGGCGTGACGACGCTCGCGAACACCGCGCCCCCCATGATCGAGGTCGAATAGAAGCCCATCACGCTGCCGGCGCGCGCGGCGAAATGCGTCTTGATGAAAGTCGGCAGCAAGGCCTGCGCCATCGCGATGCCGGCGCCGGCCGCGAGCGCGCTCGCGAGCAGCACGGCCGGATGCGCGGCGGCGAGCCGCGCGGCGCAGGCGAGCGCGATCAGCGCGACGCCGAGCCAGACGCCCGCGCGCACGCCGGCGTGACGCTGCAGCCAGCGCGCGCCGAGCGCGCCCGCGCCCATCAGCAGGATCGGCACGGTGGTGAGCAGGCTTGCAGTGCTGTCGCTGAGCCCGGTCGCGCGCTGGATCGTGTCGAGCAGCGGGCCGAGCGAGGCCAGCACCGGCCGCAGGTTGAGGCCGACCAGCACGATCGCGGCGAGCCGCCAGGCGGGGGAAAGCAGGAGTGGCATGAGGCGGAAATCCCTGAAGCGCGGCGCGCCTCAAGAAGCGCGCCGACCGTTGCGTATAATTATCTCGATATCAAGATAGTGGTGATTTATCTTGAGGTCAAGATAACTGGGACGATCAGGAGGGTTAATGGACCGAGCCGCCCATGCGGTCGAGCAGTGGCGTCGCGAGCGCCCGGATCTCGATCCGATGTCGATGTTGCTGCTGGGCCGCCTGCAGGAGACGGCCCTCGTGATCGCCCGCGACCGGCTCACGCCGCTGTTCGCGCGCTACGGTTTGCAGCCCGGGGAATTCGATGTGCTTGCGACCTTGCGTCGCAGCGGCAGGCCGTATGCGCTGACGCCGACCGCGCTGTACGACGCCGCGATGATCTCGTCGGGCAGCATGACGAACCGCATCGACCGGCTCCAGCAGGCGGGCTGGGTCGAGCGCCGGCCGAATCCCGCCGACGGGCGCGGCACGCTGGTGGGGCTGACGGACGAGGGGTACGCGCTGATCGAGGCGGCGGTCGGGGCGCACGTCGACAATCAGCGCGCGGTGCTGAGCCCGCTCAGCGAGGGCGAGCAGGCCCAGCTGGCGGCGCTGCTCGACAAGCTGTTGCAGGGGCAGACGCGCGCCTAGCCGCGCGCGTCCGGACGCGTCACGCGCGGGCGGGAATCTCGAGGCCGCGCGTGACGGCGGGGCGCGCGACGAACGCGGCGAGGGCGCGCGCGACGTGCGGATACGCGTCGAAGCCGACCAGCTCGCCCGCCTCGTAGAAGCCGACCAGGTTGCGGATCCACGGGAAGGTCGCGATGTCCGCGATCGTGTAGGCGTCGCCCATGATCCAGGCGCGCGTCGCGAGATGGCCGTCGAGCACCGCGAGCAGCCGCTTCGCCTCGGCGACATAGCGGTCGCGCGGACGCTTGTCCTCGTAGTCGCGGCCCGCGAACTTGTGGAAGAACCCGACCTGGCCGAACATCGGGCCGATGCCGCCCATCTGGAACATCAGCCACTGGATCGTTTCGTAGCGCGCCGCCGGGTCCTGCGGCAGCAGCTGGCCGCTCTTGTCGGCGAGGTAGATCAGGATCGCGCCCGATTCGAACAGCGCGAGCGGCCGCCCGCCCGGGCCGTCGGGATCGAGGATCGCGGGAATCTTGTTGTTCGGGTTCAGCGACAGGAAGGCGGGCGACAGCTGGTCGTTGGTGTCGAAGCGCACCAGGTGCGGTTCGTAGGCGAGCCCGGTTTCCTCCAGCATGATCGACACCTTCACGCCGTTCGGCGTCGGCAGCGAATAGAGCTGGATGCGGTCCGGATGCTGCGCGGGCCATTTCTGCGTAATCGGGAAGGCGGAAAGATCGGGCATGGCGAGGCTCGTGTCGAAGGGGGGAGAAAAATCGGCGCGTGGCGGTTGGGCGCCCAACGATGGACCGCACAATGTAGCCGATTCGTCGCGATTTCGCTTGGGCCGCCGTCAGCGCGCCGAAAGGCTGTTGAGCGCACCGGCGCCGCACCGCATAGGCGCTTGCGCACCCCGATACCATTTCCTAGAGTAGGCCTAAACAATCTCTCGACGTAGCGACGACCGGTTGCGGAGATGCGAATCAAATGGCATGACGGGACTGGCCAGCTTGGGTCGGGGGGAGTTCGCGCGAAGCGGTACATCGCGCGTTGCCAAAGTGGGGGGATGACAATGCCGAGCTTCAATACGAAATCCAGCACGCGGCTCGCGGTGCTGGCTCTGTTGCTGGGCGCAGCTCGGGTCATCGCGGCCGGTGCGGAGGATGCACCGGCTGTGACACACACGCCGATCCAGCTTACGCCGGCGACGAGTGCCGGCATTCGGGCGGTGACACCCGAGATCGCCGCTTCCACGGCCGCGCAGCGCGAGACGTGGCGGCTGAAGCTGGTGCACACGGCGCGCCCGAAGAAAGCCTGCTATACGGCGACCTATCCGGAAACCCAGTGGCGCGAGGTAGCCTGCACGATTCCGCCGCATCGTTTCTTCGGACCGCGACGCGGGCCCATGCTCGATACGGTCGGTAACGGCAATGACTATGTCGCTCAGCCTGCAAGTCCGATCACGCTCGCGAACGGTTCGTTCGACAGCGTGACCAACGCGACCAGCCTCGCGACCCAGGGCGCAGGAACGGGGGGCGTGAACGGCAACAACTTCTTCACGCTGCAGCTCAATTCGAACTTCTTCACGACGTCGGTCTGCAGCGGAGGCGCGTCGTCCTGCAAGGGCTTCGCGCAGTTCGTGTACGACAATTCGTCGAGCAGCGCCTATATCCAGTACTGGCTGGTGAGTTACGGCTCCGCCGCTTGCCCGGGCGGCTGGAGCGCGTATGGCGGCGATTGTGTGCGCAACGCTTCCAACGGTGTGGCGGCGCCGATGGCCCTGAGCGTCGCTGATCTGCACGACATGAAGCTGACCGGCTCCGCTGCCTCGGGCGGCTCGCTGATGTTATATGTCGGCGGTTCGATGGTCTCGACGCCGGGCGACGACATTCTGCCCGACCTCGCCAGCAACTGGGGCGACGCGGAGTTCAACGTGTTCGGCGACGGCGGCGGCGGGCAGGCGGTGTTCAACAGCGGTGCGACGCTGGTGGTGCGCACCCAGGTCGAGACCGGCAGCAATATCCTGCCCGACTGCGTGATCGGCGGCTGGACCCTGGAGACCAACAATCTCAATCTGGTCAGCACGCCGACCGTGGTGCCGAAGCAGCAGTACCCGTCGATCGTGTTCGATGAGAGCAACGCTGCGGGGACGTCGTCCGCCTCGTGTTCGACGAGCGTCGGCGACACCCATGTGACGACGTTCGACGGGCTCTACTACGATTTCCAGGCAAGCGGCGACTTCATCCTGGCCGATGCCGGGCCGGATTTCATCGTGCAGGCGCGGCAGGAGTCAGGCGCGAAGGTGTTCAACAACCCGAACGTGACGATGAACACCGCGGTCGCGGTGCGGATGGGCGCGAACCGGATCGCGATCTATGACGACCCGCCGCGCGTGCTGATCAACGGCAAGCTCACGAGCGTTGCCGACAACGCGATCGTGACGCTGCCGGGCGACGTGTACCTGATGCGCGGCGGCAGCGCCTATGTCGTCACGCGCGCCACGGGTGAGATGATGCGCGCGCAACTATATAACGGTTGGTTGGACGTGACGGTTGGCCTGGGGCACCGCCCCCGGGCGAACACACACGGAATTCTAGCGAGCCCCAGCAATGTCGCGCTGGCGATGCGCAACGGCACGCAGCTCCGGCAGCCGGTATCGGCCGTCGATCTCTATCAGCGCTACGCGCCGAGTTGGCTCGTGCAACCGAAGGAGTCGCTGTTCGCCGAACAGACTGTGAAGTATGTCGCACCCGCCAAGCTGTTCTATGCCAGCGACCTCGCGCCGCAGGTGTATGAGCAGGCACGTGCCGCATGCGCGGCGGCAGGGGTGACCGACGGCACCCACCTCGATGCCTGCACGCTCGACGCAGCCGTGCTGAAGAACACGATCGCAGTCAAGGCGTTTACGCATGCGATTCCACCACGGATCGCGCTGCGCCCGGTCGGCCCGATCAGCGCGATCGAACCGAAATAGCAGCACCGTACGGCGCACACCGTCCGCCTGGGCGGTGCGCATGCCGGGTCGGGAACGCGAGGCGGTAAGGGTGCGGCCGGCTCAGCCGGCCAACGCGATGACGGACATACCATGAGCGATGCGCGCGAGCAGCGCGCCAAGCGCCGCGCGCCCGAACACGCGATTGACGGCGGCCAGCGCGCCGGGCCGCGCGATCACGCACAGCATTGTCTGCCCGTCGTCATCCAGGAGCGGCACGAGCAGCGCAACGATCTCCGGCGTGTGCGCCGAGAACAGCGCGAGCGCGGCCTCGCCGCCGAGCGCGAGCGGTTCCGCGCGCGCCGCCGCCAGCACCGGCGCGGCCGACGGCGAGGGGGCGTCGCTCACGATCCGGACCCCGTCCAGCACGGCGAGCAGCGCCGTTCGATCCTGCGCGTCGATCGCGGCCCGCAGCGCGTCGACGATGCGGCGCTGGCGCGCGGGATCGGCGGGCGCCCGCACGTCGCCCGCGCGCCCGAGACGGCCTTTCGCGCGATGCACGAGCTGCCGGCAGTGCGCCTCGGGCTTGCCGAGCGCCGCGCCGATGTCCGCGTAGTCGCAGTCGAACCCCTCGCGCAGCAGGAAGGCCGCCCGTTCGTCGGGCGTCAGGCGTTCGAGCAGCAGCATCAGCCCGTACGACAGCTGCGCGCCGACCAGCGCGCGGGTCTCGGCCGACGGCGCGAGCGCGTCGAGCCACGGTTCGGGCAGGGCGCCGTCGTGCTGCGCGGCCCGCTCGGTGCGCAACTGCCGCAGCCGGTCGATCGCGAGCCGGGTCACGACCGTGGTGAGCCACGCGGCCGGCACGTGGATCGCATCCGCGCGCGCCGCGTGCCATTTCAGCCAGGCGTCCTGAATCAGATCCTCGGCTTCCGCGCGGCTGCCGAGCATCCGGTAGGCGAGCGAGAAAAGGCGCGCGCGCTCGGCTTCGAACGCGGCGTCGGGAAGGGAGAAGCGCAACGTGATCGTCATGCGGAAAGCTCCGGAAACGGGGCGCGGGCGACGGCGGCCGCGCCGCCAGTCTGCCAGAACGCGAAGAAATCCGTACATGACGGATGACGCGTGCGCCGCGTGACAGCGGGACGCAAAAAAATCCTCGTCACGCGGGATCGCGCCGGCCCGTCAACAGGGTGACGCGCCACCCGAGGCGTCTCCCGCTCATCTTCCCGCCCGAAAGGCGAAAGGCCACCCCCATGATCTCCATTCCCCGTTCTCCCGCGGCGTCGGGCCTCGGTCTCGTGCCGACCGTCATCGAACACACCGGGCGCGGCGAGCGCGCGTACGACATCTACTCGCGCCTGCTGCGCGAGCGCATCGTGTTCCTCACGGGACCGGTGAACGAGCAGTCGGCGAGCCTGGTGGTCGCGCAGCTGCTGTTCCTGGAGTCCGAGCAGCCGGACAAGGACATTTCGCTCTACATCAACTCGCCGGGCGGCTCGGTCTACGACGGGCTCGCGATCTACGACACGATGCGCTTCATCCGGCCCGAGGTGTCGACGCTGTGCACCGGCTTCGCCGCGAGCATGGGCACCTTCCTGCTCGCGGCGGGGCAGCGCGGCAAGCGCCATGCCCTGCCGAACGCGCGCATCATGATTCACCAGCCGTCGGGCGGCAGCCAGGGCACGGCGGCCGACGTCGAGATCCAGGCGCGCGAGGTGCTGTACCAGCGCGAGCGCCTCAACGCGGAAATGGCGGCGTTCACCGGGCGCTCGGTCGAGCAGATCGCGCGGGACACCGACCGCGACCATTTCATGTCGGCGGACGAAGCCCGCACCTACGGCCTGATCGATGACGTGCTCGCGCAGCGCGCCGCGCTGTCGCCGTCCGCCCCGCCGGGGGCGGACGGCACGCGAACCTGAAACCGCGTTCGGCGTCGCACATGGCTCAGGCCACCGCCGGGCGCCACACGGCGGGCTCGTCCCAGTCGGCCGCCGCGCCGCGCGGCGCGACGCCGCCCGCCGGCAGGCGGAAGGTCGCGACCGTATCGTTCAACGCGTGCCCCTGGCTTTCCAGCGACTTCGACGCGGCCGCCGCCTGTTCGACGAGCGCCGCGTTCTGCTGGGTGGTCTGGTCCATCTGCGTGATCGTCAGGTTGACCTGGTCGATGCCGCGGCTCTGCTCGGCCGACGCGGCGGCGATCTCGCCCATGATGTCGGTCACGCGCGCGACCGCCTGCGTCACCTCGCCCATGGTCTCGCCGGCCTGATTGGCGAGCGTCGAGCCGTCGCGGATCGTCTGTACCGAGGCCGAGATCAGTTCCTTGATTTCCTTCGCGGCGCTGGACGAGCGCTGCGCGAGGCTGCGCACCTCGCTCGCGACCACCGCGAAGCCGCGCCCCTGTTCGCCCGCGCGCGCCGCTTCGACCGCCGCGTTCAGCGCCAGGATGTTGGTCTGGAACGAGATGCCCTCGATGATGCCGGTGATGTCGGAGATCTTCGAGGAGCGGTCGCCGATCTCGGTCATGGTGTCGACCACGCGGCCCACCACCGCGCTGCCGCGCTGCGCGACGTCGGATGCGTTCGCGGCGAGCTGGCTGGCCTGCTGGGCGTTCTCCGCGTTGAGCCGGACTGTCGAGGTGAACTGTTCCATGGTGGCGGCGGTTTCCTGCAGGGACGCGGCCTGTTCCTCGGTGCGCTGGCTCAGGTCGATGTTGCCCGCGGCGATCTCGCCGACCGCGGTCGCGATGCTGCCGCAGCCGTCGCGCACGCGGCTGACGATGCCGGTCAGCCGCTCGTTCATGATGTTGAGGGCGTCGAGCAGGTCGCGGGTCTCGTCGCGGCCGTGCACGACGACCTCGCTGCGCAGGTCGCCTTCCGCGACCGTGCGCGCGACCCGCACCGCCTCGCCGATCGGCCCGGTGATCGAGCGGGTGATCCACAGCCCCGCGACGATCGCGAGCGCGATCGCGGCCGCGCAGATCGCGAGCAGGAGGTTGCGCTCGTACATGTAGCGGTCGGTGAAGTCTTGCGCGATCGCCGCCTCGCGCTCGTGCGTGTAGCTGGCATAGGCGTTGGTGGCCTGGATCAGCGCGACGAGCAGCGGGCGGCACTTGGTGTCGATCTCCGCGATCGCGGCGTCGCGGTTGCCGGCGAGCGCCGCATTGACGATCTCGAGCGCGACCGGGCCGTAGCTGGCCTCGACGCGGTTGATATCGGCGACCAGCGCGCGGGCGCGGTCGGTCGTGTCGTCGGCCTTGGCCATCATCGCGTTCAGGTCGCCGAGCCGCGACTGCACGTCGGCATGCGCGCGCTGCACATCGGCTTTCTCCTGCTCGATGTCCTCGGGGCGGGTCACGAGCACCAGGTTGCGGGCGGCGATCGCCCGCCGGTCGACGGCCGTGCGGACCTGCGCGGCCAGGTTCGCGCGCGCGTTGATGCCCTGCGCATAGCGGTTGAACGCGTCGTTCGATTCGGACAGCGCCTTCAGCGACATGCCGGAGACGATCGCGACGATCGCCGCCAGCACGCCGAAACCACCGAGGAGTTTGATCCTGATGGTCACCCGAAATGATTTCATCGTTTGCCCCTTGCAAGGAAGACTGCGCGTGGTGATTGACTCGCGACGGAAGCCCATGTCGTGCGTGAATTAACGGGGTGAGTGGGCTTTTCTTTAGCCTTATAAACCCTAGTTTCCGGAAATGTGAAAATCTTTTTTGATCGAAATAAACAAATTATTTATTGGTTGACTTAACTAAATTTAGCTGACTTTCGCGATGCTTTCGGTGGCCCGGGTGAAAGGCTTGGAGGCTTGATGGCCGGAGGTTTGGTGGGATTTATAGTGTCCGCGCGGGACAGATAATCGGGTTTTTGAGGCATTCAATATGGAATTCGGAAGCAAAGAATTTCCTTTTTATTCATGATCCATATCTCTCGTGGTTGAATTTTATCGAGATAATGGCGCGCGAATGACCGGGCAAATAAGCCGGTGCGCGGGCAACCGTCTCGATATCAAATCAACGAGGTTCGGGCGAGAACCGGGCGCACCGGCCCCTGAACAGCGACGGCCCGGCACAGAAAATCACGCGGCGGCGCGTGGGGGCCGGCGCGCCGGGAAGAACCCGCGGCGTGAAGTCGGCGCGAGCGGCAACGCGAGCCGACGGGCGGCTTACGGCGAGGTATACCGCAACCGACAGGCGAAGCGCGGCGAACACGCGAGCCGGCTCGTGGACGCGTTCGTGCCGGCGCAGATGAGGAGCGATGCCGGGCCGCGGTCGATGTCGATGTTGATCACGGAGAATGCCGGTCCAGGACGCCCGCGCCGGACATCGACGGCAGCCGCCTTGTGGATGGAAGCGGGGGCGTCGCGGCGTGCGATCGTTCGGGATGGCACGGCCCGCGGCGAACGCGCATCGTGAGACGCGCCGGCGCGGCGCTTACGCCGGCCCCGCGTAGAGCCGATACAAGCGTTCGCCTTGCCGGTCGCACAGGTTGAGCGGCCGCGGGCTCCGACCGCGCAGCCAAAGCAGCCGCCAGCCGCCGCTCGCGGCGGGCAGCAGGCCGCCGAAGCGGAACCCGCCGCGCGTCAGGGCGGGCGCGTGCGCGAGGTTTTCCGCCGTGGCCGGCAGGAGCAGATCGAGCAGCGAGCGGGCCGGGAGCGCGGCGATTTCGGCCAACTGGGCGTCGCTGGCGCGTGACGCCTCCAGGACGACGCGCAAGCCGTCCTGCGTCACGCTGAAGTCCGCCGCGGCGGCGTGCGGCGTCGGCGGCGCCTCGCCGAACACCGCGCGCAGGCCGTCCAGCCATTCATGCCAATGCGTCGGCCAGTCGAGCCGGGGCAGCGGCCACGCGCGCAACGGCAGGCACCCGACGACGATGCTCTCCCGTTCCGCCCGCCCGAACGGCGATTCGACGTAGTCGATCAGCAGCGCCGTGCTGCGAAAATCGAGCGCCAGCGCGACATGCTGGCTGCGCGGATGCGAACAGACCTGCTTGATCGTCATCATGCCGACGCCGAGCTGTGCCGCCGTCGCGCGCAGGTGGCGGGCGAGCCGGCTCGCGATGCGTTGACCGCGGGCGTCCGGATGCACCACGTTCAACGCGAGTTCCGCGAGCCCGGGCTGCGCCGCGTCCCGCCACAGCGTCGCGTGTCCCAGCAGCCGCCCGTCGCGCACCGCCACCGCCGAGCGCCATTGTCCGCTGACGTTGTGCGCATCGATGCGGCTCGGCAGATAGACGTCCGGATACACGTAATGCTCGCCGTAGACCGCGCGGAACAACGCGCTGACGGGCTCGGCGTCGCTCGCCCGATAGTCGCGCACCGACGCCTTCAACTGATCGGCCGCGCTCATCGCCCGGCCTCCGCGTGCGCGTAGTCGCGCCGGTCCACGATCCGCAGCAGCTTGCCCGAACGCGGGTGGGTGAGCATGTGTTTCAGCGGCGTTTGCCGCAGCGTCACGCGGACTTGATGTCCGGTGCACTGTTGCGCGAGCGCCGGCTGGGCGGCGAGCACCTCGGCGCGGATCCGCGCGAGATCCAGCGGCGCGCGCGCGGCGAGCAGGAACGTCAGGCAATCCGCGCCGTCGGCACGGGAGAGTTCCAGTTGCCAGCCCAGCAGCGCGCCCGCGGCGTCGAGCGCGCGCCCGAGCGCGTCCGGAAACAAGGACAGCGTGCCGACGCGGATCCGATGCGCCTGCGCGGCGCGCCCCAGCAGCGCGAACTTGCGCGCGGGGCCCGGCGGTTCGCGCCAGCACGCGAGATCGCCGCTGGGATAGCGGATCACCGGCATCAGCCGGCGCTGCAGGTTGGTGACCAGCAGGCGGCCGGGGCGGCCGATTTCGTCGATGGGCTCGCCGCTGTCCTCGTCGACGATCTCGATCAGGCTGTCGTCGTCGAACCGGCGATGCTCGCCATGCCCGCAGGCGGGATCGGCGTAACCGATCAGGCCCGCGTCGACGCTCGCGCAGCCCACCGAGCCGAACCGGGCGTGCGGCAGCACCTGTGCGAGCAGCGCGATCTGCTCGTCGAACAGGCTTTCGCCGCCGTAGAGCACGGTCCGCACCTCCGGCAGCACCTGGCCCTGCGCCGCGAGGTGATGGGCGAAGCGCAGCAGTTGCGCGGGCACGCCGGCCAGCACATTGATGCGGTGCTGGTGAATCGCGGCCGCCAGCACGTCGTGGTCGACCTGGCAGGTGAACGGATATTCGACGATCGCCGCCGGCGCATGCGACAAGGCGCCGTGGATGAACAGCAGGCTGGTGTAGAGATCGCCCGCGAAGAACAGATTGGCGACGCGGTCGCCGTCGCGCAGCTGGTGCGCGAGGCCCGCGCCGAACGCCTGGACGAACGCGCGCCATTCGGCGCGGCTGAATACCGACAGCTTGCCGTCGCCGGTGGAGCCGCCCGTCTTGAACACATGGGCGTCGTCCAGCGCGGCGGTCAGCACGGGCCAGCGGGTCAGGTCCTGGGAATCCAGCCAGTAGTCGGCGGGATCGGTCGGCGGCAGGTCGGCCAGTCGCCAGCCGTGCGCGGGCAGCGCACGGTACAGCGCGCGATAGTGCGGCGAATGCGCGCGCGCATGCTCGACGAGGAGGGGAAGGCGTGGATGCATGGTGATGGTGGATGAATGGACGACGGGGACTCAGCCGCGCAGATCCAGGACCAGCGGCGTCTTGCCGCTGTGCGGATGGCGGCGGAACGTGGCGGCCGGATGGGCGCTCACCTCGAAGCGAAGCAGTCCGCCGTTCACGACCATGCTCAACTTGGCATCGTCCAGCAGGCGGGCGCGGATCGACGCCGGATCGCCGTCGACGAGCAGCTGGATGCGGTCGCGCCCCGCGTCGTCGCGATCGATGAGCCACTGCATCGGCCGGCCGATGGGCCGGCTCAATTGCTCGGGATTGACGAAGATCGTGCCGATCCGCAGCAGCGCGCCGTGGCGGCCGGCGAGCCGGAAGCGCGGCGTCTCCAGGCCGCAGGCGCAGGCGCCCGGCAACCACCGGCCCAGATCGCCCAGGTCGTAACGCAGCACCCGCTGGGCTTCGCGGCGGCGCGACGTGAACACCAGGCGGCCGATCTCGCCGGGCGCGGCCGGGGCGTCGCGCCCGGGTTCCAGCACTTCCAGCCATTGCGTGTCCGCCAGCAGGTGGAATTCGCCGTCGGCGCAACACGCGCAGGCATGGCCGAGCGGACCGGCGTCCACCGAGCCGTAGATCGCCGAGCGGATCGATTCGACGCCGAAGCCCGCGAGATAGGCGCGCTGCCCGGCGTCGACGTGCTCGCCGCCGCAGAACACCTTGCGCACCCCGCCATAGCGGCGCAGCACCTCGCTTTCGCGCTCGAACAACCGGTGCACGGTGCTCGGCATGCCGATCAGCGTGTCGACGCGCTGCTCGACGATCAGCGCGGCGATCTCGCTGAAATCGTCGCCGACGGGGCCGCCCATCGGATACTGCGGCACCCCGAGCGCATCGAGGATCGTGAAGAAGCTGAGCATGCCGCCGTACAGATTGCCGCCGTAGAGGAGATTCATGACCCGGTCGGTGGCGGGATCCAATCCGGCGGCAAACAGGCCGTCAGCCGCGGCGCGCATCTGGCGGTGGTAGTCGCGATAGCTGAAGCGGGCCAGCTTGGGCGCGCCGCTGCTGCCGCCGCTGCGGAAGTAGAGCTGGGCCCGCGCGTGATCGGGCTGGCTCTGGAACGCGGCCCTGTCCATCACCGGCAGCGCGTGCAGGCCCTCCGGCGCGGCGGGCGGCGCATCGAGGTGGGCGTGACCGGGCAGCACGGCGGCGTCGAGGCTCACCGACACGCGGCGCGACAGGCGTTGCAGCGCATAGACGCCGTCGTGCGGTTCGCCGGCATAGCCGTCGTGCATGCGGCCGACGGGCGCGATGCGGCTCACGCCCGCCGCGAGCAGCAGCCGGCACAGGCCGGGCAGGCGCTCGGCGGGGGCGATCAGACCGCAACTTTGCAGGTGCGTGCGCCACGGACGCAGGATGCCGGCCAGCCGCGCGCGCGGAGCCGGGCGCAACTCGACGGTGCGAAACAGCGGCGACGGCGTCAATTCCTCGCGCCACGCCCACGCGATCCGCCAGCCGTCGCCGTCGATGACCTCGCCGGGCGCGTCGGCGAACGCCTGGTCCAGCCGATGGAAGGCCATGCGGGTGCTGATCTCCGCCGCTTCCTGCCGATCCGCCCGCAGCGCGGGCCAATGCGGCGCCCGGCGGCCGAGCGCATCGGCGAGCCGGCGCGCGAGCGCCCCGAGCGTCGCCGGATCGTCGCTGTCCACGAGCACGGCCTGCGGGCTGGAGCAGGCCTGCTGATCGTGACGGCACACGTCGTCGACGAGGGCGTCGAGTTGCGCATCGCGCGCGGCGTCCGGATCCAGGTAGGCGAAACTGATCCGATGCCCCCAGTCGATCCAGCGGCAACCGGGCGGCAGTTGCGCGCGCAGGGCCGCGAGCGCCGTTGCGCCGCCCCACGCGGATACGCCGTCGACATGGGCCAGCAAGGCGCCGAGCCCGGCGCTCGGCGCCGGCAGCACGGCGACGTGCGCGGCGAGCCGGCCGCTGGCGTCGTGCCGCAGCAGTTCGGCGAGCAGGCGCGCGTTCAGGTCGTCGGTGCGGCTGCTCGGGCGCAGCCAGTTGATGTTGCCCGCCAGCAAGCCTTCCAGCACCGCCATGAAGGGCAGCAGCGCGGCATTGGCGGGCGTCACGTGCAACACCACGCCGAGGGGGCGCCATGCCTCGAAGTGCGGCTCGCGGTAATTCGCGCGGCGCAGCGAGCCGGGCTGTCCGCCCAATTCCCGCGTGAGCTTGGCCTGCAGCGCCGGGCGGCGGCAGAACGCGGCCAGTTGGGCGCGCGCCGCCTCGTCCGGCAGCGCGGACGGTGCGCCGTCGTCCAGCGCGGCGGCGAAACGTTCGGCGCAGGCGAGCACGGTCTCGTGGTCGAGCGGTTCGGCCAGCGTCTCGGCGAGTCGCTCGCGCAGCGTCGCGAGCGCCGTGTCGAGCGCGTAGTCGGCGTGCAGCATGCCGTGCAGCAGATACATGTCAATGCTCCTTGATGAGTTCGGATGCCGCCATCGCGCAGCTGCGGTTCTTGCTGGTGCCGGCGCGGCCCAGCAGCTCGAACCAGTCGGTGGGCAGGCCGCAGCCGCAGCGCTCGGCCGGCTGCAGCACGGCCAGATCGCTCAACAGCAGGCTGTGCGCCGGGCTGGAGGAAATGTAGGGCGACGCCAGCTGGAGGAAGCCCGCGGCCCCGTAAGGCAGCCGGGCCAGCGTGGCGGTGTCGCGCGCCCAGGCGCGCGCCCAGCTCGGCACGTGAAAGCGATGGTGGGCGCACTCGACGTAGGGCACCGGATGCTCGACCGAGCCGTAGCCGTCGCGGCAGCGCGGATCCGGCACGCCGAGCTGTTCGCCCAGCCGGCGATACAGTTCGTGCTTCGGAATCGCCGCATCGGCGTGGGTTTTCCAGCCGCCGCCGAGGAACACCAGCGAGTCGGGATGCAGCGTCAGCGGCGGGACGCCCATGTCGTCCATGCGTTGCAGCGTGAACCACAGGAACGCGGGAAAGCCGAGGATGCGCACCGGCAGACCTTCCTCGGCGAAGCGCTGCAGCGCGCGGATCGCGCCGAACGGATCGAACTCATGGCCCGAACCGGTGTGGCGCAACGCGTAGACCGCCTGGTTGACCGGCGCGTACTTGCACAGAAACTGGTCGGTATAGGCCGTGCCGAGCGTGATCGCCCCGCGCGGTTCGTAGCTGAGCAACAGGTAGTTGCAAGGCTGCTGCGGCGTGTGCCAGCCGTAGTGCGCGAAGATCCGGTCGACCATGTGCTGGGCGGCGCCCATGCTGCGCGCGTCGTAGCGCATGCGGCTCTTCTGGCCGGTGGTGCCGGACGACGTCAGCTCGAGCGCGTCGCGCCCGGCTTCGCTGAGCAGCAGATTGCGCTTGAAGTAGTTGGCGAACACGGGCGGCAGCTCCGACCAGTCGGATAGCTGGTCCAGGCGCTCGGGCGGACAGCCGTTCCGTTCCAGCCAGCGGCGGTAGCCGGGGCTTGCGTCGCAGTGGTAGGCGACGAGTTCGCGCATGGCGGCGTCGAACAGGCGGTCGCAGGCGTCGTCGGCGCGGTAGGGATGGTCGAGCGCGCACAGGGCGTCGACATGAGGCAGCGTAGTCATCGGTTCGGAGAGCAGGGAAGGGTTGCGGCGGGGGCGGGGCGCAGCACGCGCCGGAGTAGCGGCGCGCCGAGCAGCGGGATCAAGCCGGCGCAGACGGCGAAGCGGGCGGGCGAATCGCCGCCGCCGGCCCAGGTCAGGACCGAGCCGCCGGCGGCCAGCATCGCGGTGGACAGCATGCCGAGCAGCGCGGCGACGCTGCCCGTGGCGTCGCCGGTGCTGTACAGCGTCAGCCGGTAGAGCGTCGCGTTGCCGAGACCCACGCCGAACGCGTAGACGGAGAGCGCGGCGACCAGCGCCGGCAGCGTGGGCGACAGCGGCGCGACGACCAGAAGCAGCAGCACGCCGGCCGCCGTCGGGTACAGCGCGACGCGCAGCAGGCGAGGCAGGTCGAGCCGGGCGGCAAGCCGGTTCAATGCCAGGTTGCCGGCGATCACCGCGCCGAACACGGGAAGCTGCCAGAGTCCGTAGGCCAGTCCGTCCTGGCCCAGGTCGCGGATCAGCAAGGGCGACAGGCCGATCCAGGCGATCAGCGGCAGCGGCAGCAGGCCGAGCGCGAGGCTGCCGCACACCAGGTCGCGCTGACGGAGCAGCGCCGCATAGTTGGCCAGCATCGTCCTTGCGCGCAGCGACCCGGGCGCCGGCGCGGCGCGCGCGGTTTCCGGCATCCAGCGCCACAGGGCGAGCGTGATCAGCGCGCCGGCCATGCCGAGCGCGACGAACTGCTCGCGCCACGACAGCACGCGCAGCAGCAGCGTGCCGGCCAGAGGGCCCGCGAGCGGCGACAGCAGGGCGATATTGGCGAACAGCGCCATCAGGCGCACCGCGTCGCGTTCGGCGAAGGTCTCCTGCAGCGCCGGGTAGCTGACCACGACGATGAAGCCGAGCGCGGTGCCCTGGACGAATCGCAGCAGGTTGAAGCCGGCGATATGCTGGCAGGCGGCCGTGGCCAGGCAGGCGGCCGAGAATACGAGGGTGCCGGCGAGCAGCAGCGGCCGGCGACCGAAGCGGTCCGACAGCGGACCCAGCAGCCATTGGAACGCGATGCCGCCGAGCAGGAACGCATAGAGCGCGCCGGGCACGTGGTGCCGCGCGGCGGACAGATCGTGGGTGACCTGCAGCATCGCGGGCATCACCATGTCGCTGGCGAGATAGGCGAGCAGTTCGAATGCGGTCAGCGCAAGGCAGAACAGCACGGCTTGTCGGCGGGAAATATCCAGCAATGGACGAAACACGAATTCAGGCATGAGCGATCAATGCGCGATTGAGAATGGCGTCGGATAAAAAATTAATCGGCCCGATGGCGCGCGCTTTAGTTTCGTGCGCGGTGCATGAGGGGTTTTGCGATATCGGTAAATAATCGATCGATTGGCGGCGGATTAATTGAATTATTCCGCCGCGAGGCGTGACGACGCCGCCTCGGCCCCTCCGGGAAGGAGCGAGATTCAGTGGAGGCCTTGCCGGTAATGGAGGCTAGGACGACGAAATCCGGCCGCCCACCCGGGCGGCCGAATGCTTGAAATTAATCAAGGCCGATTTTCCCAAGGGAAAGCCGGCTTTGGATAATTTTATAAAAATGAATAGTTGGCGCGATAAATTTAAAAATCAAATGTCATGCGATGTATTGTAATGCACATGAAATGGATTTGAAAATTTTAGGCGAGCCACGGTGCGATAAATCAATTGACCGATTGGGCCAGCCGACGGCGGGAAGCCGATGAAATCGACAGGCGTGAGGCGGACCGTCGATCATCCGCGGCTTGGATCGCGCGCCGGGAGGGGCCGGCGCGCGATCCAAGCGCGCGGGAAAAACCTAGCCGCGCGGCTCGGCGGCCGTCACCGGCGCGAGCCGCCGCGCCACCCATCCCAGCGCGTCGTACACGAGCACCGCGAGCAGCGCGACCACCAGCCCGCCTTGCAGCACGAACGCGGTATTCGACGTCTGCAAGCCGGCGATGATCACGTCGCCGAGCCCTTGCGCGGCCACCGTCGAGCCGATCGTCGCGGTGCCGAGGTTGATGATCACCGCGAGCCGGAGCCCGTTCAGGATCACCGGCAGCGCGAGCGGCAGCTCCACCGCCAGCAGCCGCTGCCGCCCGTTCAGGCCCATGCCGCGCGCGGCGTCGAGCGTCGGCGCGGGAATCTGCTGCAAGCCCGCGAGCGTGCTTTCGAACACCGGCAGCAGGCCGTAGAGCGTCAGCGCGAGCAGCACCGGTTTCGCCCCGAACCCCACCGCCGGCACCGCGAGCGCCAGCACCGCGACGGGTGGAAAGGTCTGGCCGATGTTCGCGATGCTGCGCGCGATCGGCAGGAACGCCGCGCCCGCCGGCCGCGTGACGAACACGCCCGCCGCCAGCGCCACCAGCGCGCCCGCGGCGCTCGACACGGCCACCAGCGCGAGGTGCGCGAGCGCGAGGTCGAGCAGGCTCGCGCGATCGTAGATGGCGGGCGCGCCGTGCTCCACGAGCGGCGCGAACAACGGCGCGAACCAGCCCGGCCGCAGCAGCAGCGCGAGCAGCGCGGCGGCCGCGAGCGCGCGCGCCGCCGCCACCACGATGCGTCCGCCGCTCATGCTCGACGCGCGCCCCGTCACGCGATCCGCCCCGCGTGCGCGCGGATCGCCGCGAGCGAGATCCGGCTCGCCGATGCGCCCGCAAGCGGCAGTACGTCGGCGCCGCGCGCGAGCAGCTCGGACAGCGCGTCGCGCAGCGTCGCGTCGGCCGGCAGCGGTGCGCCGTCGGCCGCGCCCGGCTCCGCGAGCGTATCGGCGCGGGTCAGCGACAAGAGCCGCAGCGGCCGGTCGGCGCCCGCGACGAGCCGCGCGACGAAGCCCGGCTGCGGGCGCGACAGGATCTCGGCCGGCGTGCCGGCCTGCAGGATGCGGCCGGCGTCCATCACCGCGATCTGGTCGCCGAGCCGCAGCGCCTCGTCCATGTCGTGCGTGACGAGCACGATCGTGATGCCGAGCCGGCGCTGCAGTTCGAGCAGGTCGTCCTGCGCCTTGCCGCGGATGATCGGGTCGAGCGCGCCGAACGGCTCGTCCATCAGCAGGATCGCCGGCTCGGCCGCGAGCGCGCGCGCCACGCCGACGCGTTGCTGCTGGCCGCCCGACAACTGGTGCGGCAGCATGCCGGCGTAGCGCTCGGGGTCGAGTTCGAGCAGGGTGAGCAGCGCCTGCACGCGCGCGGCGATGCGCGCGGCGGGCCAGCCGAGCAGGCGCGGCACGGTCGCGATGTTGCGCGCGACGCTCCAGTGCGGAAACAGGCCGTTGCCCTGGATCACGTAGCCGATGCCGCGCCGCAGCGTTTCCTCGCGCACGGTGGCGGTGTCGACGCCGTCGATGCGGATCGCGCCCCGGCCGGGCTCGACCAGGCGGTTGATCATGCGCAGCAGGGTGGATTTGCCGCTGCCCGACGCGCCGACCAGCACGGTCACGGTGCCGCGCGCGATCGTCAGCGTGGCGTCGTCGACGGCGAGGAGGGTGCCGAACGCGCGGCTCACGTGGTCGATTTCAATCATGCCCGGGCTCCTTGCGCGAGGCGGGTGGCGGCTTCGAACACCACGGCCGCGACGAGCGCGAACGCGATCGTGGGCAGCGCGCCGAGCAGCACGAGGTCGGTCGCGGACTGGCCGAGACCCTGGAAGATGAAGGTGCCGAAGCCGCCGCCGCCGATCAGCGCGGCGACCGCCGTGAGCCCGATGTTCTGGACCAGCACGATCCGCACGCCGCTCAGGATCACCGGCAGCGCGAGCGGCAGCTCGACGCGCGCGAGCCGCTGCGCGCGCGTCATGCCCATCGCGGCGGCGGCCTCGGCGACCTCGGCCGGCACCTGGTCGAGGCCGACCACGACGCTCGAGACGATCGGCAGCAGCGCGTACAGGAACAGCGCGACCAGCGCGGGCGCGGCGCCGATGCCGCTCACGCCGAGCGCCGCCGCGAGCGGCAGGTGCGCGGCGAGCAGGCCGAGCGGCACCATCAGCAAGCCGTACAGGGCGATGCTCGGGATCGTCTGCACGATGTTCAGCAGCGGCAGGCAGGCGCTGCGCAGCGTTCGCGAGCGGGCGCACGCGATGCCGAGCGGCAGGCCGGCCGCGAGCGCCGCCGCGACCGAGCCGGCGACGAGCGCCAGATGGCGCGCGGCTTCCGCATGAAAGCTGTCCGCGCGCACCGCGTATTCCTGCATCACGGACAGGCCGTCCCACAGGCCGCCGTGCAGCGCCGCCGCGAGCGCCGCCAGCGCGGCGCCGAGCGCGCCGAGGCGGGCCAGCGGGGACAGCGCGAGCCGCGCCAGCGCGTCCGCGCTCAGCACCGCGCCCGCGAACAGCAACAGCCACGCGCCGGCGGCGGGCGAGACCCGCGCGAGCGGCGTGTCCGGCGTGACGAGCCGCGCGGGCGCGGCGCCGAGCGAGAGGCCGAGCGCGGCCAGCAGCGCGACGCCGGCCGCGAGCCGCCAGCCGGCGCGGCCGACCAGCAGCGCGCAGCCGGCCACGAGCGCGCCGAGCGCGAGGGCGAGGCCCGCGAGCCCGGCCGGATAGGCCTGGAACAGCCCCAGGTCGGCGCCCGCGGCGATGCGGTTCGCGCGCAGCGTGAGCCACGGCAGGCCGAGCAGCGCGACGACGATGAGCGGCGCGACCAGCATGCCGACGGCGTCGACGCGCGCGCGCCGTGCGGCGCGTCGCGCGGCATCCGTCATTTCACGAAGCCCTTCGCTTTCAGATAGCTGGCGGCGACGCTCGCGGCCGGCTCGCCGTTGACCTGGATCCGGCTGTTGAGGGTCTGCAGCGTCTTGAGGTCGAGGCTCGCGAACACCGGCTGCAGGTAGCCGGCGATGTCCGGATGGGCCTTGAGCACCGCCTCGCGGATGATCGGCGTGGGCGCGTAGACCGGCTGCACGCGCTGGTTGTCGTCGAGCACGACGAGGCCGGCCGCCGCGATGGCGCCGTCGGTGCCGTACACCATCGCGGCGTTCACGCCGTCGGTCTGCGCGGCGGCGGCCTTGATGGTCGCCGCCGTATCGCCGCCCGACAGCACCAGCAACTGGTCCTGGCGCAGCTTGAAGCCGTAGGTCTTCTCGAACGACGGCAGGGCCGACGCGCTGTTGACGAATTCGGCCGACGCCGCGAGCTTCACCTTGCCGCCCGCGCCGACCCACTTGCCGAACTCGGAGAAGGTCTTCAGGTGGTGCGCGTTCGCGACCGAGGCGAGCAGCGCGACGCCCCAGGTATTGTTGGCGGGCGCGGGCGCGAGCCAGACGATGCGGTTGGCCGCGTAGTCGAGCTGTTTCGCCTGCGCGTAGCCGCGCGCGGCGTCCTTCCAGACCGGGTCGTCGGCGCGGTTGAAGAAGAACGCCGCATTGCCGGTGTATTCGGGGTAGATGTCGATCTCGCCGGTAGTCAGCGCCTTGCGCACGATCGGCGTCGCGCCGAGGCCGATCTTGTCGGATACCGCGAGGCCGTGCGCCTTGAGGACTTGCGAGATCAGGTTGCCGAGCAGCGCGCCCTCGGTGTCGATCTTCGAGCCGACGACGATGGCGTCGGCCGCGCGGGCGGGCGCGGCGGCCAGCACGCCGGCGGCGGCGCACGCCAGCAGCGCGGCGTGGAGCGGAAAGCGGAACGTCATGGTAGACAAACCTCCTGCGGGGCAGCGAATGGCGAAATCCCGCCCGGAAATAAGGGGCAAAGGGCGGGCGTGCCGGTCAAGGTACTGGACTGGGCGGCCTTTGGCAAACCCGGATGCGTGCGCGGGGAACCGGTTGCATGCGGGTTCAGGTCAAAAAAACGCGCGGCGCGCGGGGCCCGACCTGCTCAATTCTCAAGCAGAGCGATACAATCAGCGTCGCGGCGATTCCATTCCATTCCGGCCGGCCCGCCGCCCGTTGCGCCGGACAGCGCCTAGGTCAAGGAGCGTTCATCGTGAGCAGCGATCCCAGCATCCATTTTTCGCATCCCCCACAGAACATCTACGACGACGCTTCCTTCTTCGAGCGCTACCGCGATCTGCGCGACGAGGACAGCGGCCTGAACGGCGCGCTGGAAGTTCCGGCGCTGCGGCGCCTGCTGCCGAACCTGACGGGCCTGCACGTGCTGGACCTCGGCTGCGGCTTCGGCGAATTCGCGCGCTATGCGCGCGCGCACGGCGCCGCGTCGGTGACGGGCGTCGACGTCTCGTCGCGCATGCTCGACGAAGCGCGCGCGCGCACCGACGATGACGAAATCGTCTATCTGCAGCGCTCGATCGAAACCTACCAACCGTCGCCGCGCGCGTTCGACCTCGTCGTCTCGTCGCTCGCGCTGCACTATGTCGAACATTACGTCGAGGTGATCGAGCGGATCCGCGACGCGCTGCGCTCGAACGGGCGGCTCGTGTTCTCGGTCGAGCACCCGATCTGCACCGCGTATCCGAGCGGCTGGGTGCGCGACGAGGAAGGCCGCAGGCAGCACTGGCCGGTCGACCGCTATCGGCAGGAAGGGCGGCGCGACACGCGCTGGTTCGTCGACGGCGTGATCAAGTACCACCGCACGGTCGAAACCTACGTGAACACGCTGCTGAAGGCCGGCTTCGTGCTGACCCACCTCGGCGAACCCGCGCCCGTGTCCGATGCGCTCGCGGTGCGCCCGGACCTCGAAGCCGATTGCCGGCGCCCGCCGATCCTGTTCCTCGCGGCGACGCGGCCGGCGGCCTGATTCCGCCTCGCGCCTACGACGGCTCGCGGTCCGGCCGCCCGTCATGCGGGCCGAGCGGACGCGCGGGCCAGTCGGTCCAGCGGTCCGCGCGGGTGGCCTCGTAGGTTTCGTTGCGCGGATAGCGGATCCGGTTGTCGTCCCTCGGCCGCTCGCCGATCACCATCAGGCGCACTTCCTCTTCGCTGTTGTTGATGAACGTGTGGCACTGGCCGGTGCCGGCCGGAAAACCCACCGCGTCGCCGGGCGCGAGCCGGTACAGGTGGCCGTCGAGCCAGACGTCGGGCGTGCCTTCCAGCACGTAGACGAATTCCTCCTCGGTGCTTTCCGCGTGAGGGTACGAGGTCCGGCGGCCGGGCAGCAGGCGTTGGTGGTGGATGCCGATGCGTGTGAGCCCGAGCTTGCGGGCGAGCGGGGCGTTGATGCCCATCCGCTCGCTGGAGTCGGGATAGTGTGCGCGGTCCGGATCTTCGAGTTCGGTCCAGTGGCGGATGCAGTCGGGGCGGCTCATGGCGGCGCTCCTTCGATTGTGGGGCCATCATCTGACCACGCGCGGCGGTGCTTGTCCATGCGTTGACCGTCGCGCCGCCAGCCGCTACGATGCCGTTCATGCACACCCTCCCGTTCGTCACCGCCGTCGCGCTTGCCTGCTGTCCGAGCCGGCCGGGGGGAGGCTGCGTGTAGCGCGTCGATTCGCGCGATCCTGACGAAGCGCCCACTGGCCACCTGTTGAAAAACCGGTGGCCTTTTTGTTTTTGGCGCGCGGACTGCCGATTCGGCTCCGCCGCCCTCACCGGAACCGTTCATGCCGCTTGCCCTCTACGACACCTGGTCGCGCACCGTGCGCCCGTTCGAACCGCTGCAGCCCGACGCCGTCGGCCTGTATTGCTGCGGTCCGACCGTGTACGACCATGCGCATATCGGCAACCTGCGCACCTACGTGTTCGAGGACGTGCTGCGGCGCGCGCTCGAATGGCACGGCCACGCGGTGCGGCATGTCGTGAACATCACCGACGTCGGCCACCTCGTGTCCGACGCGGACGAGGGCGAGGACAAGATGGAAAAGGGCAGCCGGCGCACCGGCGAATCCGCGTGGGTGATCGCGGAGCGCTACACGCAGGCGTTTTTCGCGGACTGGCGCGCGTTGAACCTGCTCGAACCGGCGGTCTGGTGCCGCGCGACCGACCACATCGCCGAGCAGATCGACTTCATCGCCACGCTGGAGCGCAACGGCTACACCTACCGGACGAGCGACGGCCTGTACTTCGACACCGCGCGTCAGCCCGACTATGGCTTCCTCGCGCGGCTCGACCGGGCCGGCCTGCAGCCGGGCAAGCGCGTCGCGCTCGGCGACAAGCGGCTGCCGACCGACTTCGCGCTGTGGAAGTTCAGCCCGCCCGACGCGCGCCGGCAGATGGAATGGGACAGCCCGTGGGGTCGTGGTTTTCCGGGCTGGCATATCGAATGCTCGGCGATGTCGGCGCGTTATCTCGGCCCGTGGTTCGATCTCCATTGCGGGGGGGAGGATCACGTCGCGGTCCACCACAGCAACGAGATCGCGCAGACCCAGGCCGCGTACGGCACGCGCCTCGCCAATTTCTGGCTGCACGGCCAGTTCCTCACGCTGGACGCGGAGAAGATGTCGAAGTCGGGCGGGGCGTTCCTGCGCCTGCAAACGCTCGTGGCGCGCGGGATCGATCCGCTCGCGTACCGCTATCTGTGCCTGACCGCGCATTATCGAAGCCCGTTGCGCTTCACCTGGGATGCGCTCGATGCCGCGCAGGCGGCGCTCGACCGGCTGCGCGCGCTGTACGCGAGCTGGCCCGAGGGCGGCGAGGCCGATCCGGCGGCGGTGGCGCGCTTCGGCGCGGAACTGGACCAGGATCTGAACCTGCCGCGCGCGCTTGCCCAGGCGTGGTCGGTCGCGCGCGGCGATTTGCCGGAAGCGGTGCGCCGCGCGAGCTTCGATCGCTTCGATATGGTGCTGGGGCTTGGGCTCGGCACGCGGCGGCCGGTCGGGGCCGTCGCGCCCGAGGCGATCCGCGCGCTGGCCGAGGCGCGGATCGCGGCCCGCGCGGCCCGCGACTGGGCGCGCGCCGATGCCTTGCGCGACGAACTGGCCGAGCAAGGATGGCACGTCGTGGATGAGGCGACGGGGCAGTCGCTGCGGCCGCGCGCGGTGGTCGAGGGGACGAGGTCGGAGCGGTGATGGACGCATGGCCGCCGGGTCGATGAAAGGCGTGCTGCGTTGACGCTGCGGTCGCGCGTGGTGGTCGAGGGGACGAGGTCGAGCGGTGATGGACGCATGGCCGCCGGGTCGATGAAAGGCGTGTTGCGTTAATGCCGCGACCGCTCATGATGGTCAAGGGGGCGGCATCGGAACGGTGGCGACGCACGATCGCCGGGCCGATGCAAGACATGTTGCGTTAGCGCTGCGGCCGCGCACGCTGCGGTCGGATGCGACGGTCGAGGGGGCGCAACAGGAACGACGAAGGGCGTGCCGACGCTGGTCGATAAGAGACGTGCCGAAGCCCTTGCCTGAGCCGCGAGAATGCGTGACCGAGGAATCGGGCGGGCGCGTCATGGGCGAGGCGGGTTGCCCGGCGGCGGGTGCGCGCGGCGCGCCCATGCACCCATGCACCCCTCCCGCCGCCGCCGTCAGGCCGAGGCCCCGCGCCGTGGTCCGTCGAGGCCCGCGCCCGCGTCGGCGGGCAGCGCCGCGAACATCGGCCACGAGGCCAGCACCACCACGGCGAGCGCGGCGAATGCCCAGGCGAAATCCGCATGCGCGGGCTGCGCGCGCCCGCCCGCGAGCATCGTCAGGTGCAGCGAGCCGGCCGCGAGCGCGACGCCGACCGCCTTGGTCAGTTGCTGCGCGGTGCCCTGGAACGAAGTCGCGGCGGACAGCTGCGCGGGGGGCACGTCGGCGAACACCAGCGCGCCGAGCGACGCGAAGCTCAGCGAGCGGCTCAGGCCGCCCGCCAGCAGCAGCGCGAAGATCGCCGCGGCCGGCCAGCCGGACGACAGGGTCGCGCAGGTCGCGAGCATCGCCGCGAACGACAGGCTGCCCGTGATCAGCACCGCGCGCATCGTCAGCCAGCGCAGCGCGATGCGCGTCAGCGGGCGCATGCACAGCGAGCCGAGCGCGCTCGCGAGCGAGATCAGCCCGCTGCGCGACGCGCTCGCGCCGAAGCCGACCTGCAGCGTCAGCGGCACGAGGAACGGCAGCGCGCCCGCGCCGGCGCGGAACAGGCTGCCCGCGACGGTCGCCGCGTGAAAGGTCGGGATCCGCAGCAAGGACAGGTCGACGGCCGGATGGGGCGTGCGCAGGCAATGCCGCGCGCCGAGCCAGCCGAGCGCGACGCCGGCGGCGATACCCGCGGGCGGCAGCCACGCGGGCGCGAGGCCGCGCCCGATCGTCTCGACGCCGAGCATCAGCGTGGTCAGCGCCGCGCCGACCAGCAGCAGGCCGCGCAGGTCGGCCGGCCGCGCCGGCGCGCGCTCGCCGGCCGGGATCAGCCACGCGGCGAGCGCGCAGCCGAGCACGCCGACCGGCACGTTGATCCAGAACACGGCGCGCCACGACAGCGCGTCGCTCAGGAAGCCGCCGAGCGGCGGGCCCAGCAGCGGCCCGAGCAGCGCGGGCATGGTGAGCCAGGTCGTGGCCGCGAGCATCTCGCTGCGCTGCACGCCGCGGAACAGGATCAAGCGTCCGACCGGCACCATCAGCGCGCCGCTCGCGCCTTGCAGGACGCGCGCGGCGAGCAGCGCGGGCAGGTCGTGCGCGGCCGCGCACAGCACCGACGACACGGTGAACAGCGCGATCGCCGCGACGAACACGCGCTTCGCGCCGAGCCGGTCGGCGATCCAGCCGCTGACCGGGATGAACACGGTCAGCGCGATGAGGTAGGCGGTGATGGTGCTGCTGAGAAACACCACGTTCACGTGCAGGTCGCGCGCGATGCTCGGCAACGCGGTGGCGACGACCGTGCTGTCGAGGTTCTGCATGAACAGGGCGCTGGCGACGACGGCGGCGATGACGCGGAAATTGGTCTGGCTGCTCACGGCGGCGGAATGAACGGTCGAGGCGGGGTGGCGGGGGCGACCGTCATGATGCCCGCGAATCGGGCGGGCGAGCAGCCAGGCGGATTCGGCGCGCTCGTCATGCCGGTTGCTCAGAACAGCCCGGGCTGCTGCTCGGGCACCATCTGCACGACCTGCAGTTCGTCGAGCCGCAGGCGTGCCTTCGCGAGATCGTGCAGCAGCTGGCGTTGCAGCCAGGTCTCCGCGCCGCCGCCGAAGGCCTTGTCGAGCCGGAGCGCCATCTCGGGCGAGATGCCGGCCTTGCCGGTCAGCAGGTTGGTCAGCGCCTGTCGGCTGACGCCGAGCACGCGCGCGCCTTCGGTCACGCTCAGGTTGAAGCGCGCAAGGCAGACCTGGCGGATCAGCGTACCGGGATGAAGGAATTCAGGGTTGACCATGGCGCATAAGGTATCGGCAAATCGTGCCAGGGTCAATCGTCAAGTGTCGCTTGTCTTCATCGGGGGGTTGTGACCGCGCGACGCCCGATGCACGGGCGATTGCGTGCAAACGTGTGCTTCGGGTGCGTCGCAGGAAAACGTCGGGAAAACGTCAGGAAAACGGCTGAAATGGGCTGAAACAGACATGCACGAAAAAGGCATGAAAAATCGCCGTGAGCACTGGCAATCGCCAGACGATTTATCCATACTCTGCGTGCGCTGAAGATCGCGATGCGCCTGCCAGCGCATCGCCAAGACGAAACCGAATCGACTCATCGATCAACTTCGGGGAACACGCGTGAACCAACCATTTCTTCAACCCGGGCGCGCGCCGTTGACGTGCGCGCATTGTCAATACGTCGCCGCGATGCCCGACATGAACGGGGTCGGGCTGATCATCTGCGACTTTCCCGCCAACGCGGCGCCGTTCGACGCGTTCGCCGGGCGCGGCGCCGGCTGGTGGCGCTGTCCGCGCTGCGGCGAGTTCGGGCGGCACGGCTTCGCCAGCGTGTTCGTGCCAAGTGACAGCGAATCGGCCGCGGTCCACCCGGGCGCGACGGCGGAGATCGACGCGGCCACGCTCGCATGCACGCTCACCGCGCTCCTCGGGCGGCCGATCACGGCGATCGAGGTCATGGCGGACGCGCGGGCCTGGCGGACCCATCTGCTGCGCTGGTGCTGCGAAGGCCAGGTGGCCTTGCTCAACCAGCTCAAGGCAGCCGCCGGCAATCCGGCGCGGCGCGCCGCCCTCATGCAGCGCTTCCTGAACGAACCGGATCTGATCGGGGCGCGCTTCCAGGCGGCGGTATGGAGCATCCTGGCGGGCTACGTGCAGATCTCCGTCGCGGCGGGCCGCGAGGACCTGCGGGATCGGCCGTATCTGCCGCCCGACGAGGCCGCGCCGCTGATGACCGACGAAGGGCGCGAACGCGCGCGCGCCGACATGCTGGAAATCAGCGTGCTCGTGTATGCGCTCGGCCTTTGCGCGCGCGCCGATCATCGCTGGACCACACCCTTGCCCGAGGTGCTGGCGCGTCCAAAGCTGCTGATTCCCGCCACGCTCGCCGCCTTCGGCGAGAAGATCGCCGAGGCCTTCGGCCCGTGCATGGTCCACTACGATCGTGCGCACTACGACGGCTGCCGCGCGATCGCCGCCTACGAAGGCGTGCATGCGGCGCAGTACGACGGCCTGCCGTTTCCCAACCCGCGCGTGGTGCAGTGGAGCGAGGCCTATGTCGCGTACCAGCTGATGCTGACCCAGGCCCAACGCGAAGACCCGGCCGAGCACGTGCCGCTCGCGTTCGCGCGGCGCACGCTGAGCTTCGACCAGGTGCTGGCCGCCGTGCTGAAGCTCGCGTCCGAGCCGGCGGAGGATGGGCGGACCGCGCTGTCGGTCGCGGGCCTCTCGGTGCTGCGCGTCTTCGACGAAAGCAGTGCGCGCGCGGCGCTCCCGCTGCGTTTCGCGGACGATGCGCTGACCACGCTCCTGAAGGTGATCGCCGAGGTGGAGATCGACCAGCTTCATGGCGTGTGTCGCGAGTACCTGCACGGCGTCACGACGCCTCACGACCTGATGCGTATCGCCGAAGCCGGCGCTGCGCGACTGCTGGCCGCGGGCAGGGCGGACGAACTGATCCTGCTGCTGTGCGACGCCGTTCGGCTGCTGCACCAGATGGGCGAAGTGAAGATGACGCCGGCCACGCTCGACGGCGCGCGCGCTGCGCTCGGCGAGGCCTGGGAGAGCCTGCGCGTCGAGACCCGCGCCGCATTCCTGACCGAATACGGTAACGCGCAGCGCTATGCGGGGCAGAGCGCCGCCGCGCTCGCGACCTATGACGCGTGCCGCGCGTTGATTGGCGATGACCTGCGCGACGCGGACGTCCGCGTCAACGAGCGCAACCGCGCGATCGCGCTGCGCGAAAGCAACCACTTGAGCGAGGCCATGCGGATTCTCGACGCGCTGGCCGCGGTGACCACGAGCGAGGAATGGCTGCAAGTCCAGAACAGCCGGCTCTCCGTGCTGTCGATTCAGCGGGACGAGACGGTGATGCGGCGCACGGTGGACCAACTGGTCGCGCGCGTGCCGGTCGACGGCTGGGCCTTGCCGACCCGCCGCCAGATCGGGCTCGGGATCGCCGGACAGCTCGACGCGCGCGACACGGCGAAGGACCGCGCGACGGCGGAAGCGATCGTGCGCGCGATCCATGCGTCGGCGAGCCGCGACGACGACCTGCTGTGCCGCGGCATCGCGGCATTGATGCTGCGTGACGGGGCGGCGGACGACGCGCAGCGGGCGGACTACGATCAGGACGTCGAGGTGCTGGTGGCCTATTACGACGACATCGACCTGCTCCAGTACCCGACCGCCTCGCTGATCCTGTCGAAACTGCTGACCCTGCCGATCGCGCGCGCATCGCAAGCCGACGTGCTGGACTTCGCGCGCGCGTATCTCGCGCGCTGGTCCGATCTGTCGACGCCGCTTCATGCGTCCGCGCGCTACCATCTCGCGCGCTATGGCGGCGGCGAGGCCGATGCGGCGGCCGACGATGCGCTCGAAGGGCTGGACCAGGTGATCCGGCTCGCCGCGGTGCTCGATCCGCAGGCGGATCCGCATCACGCGCTGGCCCCCTTGCAGCCGATCGTGGATTGGGCCGCGCACCATGTCGGCGAAGCGGGCGACGCCCCGACGTCCGGCACGGAGGCGACGATGCAGCGCGCGCTCGGGGATCTGCAATCGTCGCTCGTGCTGTCGCAGCGGATCTGCCAACGCTCGGGCGCGGGCTTCGACGATATCGACAGCCTGTGCGACCGGCTCGACGAAGCCGTGCTCGCCGGGTGGCTATCCGACGACACCGTGATCGTGCAGCCGGTCGAACGGGGGCGTGGGCTGACGTTCGTCGTCACGCAGCGCGAGGGCGCGGCCCTCACGTCGCGGGTCGTGGATTTCCCGTTGCCGACCGCGGTCTGGCACGAGGTGGCCAGGCGGCTGCACTTCAGGCTGCCGTTCGCGATGATGCGCCCCGCGCCCGGCGCGCTCTCGACCGTGCGCGGCTGGCCGGAGCTCGACGCGGCGCTGTACGGGCTGCTCGTGTCGCTCGGCAGGCCGCGCGTGATCTGGAGTTCCGGTCGCTTGCCGACGGCGCCCGTCACACTGGCCGCGCCCGCGGGGCAATCGATCACGTTCGCGCCGTCGCTGCTCGCCTACGCGGGGCTGCAGCATGCGGCGCGCGCGGCGGGGGTGAGGCCGGGCTGGCGGCCGCGCAGCGTGTTCGACGCGGCGGTCTGGCGCATCGGCGACTTGCCCGAGTCGATCGATGCGATCACGGCGGCGTCGCGGCGCTGGCATGCGAGCTGTGACGCGCACGCGATCGCGTGGCGCGGCGCGACGGGCGCGGAGGCGACCGGCCCGGCGATTCTCGCGGGGCTTGCTGCGAGCGACGCGGCGCGGATCGCCTGCCACGGCCGCGTGTCCGAGCACACCGCGGAACTGCTGGTCGCGCACGACGGCAATCTGCCGCCGTCCAAGACGCTGCCGCGCCATCCGGAGGCACTGGTGCGGCATCTGCTCGACTGGGGCGCGCTCGCCACGCTGCGGCATGCGCCGAAGGTGGTGGTCTCGGGCGCCTGCGATTCCGGACAGGCGATCTTTTCCGAGGCGCGCGAGCGGCTCGGCATCGAGCGCGCGATGCTGCTGGCGGGCACGCTGGTTTACGTCGCGCCGCAGTGGCCGGTGCTGATGAACGATGTCCAGCCGTTGTCGGCGACGCTGTTCGACGCGTGGCTGAACGAGCCGTCCGCCACGCTCGCCGAACTCGTCACGCGGCTGGCGGACGCGCGCGAGCGCGACGGCATGCCGCGCTGGATCGCGCGCTCGCTGAGCGTGTTCGGGCTGGCCACGCTGTAACCGATCGATGGGTTTGATTGACGCTTCTCCATTAGACAGACACAAGGAATGATTCGATGACGCTCCAACACACCATCAGCAGCCTGCCGGGCCATGCCGTGATCGAGGCGCTGTATGCGCTGTCGATCGACACGCTCGCACTCGACGACGCGCAGGACGCCGACGCGCGCCTGCGCGAACGGGTCGATGCCGATGCTTATGCGCGGGCACAGGCCTTGATCGGCGAACTCGCCGATTCGGGGCAGGAGGTCGACGCGTTCGCGCGCGCGGTGCTCGCGCGTGCGGCGGACGACGATGCGCTGCGCGCGCAGACCGAGGCGGCGGTCGGGCAGGCCGGCCAGCTCGCGTTTCTCGAAGGCGCGGACGTGCTGCAGAACGCGCTCGTGTTCGGGCTGCTGCTGCTCGCGACCAGCAAGGGCAGCGTGACGATCGAGCGCAAGCGCGACGAGAAACCGGATGGGTCGGTGTCGGAGCAGCGGTCGGTGAAGGTGAATGTGGAACTGGGGGCGAAGGTGCGGGAGTTGTTGAAGTTGTTCGGGGTGGATGGGGAGGAGTGAGGCGGGGAGGGATTGGCTGGGTTTAGCTTGAGGGATGCGGACTATCGATATCCGTGAGGCAAAGAGTCAGCTTTTACGCTTGGTCGACGCGGCGGCAGGTGGCGGGAAATCTGGATTGTGAACGTAACGTAAACATCCGGCGGCTCAATCTGTTAGAGCCGCGGAAATACCGGCTCTCCCTGCAGCCCTCGTCGGAGTGAGGTGAACGTCGGTGGCCCGGTGGCTCCTGGTAGCGAAATTCGATACACTCGCTTCGAGCAGAGGAACGTCTGCGATTGGCGTCAGCCGAGAGGTGATCGCAGCTAGCGCGCGCTCGGTCTGGTTGCCTTTTGATGAGCCCTTGGGGACATGGGGAGTCGTCATGCTGATCAAGCTCTTATCGGTGAAGGCCGTTGCGATTGGCGTAGTCCTGAGCGCCATCGCTTTGGCGTTTTTCTGGCCACTCAACGGCCTTGGCACTTCTGTTGCCCTCATGGCTTTCGTCATCGGCGCTGGCGGATCAGAGTTGATCTTTAGACTGCTAAATCCGCGCGCGCAGACAGCGAACGATAAGCAGGCGGCAGACGAAAAATGACCTCCGTAAAAATCCCATGGCTGCGATGCGCAATCATGAGCGCGGTGTTGGCTTTGACTACGGGTTGCACAACCGCCTCGGACGCCAACTCATCGGCAGGGGGCGGATTGCTCGGAGCGCCGCCGCCGATTGGCTGGAACAATTCGCCGGCACCCACCGGCGAGAAACTGATCGAAGTTCACGGCTACGTTCTGGCGCACAAAGATCAGGTGCCCGCCAACGCGATCGGATATGCCGTTCCGATCTTCACAAGTCGCGAGGAGATCGATCGCTTCTGCCCTCTGTTCCTGAATTACATGAGCTTCAGCGGCACCCTCAACCAAGGGACGCCTATGCGGATCAATTCCTACGGCCAGGATGTGCAAATCGCCCCGTTCGTCTGGCCGGTGACAACCTGGTCCGAGGATGACAAGGCCGACTGCAAGACCCTAGGTGATCGCTACGACATTTCTGGGGCTAGAACGTTCTTGAAGCAAGCTCAACAGACGATCGCGGCTCAGGGCGGCCGGGATATTGACACTCTAAAAAGTGGTCCCTTCATCCTGACGGCAAGACGGGTGAGCGGTTCCATGGTCCTGTACGATCTGTCGCAAGCTCCAGACGGCGATTATCCGACGTGGCTGACGCGCGCGATTGAGCAGATGAGCAATCCTGCCGCCACCCAGACCCTCTACGTGACGCCCAACTGGCACGATAAAGCCCGGTATTACGTGTTCGGCGCCATTCCGAGCTTCAACGGCATCCTCAACATCCTGATGCCAGGATTCACGGATGCCCATGCCAAGAGTTGACGCCCGAGAAGTCAATTCAGTGCCTGTCCTCCTCAAGCTCCGGCCGGGCGCGATAGCTGTTGACCTGGAGGGACTTGGCGATCCGGTCCGAAATGGCCTGGGACTGATCGGCCACACTGCGATGAGCCGAGAATGTCACGAGAACGCCAAGGTTGCCCTCCGTCCGGGCCAGATAGCGGGTCTGGTAGTCTTTGACCTCTGAGTTCCAATAAATTGCATCGATCCAGATTACTTGGCCGATCAGTGTGCTCGTTGGCGCCCGAACCGTCTCAACACCAGCTTTCGTGCCGACATCATCCTGAAGATATTGAATATAGAGTTGCGGGCTATCCATCGGCCCGATTTCTTTCGCCGCCAGGATCACGATCATGCTGTACTTGCCATCCGGATCGGCGGGCGGCTGGCAGACATACTCTGTCTCTTCGAGGCGGCATTGCCAATCGTCTGGTATGTCGAAACTCACATAAGTGTTCACAAACGATTTTGACTGCGCAGATCCAACGAGAACTGCCAAAAATACAAGGCCTAACACCATTTGCACGATGGAGCGCATGTTTTAGCCTCCGGAGGAGCAACGTATAGTTTAGTTTATTGTGCACCGGGGTGACTTAAATCTCCGAGCAACTTTAATTTTTCCAGGAGCCTTTTCTATGGGATCCGTCCTGCGGAGAGTGATTGGCTTGGGCGTAGCGGGCATCTCCCTGCTCACCATGGCCGGAGCTGCTGGGCCCACCGACAAAGATGTCCAATTAAGCTTTAAGATGGACTACTACAACGTGTCTGGTAGCACCTGGAATGAAATATGGAATTCAATTAAGGTCAGCCTCCAAAGGGAGAAGGACCTTCAGGGACGGTATGAGGGGATCACATCATATTCCGTCAAACTGGGACCGGAATCTCTCGTCGAAAACAATACGTGTTCCTCCGATACGGCAATCGTTGCCGTCAATCTAGTCGTCAAAGTGCCAAAGTTGACGACTCGGGAACTGCAGCCACAAGATCAGGAATGTTGGGCATTCTACGATCGATCTCTTTCTGATCATGAGGAATGGCATGTTCAGATTGCCGTGCATGAAATGCAGGCGCTGCAAGTCAAGATTAGATCTTCGCCAAACATGGACTGTAGGGAGATCGTTCAGTTGGTGAACCACGACGTCCAGAAAATGATCAACGAGCAAAACAACTATGATGCTGTCACCGCCCATGGGGTAGAGCAGTGGAGGGCGTATGGGCTCGATAAACCGAAGGAATCCGACTACGCTGCCAAAGTTCGAAATCGTTGTTTCGGTTGATATATCGAATCTAGAAGATGCAGTGCTGACCGATATGCTTTGAACGGACGCTGCTATGGCTCCGATAGGAGCGGCGGCAGTGGGTCGATTATCGACTTTGATGAGGTGAAATCCAACCAATATCAGATCTGAACGCTGATTGATAGATCAGGTCTCGACTTGCACAGCGCAAGGTTTCGATACTCTGCTGCCCGACGATGTCATTGCTGCATTCGAGGGGAGGTCCATGCGACTGCGGCTCGACTCCCCGGTCAGTACCCGAAAGCGATACCGCCCCGCGCATACATCACCCAGCCCCGCGCACCCACTTCCCCGGCGACACCCCATACACCCGCCGATACATCGCAATGAACGCGCTGTCGCTGGCATAACCGACGCCGTGCGCCACGGCCGTCACCGATTCGCCTTCCGCCAATCGCGACTGCGCCACCACCAGACGACATTGCGTGCGCCACTGCGCGAACGTCATCCCGGTTTCCCGCACAAAGGCCCGGGCCAGGGTTCGCTCGCTCGCCCCGACCCGCTCGCCCCACTCGTGAAGCGACAGCGGCAAGGCAGGCTCGTCGAGCAGCGCCTGCGATACCGCCGCCAAGCGTTTGTCGCGCGGCATCGGCAGATGCAGCGGCGCACGGTGGGCGGCCGCGAGTTCGTCGAGCAGAGTGGCGACGAGGCGTCGCTTCGCGGGCGTCAGCACGGCGTCGGCCGCCCATCCCGTCACGCGGAGTATCAGCTCGCGCGCAAGCGCATTGATTTCGATGATGGCGGGGAAGGTCGGCAAGCCGCGATACGTCTCGACATCGAAATAGAGGCTTCGATACATGAAGGTGCCGTGCATCGTGGTTCGATGCCGCAGCCCGGCGGGCAGCCACACGGCCTGCGACGGCGCCAGCTGTCCGACCCGATCGCCCGTATACAACGTCACCGCGCCCGCCGCCTGATAAAGCAACTGCGTGCGCCGATGCGTGTGCCAGTCCGAGCCGTGCCCATGCGTGTCCACCGCGAGCCCGACGATCGGGCACGTCGCGAGATCGGGATCGACCACGGCGTCGGGCGCGTAATACGGCATGGCTGTCTTGCGATGTTTTTTGCCTGAGTCGCGTGATTTTAACTTTCGCGCAGCGGCTACGCTACCGGCCTTCCCGACTCGAATCGCACCAAAGAGAAGCGCCATGCAACCGTCTCGACCCACCCTCAACCCCACACTGCCGCCTAAATGGCTCGTCATCGCGTGGCTCGCGCTGCCGCAGATCGCGGAGACCATCCTTGCGCCCGCCTTGCCGGACCTCGCTCACGCGTGGCGCCTGGACCCGGCTCACACGCAATGGGTGATGAGCGTGTTCTTCCTCGGCTTTTCCGCGGGCGTCCTGCTTTGGGGGCAGGTGTCGGATCGCTGGGGGCGACGTCCCGCGCTGCTGTCCGGTCTCGCGCTGGCACTGGCCGGCACCTTGATCGCGCTCGTCGCCGCGCGCTACGAATGGCTGCTGCTCGGCCGCTTCGTCCAGGCGCTCGGCATGGCGACCTGCTCGATCACCACCCAGACGATCCTGCGCGACCGCCTGAGCGGCCCTGCGCTGACGCAGTATTTCGTCACGCTCGGCATCGTGCTGGCATGGTCGCCCGCCGTGGGCCCGCTGGCCGGACAATGGCTGTCCGACCGGCAGGGTTATCCGGGCGTGCTGTGGGCCATCGCGGCGCTGGTGCTGTGCCTGATGCTGTCGGGCGCGCGCTGGCTGGACGAAACCCGGCCCGACACCCCGATCCCGACGCCGCTGAAACAGCTGGCGCTGCGCATGGCGGGCGATTCCGCCTTGTGGCGCGCGGCGGCGCTGGTCGCGGGCCTCAATACGCTGGTTTTCTCGTTCTACGCGGCCGGCCCGTTCATGGTCGGCGAACTGCCCGGTCTCGGCTTCGGCTGGGTCGGGCTCGCCGTGGCGTTCGCGGGCAGCGCAGGCGCTGCCTGGAACCGTCGGCTGCCCGGCGGGATCGACCCGGATCGCCGAGTGCGGCTCGGCCTGATCTTCGTACTGCTCGGAGTAGTCGGCCAACTGGCCTGCGGGCTCGTGTCGACACGCCCCGGCGCGCTGTGGGCCGCGACTGCGCTGCCCGTATTCGCGGGATTCGGTCTCGCCATTCCGAACCTCCTGGCGCCCGCGCTGCGCCACTACGGCGCGAGCCTCGGACGCGCCGGGGCACTGTTCGGCGTGACCTACTACCTGATGCTCGGCATGGCGCTTGCCGCCACCACGCTGTTGCCGTTCGACACCCCGATCGCCTTGAGTGCGTTCTGGACGTGCCTGGCCATCGCGATGTTCGTCCTGCACCGCGGAGCGTCCCAGCCCGGGGCGGCAAACGCACAGGCCGGCCGACCCGTCGACGGCGACCGGCTGGGCGGGTGAGGCCGCGCACGCCGGGCATCCCGCCCTGAACCGGATAGCGCGGCAGGCAAAGCCGGCCGCGCGCGATTGCTCGATTCAATTGGCGGCCGGGATTTTATCGGATTTAAATGGGCGTCCGCGTGTTCATTCCGGAGAACCTTCATGGCCCAAATCGACGTCGCAGAAATGGTCCAATCCATTGCGGCGGAAACCCGCGTCCCCCCTGAAACCGTATCGCGGCTGTACGAGGAAACGCTCGCGCAATACAGCGAGGGCGCGCGGATCCATGACTACCTCGCCGTGCTCGTCGCCAAGCGCGTACGCGAAAACCTGCGCAACCGCGCCGCCCACTGACCTGTAACGCCTGTTCACTTATCGGGATATTGACCCGCGATTAACGATCGCGCGCATTTTCAAGCGCCACGTTAATTAACAGATGAAGGGTTTACACGAATCGTCACTCGACAGTCGGCTTAATAGACTGCTTTCGTCTCTCCGCCTTGTATAGACAAGCAAGGCCCGCCGCCTCGCCCGATCCCGACCCACGCGCCGATGCCAGCGCCCGGGGGAGGCCGGCCCCGGAACACGCCCTGGCAATCTGTAGGACCTCGTCACACCCGCGCGAGCGGGGATGTCTCGTTGAATCGTGAAGTTCACCGCAAGGATATCGATGAGCACCGTGGAACCGTTCGAGCGCCGCCATCCCGCTCCCGCCCGGCACCCCTGCGCCGCGCGTCGCACGCGTCCGCGCGGCGGCCGCTGACGCCGGCCGCCGCACGTCGATCGCTTTCCCGTTCCAGCACTGGTTTTCCCGCTGTACCGCCGCACCCCGGGCCCCGGCGTCCGGACGCGCGACACCGCTCGCCGGGCGGTGCGCGAGCACGTCCGCTGCCGGCGGCGCGGGTCGATAACCGAGAACTTCGCGCCCGGCGCCGCCGGGTGAGGCGAAGTCCATTCCGAGGACACACACCCATGAAGCTGGGCGCTTTCCTGATGCCTGCGCATCCGCCGTCCCGTTCGCTCTACGACGGCCATCATCACGATCTCGACACGCTCGAATATCTCGACCGGATCGGCTTCGAGGAAGCCTGGATCGGCGAGCACTACATGATGCCCGCCGAGCCGTGCCCGTCGCCCGACCTGCTGCTCGCGCAGGCGTTCCTGCGCACGCGCCGGATCCGGCTCGCGCCGGGCGCGTTCATGCTGCCGTTCCATCATCCGGCCGAACTCGCGCACCGGATCTGCCTGCTCGATCACCTGTCGCAGGGTCGGCTGATGGTCGGGATCGGCGCGAGCGGCACCAACCTCGACCTCGAGATGTTCGACATCGACTACGCGTCGGGCGTGCATCGCGAGATGACGGCCGAGTCGATCGCGATCATGACGCGCTTCTGGGAGAGCGACGGCCCGTTCGAGCATCGCGGCCGCTTCTGGACCGCGCGCCGGCCGGCGGACCAGCCGCAAAAACGCAGCAGCTACCACCTGAAGCCCTGGCAGAAGCCGTATCCGCCGATCGGCGTGACCGGGCTGTCGGCCAGCTCGGCGACGCTGCGGATCGCCGGCGCGAACGGCTGGATTCCGATCAGCTTCTGCTTCACGCCGCAATACCTGCACACGCACTGGGCGGTGGTCGAGCAGGGCGCGCGCGACGCCGGGCGCGCCGTGCCGTCGCGCGACATGTGGCGGGTCAGCCGGCCGTTCCTCGTCGCCGACACGGATCAGGAAGCGTGGCGGCGCGCGGTGCACGGCGAGATGGGCCGCTATTTCCGCGAGGACTATCTGCCGATGCTGGCGGGCAATCAGGCGCTCGGCCTGCTCAAGCACGATCCGGCGGTGCCGGACAGCGACGTGACGGTCGAGTATGTCGCGAAGCACTGCTGGATCGTCGGCTCGCCCGCGACGGTGCGCGCGCGCATCGAGGAGATGCAGGCGCTCTCGGGCGGCTTCGGCGTGCTGCACGTGATGGGCTTCGACCACCTCGACGAGCTGGACCTGATCCGCGACAGCTACGCCGGCCTCGCCGAGATCGTCGCCACCCATTTCGCGTGACCGCGCCCGGAGTCGCCATGAAATCTGCCCATTCCCACCGCGCCGCACTCGTGATCGTCGACATGCAGCGCGATTTCGTCGAGCCCGGCGCGCCGATCGCATGCGCGGGCGCGCCCGCGATCGTGCCCGCGATCCTGCGGCTGCGCGCGTTCGCGCATGACGCCGGGCTGCCCGTGATCTACACCCAGGAAGCGCATCGACGCCAGAAGGTCGACTTCGGCCTCGAACTCGAATACGGCGAAACCGAGCATTGCGTCGAAGGCACGCCCGGCATCGAGATCATCGACGCGCTCGCGCCCGCCGCCTCCGACTACGTGCTCGTCAAGCGCCGCTACAGCGGCTTCTTCGCGACGGATCTCGATCTGCTGCTCAAGGGCCTCGGCGTCGACACCCTGGTGCTGACGGGCGTCGCCACCGACGTCTGCGTGCGGGCCACCGCGCAGGATGCGCTGCAGCTCGACTATCGCGTGCTGGTGCCGCGCGAGTGCGTGGCCGGCACGACGCCCGCGCGCCACGAGGCCGCGCTCGAGCATGTCGGCTACGTGCTCGGGCGCGTGCTGCCGCTCGACGAGGTGCTCGCGCAGCTGCGCGCCGGGTCCCGGGCGGCGGCATGAGCGCGCCCACCTATCGCGCGCTGATCCGCACGCTCGTCGAGACCCGCGCGGACCTCGCGCGCGCCGAGGCGGCGGCGCTCGTCGCCGCGCTCCTCGACGGGCACTACACCGACCTCGAAAGCGCCGCGCTGCTGGTCGCGCTCGCGCGCAAGGGCGAGACGGCCGACGAAGTCGCGGGCGCCGTCGACGCGATCCTCGCGCGCAGCGCGCCGCCGCCCCTCGCGCCCGATTGCGACGCGCTCGACATCGGCGGCACGGGCGGCGACCGCGCGGGCACCTTCAACATCTCGACCGTCGCCGCGCTGATCGCGGCCGCGGCCGGCGTGCCGGTCATCAAGCACGGCAATCGCGGCGTGACGAGCGCGTGCGGCAGCAGCGACCTGCTCGCCGCGCTCGGCGCGGACGTCGCGCGCAGCAGCACGCCGGCGCGGATCGCGGCGGATCTCGCGGCCTGCGGCTTCGCGTTCGTCGCCACCGCGAGCTACCACCGCTTCCCGCCGCGCGTGAGCGAGATCCGGCGCGCGCTCGGCGTGCGCAGTCTGTTCAACCTGGCCGGCCCGCTCGTGCATCCGGCGCGCGTGCGGCGGCAGATCGTCGGCGTCGCGCAGCCCGAGCTGCTCGACGTGATCGCGACCGCGCTGCTGCGCCTGGGCCGCGACGCGGCGTTCGTCGTGCACGGCTCGGCGGGCCTCGACGAAATCAGCTGCGCGGGCGAGACGCGGATCGCGCGCGTGCGCGGCGGCGCGCTCGACACCTTCAGCGTCAGCGCGCGCGACTTCGGTTTGCCGGCATGCCGCGTCGAGGATCTCGCGGGCGGCGATCCGGCCCGCAACGCCGCGTTGTGCCGCGCGATCCTCGCGGGCGAGCCCGGGCCGCGCCGCGACACCGCGGTCGCGGCGGCGGGCGCGCTGCTCGTGCTTGGCGGGCGCGCCACCACTTTCATCGACGGCGCAGCCGCGGCACGCGGCGCGCTCGACAGCGGGGCCGCCGAACGGCTGCTCCAGCGTTTTCTCAGCGAGATTCCAGCATGATCAACACGCGTATCAAGATTTGCGGCATCACGACCCTCGTCGACGCGCTCGCCGCGCTCGAAGCCGGCGCGGACGCACTCGGCTTCGTGTTTTCCGCGAGCCCGCGCCAGATCAGCGCGCGCGACGCCCGCACGATCGTCGACCAACTGCCGCCGTTCGTCACCACGGTCGGCATCTTCGTCGACGAACCGATCGAGCACGTGCGCGCGATGGCCGAGATCTCGGGCGTGGCGGCCGTCCAATTGCAGGGTAGCGAAACCGACGCGTACTGCCAGCAGGTCGGCCGGCCCGTGATCAAGGGCTTTCGCGTCGGCGCGGACTTCGATCCCGCCGTGGCCAACGGCTACCGGGTCAGCGCCTATCTGTTCGACGCTTCCGTCGCCGGCCTCACGGGCGGCACCGGGCAGCGCTTCGACTGGGACCGGCTGCACGGCGTGCGCTTCGCGCGCCCCGTGATCGTCGCGGGCGGCCTGCACGCGGACAACGTCGGCCAGCTGGTCGCGCGGCTCGCGCCGGCCGGGGTGGACGTCAGCTCGGGCGTCGGCGCGAGCGCGACCCGCAAGGATCCGGACAAGCTGCGCGCGTTCGTCGCGGCGGTGCGCGATGCGGATCGCGATGCGCGCCCGCAGCCGAGCGCCGACGCCCCGGACCTGCTGCGCGACGCCTTCGACGCGCGGCCGCTCGTCGAGATCAACGGCCGGCAGTTCCTGGTCAACTCGCTGACCGAGCAGGTGCCGGCCACGCCGGCGCCGCTGCTGCGCGAGGCCGCGCGGCGCGTGTGCGAGGCGCTCGACGTGCAGCCCGGCATGAAGCTGGTCGGCGAGGAAGACAAGGGCGGCGTGCTGCTCGCCGCGGTGTCGCTGCTGTCCGGCCTGCCGTTCGGCATCGCGCGCTGGTATCCGTCGGGCCTCGAAGGGCAGGTGAAGGTCGAGTTCGGCTGCGAGTACACCTCGGGCGAGCTGTACCTGAACGGCGTCGAAGCGGGCGACCGCGTGATCATCGTCGACGACCTGATCAGCACGGGCGGCACGCTGATCGGGCTGGTCGAGGCGGTGCGGCGCGCGGGCGCGAGCGTCGAGCAGATCGTCTGCGTGGCGGAGAAGGCCGACTACGCGGGCGTCGAGCGGGTGCGCGCGGCGACCGGCATCGAGGTGCGCACGCTGGTGCGGGTCAGCGTGGCGGGGACGGCGTCGAGCGTGCTCGACGTCAATTACTGAGCGACGCGGACAGGAGGACGACCATGCGCACAGGTTTCTTCAAGGGATGGAGCGTCGTGATCGCGGCGCACCTGCTGCTCGCGCTGATCTTCGGCGCGGCTTATTCGTTCGGCGCGTTCTTCGTGCCGCTGCAGGCGACGTTCGACGCGGGGCGCTTCCCCGTGGCGTCGGTCTTCTCGCTGACCGCGTTCATCTACTACACGGTCGGGGTGTTCTCCGGCGCGGTCGCCGACCGGACCTCGACGCGCACCGTCGTCGGCATCGGCATCGTGCTGCTCGCGCTCGGCTTCTTCGTCAGCAGTCTCGCGGGCGGCTCGCTGCCGGTGTTCCTCGGCGCGTTCTGCGTGCTGGTCGGGCTGGGCGTCGGGCTCGTCTACGTGCCGAGCGTGACCGCGGTGCAGCGCTGGTTCGTGCGCTACCGCAGCCGAGCGTCCGGGCTCGCGCTCGCGGGCACCGGGCTCGGCACCTTCATCGGGCCGAGCGCCGCGGGCTGGTTGATGCAGCAGATGTCGTGGGCCTCGACGATGCGGGTGTTCGCGGCGGCGATCGCGCTGGTGGGGCTCGCGGCGGCGACCCAGATGCGCGGCAAGCCGCAGGAGCTGGGCCTGCTGCCGGACGGCGACACCGCGCCCGCCGGCGCGACGGCCGCGCCCGCGCGCGGCGGCGCCGATCTGACGCTGGCCGAGGCCGCGCGCGGCGCGCGGTTCTGGTGGTATTTCGGCGCGATCTTCCTCGGCTCGGTCGGGCTGTTCCTCGCGCTCGTGCACATCAATCCGTATGCGCGCCAGCTGGGCCTGTCCGCCGCCGAGGCGAACCTGCTGATCGGCCTGATCGGCGTCGGCAACGTCGGCGGCCGCCTGTTGCTCGGCAGTCTCGCCGACCGGCTCGGCGCGCGCCAGCTGCTTGGGTGGCTGACCTTCGCGCTCGCCGTGTTGAACCTGTGCTGGCTCGGCGCGCACGATTTCGCGACGCTCGCCGTGTTCGCGCTGCTGTTCGGCGCGGCCAACGGCGGCTGCATCTCGCTGTATCCGTCGGTCGCGGCCAGCTGGTTCGGCACCGCGAACCTCGGCGCGATCCTGGGCGCGCTGTACATCTCGGTCGGCATCGCGGCGATCGCGGGCGGCAGCCTCGGCGGCCTGCTGTTCGACCTGTCGCAGAGCTACGCCGTGTCGATCGTGTTCAGCGCGCTGTGCGCGCTCGCGTCGGTCGCGCTGCTCGCGATCGCCGGCTCGCGGCGCGCGGCGGATGCGCCGCATCGCGCGGTTGCGCGCGCAACGGAATGAGCGGGCGCCTGCGATGAGCGACATCGTCGACCTGCGCAGCGCGCTCGCCGCGCTCGAACGCCACGGCGGGCGCATCGAGGAGATCGATGCGCGCCTCGATCCGCAGCTTGCGCTGCTCGACGATTACCTCGCGTCGTATCGCACATCGCACGGCGCGTGGATGAGCGCCGAGCAGCCGCTGCGGCGCTACCATGCGCCGGCGCGCGGCGCGTTCCCGGTGCTGCTGGGCGTGTTCGGCAGCCGCGCGCGCACGCGCTTCTGGCTCGATCCGGACGGTCGCGCCGATCCGCGCACGCCGCATGGCGCGCTGCTCGCCGACGCGCTCGCGCGGCCGTTGCCGCCGCAACCGGTGCGCGCGCCGACGCCGCGCCATGTGGTGCGCGATCCCGATTTGCGCGCGTGGCTGCCGGCGCTGACGTGTTCGGCGGGCGATCCGGGGCCGACCGTCACGCTCGGGCTCGCCTATGCACGCGACCCGGTGAGCGGGGCGGCGAATGCCTCGGTGCACCGGATCACGCTCAAGCACGGTTCGGCGACGATCGCGCTCGGCTCGTCCGGCCATCTGCGGCGCATGCTCGACGCATGCGTGGCGCGCGGCGAGCGCTTGCCGGTCTCGATCAACATCGGGCTCGATCCGGCGCTCTACTACGCGGCGGCGCTGAGCGCGCCCGCGCTCGGCTTCGGCGACGACGAACTGGCCGTCGCGGGCGCGCTGCGCGGCCGGCCGGTGGGGCTGGCCCCATGCGCGTCGCAGCCGGGCTGGTGCATCGACCACGCCGAGATCGTGCTCGAAGGCAGCCTCGGCGCGGAACAGGCGAGCGAGGGCGATACGCCGGGCGGCCATGCGATGCCCGAATACCTCGGCTACTACTCGCCGGCGGGCGTGGTGCCGGTGCTGGCCGTCAGCGCGCTCGCGTATCGCGAGGGCGCGTGCTATCAGGCGGTCAGCGGGCCGGGGCGCGAGCAGTCGGAATTGCTGGGCGCGGGCCAGGAAGCGGCGGTGTGGCGGGTGCTGCAGCAGGGCGGCGCAGGTTCGCTGGTGCGTGACGTCGGCGCGCTGGCGGCGGGCGGCGGCCATCTGTTCACGGTGCTGCAATGCGCGCCGCGCGACGCCGGGGACGACGCGCGGCTGCGCGAGGCGGCACGGCTGGCGCTCGAACAGGTTGCGTCGACCAAGAACCTGGTGCTCGTCGATGCCGACGTGCAAGCGCACGCGGCGGACGACGTGCTGTGGGCCATCGCGACGCGCTGCCGGCTGGAACACGATCTCACGGTCACGGGGAGCCTGCGCGGCACCTCGCTCGACCCGACCCAGTCCGCCGAGTATTGCGCGGGCGGCGTGCGCGGCCATACCCGCAAGTGCGTGATCGACTGCCTCGTGCCGCTCGACCAGCGCGCGCGCTTCCGGCGCGCCTTCAGCGCGGCGTGACCGCGCGCGGGGTCATTCTTGCCAGACCTGATGGGTGAAGCGCTTCGCCCATGCGGGCGGCTCGCCGCGGAAATAGAAATGAATGCCGTCGGTGAACGACGCGGGGATCAACTGGTGCCGCGCGCCGATCCGCGCGAGCGCATGCAGCGTGAAGAACGAGATGTGGCCGTTGCGCGGCGCGCAGTACCACCAGCGTTCGAGTCCGGCTTGAAGCGCGGCGTCGGTGGCGAGGGTGGTGCTGAACAACAGCGCGCCGCCGTCTTCGAGGAATCCCGCCAGCTCGTCGATCAATGCCTGCGGCTGCGGATGATGCTCGAATACCTCGAACGCGACGACGAGATCGTAACGCCGCGTCGGGCGGATGCTGTTGCCTGTGTAGGGATCGAACGAGTCGACGTGCGCGAAGCCCTTGGCCTTGAGTTCGCGTTCGAACAGGCCGAGGCCCGCGCCGTAGTCGAGGATCGCGACGCCGGCCAGTTCGGGGAAATTGCCGGCGACGATCTCGGCGTTCTGCGCGGCCCGCGCGCCGAGATAGTCGGGGTCGACGCGCACGTACTCGTCGTTGTAGATGTGCGCGGCGAAATCCTCGTGAGACCACGCGTCGAACGCGTGGGTCGCGACGAAGCCGCATTGCTCGCACCGGTGGTAATAGATCGGGACGCCCGCGTAGGGCATGACCCGCGGGCCGACCAGATCGAGACAACTGCGGGAAAAATCGACCACGCCGCACAAGCGGGCGGGCCCGTCGCAACACTTGCAGCGGGTGACGGGCGGGCTGACCGCCAGATCACTGAGCAACACCATGGCTACCTCTTTTGATTCGGAATCTTGAAAGGCGGTGGCGTGCGGATCACCCCGTGCCGGCATTGTACTCCGGCGCGTGACGCGTAAGGCGCGGTGCGGGACGCACGGCTGCGACATCCGTATTGAAAGTATTTTGAATGAATCCATGCAGCCCGGCACGCCGGGTTTCTGCTTCGCCCCCCCGTCGGACCGCATCCGTCTCCGAGCCCGACAGCAGGACTCACTTTCCCGCAGCGCACCGAATCCGGTCAGGCGCCCCCTTTGTCGGCCAAAAGTTCGATGCCTGGGTGCAGAAGGTGAGGGCGTCGTCGGACCGGCTCGACATGAGCGTGTACCGCACGGTTGCCGAGTCGAGCGAGAAGGCGCCCGTGCGCTACTTCTCGTCGGTCGATCCCCGGCTCTTCCACAACATCATCGCGAAATACAACGATGGCCACGTCCTCGACCTGAAGGACGCCGCCTGCGGCACGAAGGGATAACGCATGTTCGGCAAACTGACACTTTCGGCGATTCCGTTCGACCAGCCGATCATCATGGGGGCGGGCGCCTTCATGGAGCTGGTCGTGATCGGCATTCTCGCGGCCTTGACGATCACCGGCCGATGGAAATGGCTGTGGGGCGAATGGCTCACGAGCGTCGATCACAAGAAGATCGGCGTGATGTACATCATCATCGCGTTCATCGTGCTGCTGCGCGGCTTCGCCGACGCGATCATGATGCGCCAACGGGCCCGGCTACCTGCCGCCGCACCATTACGAGCAGGTCTTCACCGCGCACGGCGTGATCATGATCTTCTTCATGGCGATGGTGTTCATGGTCGGCCTGATGAACCTGATCGTGCCGCTGCGGATCGGCGCGCGCGACGTCGCGTTCCCGTTCATCAACTCGCTGTCCTTCTGGATGACGGCCGTCAGCGCGATCCTGATCAACCTGTCGCTCGTGATCGGCGAATTCGCGCGGACCGGCTGGCTCGCCTATCCGCCGCTGTCCGAGCTGCAGTTCAGCCCGGGGGGGCGACTACTATCTGTGGGCGCTGCAGATCTCGGGCGTCAACTTCTTCGTGACGATCATCAAGATGCGCGCGCCGGGCATGACGCTGATGAAGATGCCCGTGTTCACCTGGACCGCGCTGCGCACCAACGTGCTGATCATGGCGTCGTTCCCGATCCTGACCGCGACGCTCGCGCTGCTCGCCCTCGACCGCTACCTCGGCATGCATTTCTTCACGAATGACGCCGGCGGCAACGCGATGCTGTACCTGAACCTGATCCGGGCGTGGGGGCATACGGAGGTGCACATCCTGATCCTGCCGGCGTTCGGGATCTTCTCGGAAGTCATCGCGACCTTCGCGAAGAAGCCGTTGTTCGGCTACCGGACGATGGTCTACGCGACCTGCGCGATCATGGTGCTGTCGTTCCTCGTGTGGCTGCATCACTTCTTCACGACGGCGTCGACGGTCCGGAAGATCGAGGACAACCGCCTCGGCAAGCGCATCGAGACGCGCGTCGACGACTTGGAACTGGAGGTCAACTGATGTTGCAGAAAACTCTCGACGTGAACCTGCACGATCACGCCGACGATCATGGCGATCATCCGCCGTCCCATTCGGTGTTCGGGTTCTGGCTGTACCTGATGACCGACTACGTGATCTTCGCGGCGCTGTTCGCCACCTTCGCGGTGCTACGCGGGCGGCCCGACCACGAAGGACCTGTTCGACATTCCCGGCGTGGCGCTGGAGACGGCGGCGCTGCTGTTGAGCAGCATCACCTACGGTTTCGCCATGCTGGCCGCGCATCGCCAGATGAAGGGCGCGCTGCTCGCCTGGCTCGCCGTGACCTTCGTGCTCGGCGCGGCGTTCCTCGCGATGGAAATGCGCGAGTTCTCGCACCTGATCGCCGAAGGCGCGGGGCCGCAGCGCAGCGCGTTCCTGTCCGCGTTCTTCACGCTGGTGGGCACGCACGGGCTGCACGTGACCGTGGGCCTCGTGTGAATGGTCGTGCTGGCCGCGCAGATCGTCGGCCGCGCGACGCTGTCGGAACGCGACCTGCGTCGCCTGACCTGCCTGAGCCTCTTCTGGCACTTCCTCGACATCGTGTGGATCTGCGTGTTTTCCTTTGTCTATCTCGCGAGCGTGATCTGAATGGACCAGTCGCATCCCTCTCAACTTGATGCCGGGCACGGCAGCGTCGGCAGCTACGCCGCGGGCTTCGTGCTGTCGGTCGTGCTGACCGCGGCGTCGTTCGGGGTCGTGACGTGGGGCGGCCTGCCGCCGCACGCGGCACTGATCGCGCCGGCCGTGCTCGCGTTCGTGCAGATCGTCGTGCACCTCGTGTACTTCCTGCACATGAACAGCTCGTCGGGGCAGCGCTGGAACGTCATGGCGTTCAGCTATACGGTGCTTACCACCGGCATCCTGATCATCGGCACGATATGGGTCATGCACAACGTCAGCATGAACATGATGTCGCGCTGAGCGACACGCGCGGGACGGTAGGCTGAAAGCGGCTCGAAAGAGCCGCTTTTTTCATGTGCGCTCGCCGGCGCGACGGGGCGGCGTGCACAACCTGGAATGCGTATCGCCCGCACGCCCGTGGTCTCGATCGCACTGCCGGAATTTCCTGGAAATGAGCAATAGGGCTTCCTATAGTGGATAGCGAAAAATACGCGTGAAATGCAGCGTCTCCCGCATGCGGCCCGCATGGAACTGGTTCTTTTCTTTATCTGAGGTGTGCTTACTTTTTGACAGGGAGGCGCGCACCATGTCCACTCAGACGAACTTGCTGGAACTGTTCCGGTGCCGCGTATCGCTCGCGGGCCATGCGCCGGCCGTGGTCTCGGAACACGAGACGCTGAACTACCGCGACCTCGACCGACGAAGCGACACGGTCGCCGCCGCGCTGACGGCGCACGGCGCGGGGCCCGGCAGCCTGGTGCCGATCGAGGCGAGACGGAATGCGGATTTCATCGTCGGCATACTCGGGGTGCTGAAGGCGGGCGCCGCCTATGTGCCGATCGACGAGCGCTATCCCGACGCGCGCAGGCAGCACATCCTGGCGCAGTGCAACGCTCCGCTTGCGTTGACCACGCGCAAGCCGGCCGCAAGCGGAACGGGTTCGTACATCAGCATCGCGCAGTTGTGCTCGCAGCATCGGGAACAGGATGCGCCGAGCCCGACGCCGCACGAGAGCGCGGCGAACGATGCGCTCTATGTGATCTTTACGTCGGGCTCCACCGGCGCGCCCAAGGGCGTGATCGTCGAGCACGCGGCCGTGGCCGCGCTCATGCGTTGGCACAACGCGCGTTTCGCGATGACCGGCGAGAGCCGGGCGACGTCGATGGCCAGCCTGGGATTCGACGTCTCGCAGTGGGAGATCTGGTCCACGCTCACGGCGGGCGCGACCTTGTTCCTGCCCGACGACGAAACGCGCCTCGACGTCGACGCGCTGGTCGGTTTCTTCATCCGCCACCGGATCACGCATGCCTATGTGCCGACCGTGCTGGTCGCGGATGTGGTCGCCCTCGGTCAGCCGGCGGGGCTCGCCCTCCGGTATCTTTTCACGGGAGGCGAGAAGCTCGGCCCGGTCGATACGGACGGCATCCGATACACGCTGATCGATTACTACGGCCCGACCGAAGCGACGATCTTCGCAACCTGCCATCCAGTGCCGAGCGCGACGCTGGGTCGGCCGGATTCGATTGGCCGCCCGATCCACGACACGGAAATCCTGATCCTGGACGAGGCGGGGGGCATCGTGCCCACGCCCGAAGTCGGTGAAATCTGCATCGGTGGACCGTGCCTGGCGCGCGGCTACCTGGGCAACCCCGATCTGACCCACATGAAATTCCGCCCGCATCCGAACCAGCCCGGACGGATCGTTTATCACACGGGCGATCTGGGACGCACGCTCGACGACGGCGCGATCCAGTTCCTCGGTCGCCGGGACGACCAGGTCAAGATACGAGGCAACCTGGTCGAGCCGGACGAGGTTCGGAGCACGCTCATGCGCGCGGTCGAGGTGCGCAAGGCGAGCGTGCTGACCGTGCCCAACGCGGCCGGGAGCGGTGTCGATCTGGTCGCGTTCGTCGTGCCGCGCGACGCCACGGCATCGCCCGCGCGCGTCATCGCTGCGCTCAAGGCGACTGTCCGGCACTACCTGCCCGACTACATGTGGCCGGTCCGCTATCTGCTGCTGGACGAGATGCCGACCACGGTGAACGGCAAGACCGATCGGGACGCGCTCCGGCAGCGCTTTCATGCGCAACAGCAACCGGACTGGGCGGAAAGCGAACCGTACAGCGCCGCCGAGCGTCAGGTCGCGAATGCATTCGCCGCGCTCATCGGCCATGCGCACTTCCACAAGACGGATTCGTTTTTCGATATCGGCGGCAACTCCCTGCTGACGGCGAAGCTCGTCAAGGCGTTGTCGGAGGCGGCGGGCGTGAAGATGCTGATTCGCGAGGTCTACGAGCACGCCTCGGTCGCGGGGCTCGCGGCGGAGATCGAGCGGCGCGTGGCCGCGACCGCGCCGGAACTCGAACGCGAGCCGACCTATGCGCTGGAGCAGGACATCCGCGTGCCCGCCCAGGCGGATTTCAGCGGCCCGTTCGACCCGGCCCGGCTGAGCCGGCCCCGCGCGATCCTGCTGACCGGCGCGACGGGTTTCGTCGGAGTCCACTTGCTCGCCGAACTGCTCGCGACGACGTCGGCGGTGGTGCATTGCCTCGTCCGCGCCGAGGACGCGAGTGCGGGCCGTGCGCGCATCGAGGCGAAGCGACGCGAGTACGACCTGCCTGTGAAGGCGGAAGACATGGCGCGCATCCGCGTCTGGCCGGCCGATATCACGAAGGCCCACCTCGGCATGAGTGCGTCCGACTACGCGGCGTTGAGCGACGAGATCGATGTGGTCTATCACTCGGCGAGCGCGGTCAACTTCATCCAGCCTTACTCGTACATGAAGAAGATCAACGTCGACGGCTTGCTGCAGATCGTGGCATTCGCGGGCAGCCGGCGCACCAAGGCGCTGGTCATGCTGTCGACGATCTCGGTCTACAGCTGGGGGCATCGCTTCACGGGCAAGACCTCGATGACCGAGGCGGACGATATCGACCAGAACCTGGGCGCCGTGCTCGAGGACATCGGTTATACGCGCAGCAAGTGGGTGATGGAAAAGATCGCCGACCTGGCCGCGCGACGCGGACTGCCGCTGATGACGTTCCGCCTGGGCTACGCGACGTTCCACAGCGAAACCGGGGTGAGCGCGGATTATCAATGGTGGGGGAGGCTGGTCAAGACCTGCCTCGCGCGCGGCACCGTGCCCGATCTGCACGATCTGCGCGAAGGCTTGAGCACGGTCGACTACATGACGAAGGCGCTCGCGTACATTTCGCGCAAGCCCGAGGCGCTGGGACGGAAATTCAACTTGATCAATTCACCCGGCACCAATCTGACGCTCCTGGAATTCTTTGCGCGCTTGAATCGGGATTTCGGTTTGAACCTGCGCATCGTACCGTTCCATGAATGGCTCGATTCCTGGAAGGGCGATGTCGATGCGCCGCTTTATCCGCTGTTGAGCCTGTTCAACGACAACATCCGCAACGGCTTGAGCACGGTCGAGCTTTATCAGGACAATTATCAGTGGGATTGCCGCAACGTCATCGAATGCCTCGCCGGCAGCGGGATCGAGCAGCCTACGTTTTCGCGCGCGCAGCTCGCGTTGTATCTGAAGCGGTCGATCGGGTGGTCTGCGGCGGGTTGAGCGTTCTGGCGAGTGGAGAACCGGCGCGCAGCCGGCGGCGCGCCCGGGCGGAATCGCGGCGCTCCTCGCCCATGCCGCGTGGATGGCCGGCGAATCCGGCAGGGGAGGCCGCCGATGTTCAGGCGAATCCCTGCATCGAGAGCGCGCCGAGCGCACCGAAGTTCACGCGGAGCGGCTGGCCGCGCGGTACGTCGAGTGCGCCTGCATAGGAGCCCGTCGTCACGATCTGGCCGGCGCGAACCGGTTCGCCGCGTGCGGCGAGGAAGTTGACGAGCCAGAGCAAGGGCTTGAGCGGATCGCCGTCCGGATGGCGGCCGTCGATCGTTCGATCGAGCGCGCCGTGGAAATCGAGCGCGATGGCGTCGAGCGGGACGTGCAGGCCGTCCGGCACCACGGGGCCGACACATAGCCCCTGATTGAACTGGTTGTCCGCGAGCAGCTCGAAGGCGGATGCCCGTTCGGGCTCCGCGTAACGGCAGCCCAGCACTTCGAGCACGAGCCGCACGTCGCGAATCGCGTCACGTACCTCGGCTTCGTCGTAGGGACGATCGCGACGCGGCAGGTCGTGATCGAGCACGAAAGCAAGTTCGGGTTCGATGCGCACGATGGGCGCGTCTCCGGCGACCGGGAACGGCGCGTTCGATGCGTCGTGGATCCGCGATGCGAGGATGGGCGCGACGACGACGCGCCCCGGCGGCGGCAGCGCGCATTTCCAGCCGCCGACGCCATCCCCCGACAACGCGACGACGCGGCGCTGGATCGCCAGTGCTGAGTCGATGTCGTCCGGGCGCGCGGCGTCCGGCAGCCGCGCGCCGGGAATGCCCGCGCGGTGTAGGGCAATGAGGTGCAGGGCGGCGATTTCCGTGTTGTCGGGCGTGGCGGTCATGGGAATGCGGGAGGGGCGCGAGGCGAAGCGAGCATTCTATGCCCGGCGGCGGATGCCGTGTCGGGCGCCGGGCGCTGCCCGTGCCGGCGTCGAGCCCGGCCGCGTGGTTGCCGGAACCCGGCCGGGGCTCGCATCAGGCGCAATCGAGGTGCATCGTTGAAAACGATGCACCTCGCCCTCTCATCCGGTCATCGTGACGGATGGATTGGATCGACGAATCAAGGGATATAAACCGATCCGGAGTTCACCAACGCGGCGCCGCCCGGTGAAACGCCATAAATGAAGATGCGGGTGCCCGGCGGATAGCTTGCGCCCAACTGAATACCGAACCGATGGGAGCCGCCGGCATTACAGGCGGCGTTGACTGCGGGCTCGTTCGCTTGATTGGCAATACCCACGCCGGCCAACATGCCGCCGTTTTCCGGGCTATTGCCGACGTAGATCTGCACGGTAACCGGTTGATAGTTGCCTTGCGCGCAGGCCCAGCCATATACGACGCCGTTGCTGTTGGCCGAATCGATCGTACCGATCACGCCGGCAAGCGCCGCGTGAGAGGAGAGCATGAGCGCCGGGGCGGCGAGCAGGAGCGCAAGTTTCTTCGCGCGCAGCGTGGAGCAAGCCTGCTTCGCAAGCTTGCCGATCGAAACGGTATTTGAAATGCTCATTGAATTCCCCCAAGTTAAAGAAAATTGGTCGGTTTATGGGTTTGTTTCAAAGATGCGAATCGGAATTTTCTCAGCCAGGCTGGATTCGAGGGCGTCCGATCAGAAACCCTCTCAAGTACTTTATTTCAAGCGGCAGGCACCATCAATCACTAATCGCAATCGATTTGATGCGCGTCGGGAGATGTTCGTGTGATTGAGAAGGCCGCGTACGATTGAAATCGATTTGATTTATGGTTGAATTTAATGATTCAAAGATTATTGATCAAGCAGGAGCGCTGTGCGCCTGCATTGCAGATTTCCACGACAACGCGAGTGCTGTTCCAGAGCAAGCAGACAATGAAACCATTACGTGCTGTACCTGCATCATCTGCTCGTTCGGCGAATATACCGGCGCATCGACGACCGGCCGCAGCGCGTCATCCGTGATCGTGCGTCGCCGCAGACCTTCGCTTTCGGTAAAGGCGCGGTGCGTGCCCATGCATATTGGCGTCGGCGAACGGATTCGCCAGCACGTGGCGTTCGGCATGACAGCGCTAGCGGATTGTTCGCATACCAGACAATGCCTGGGAAGCCCGCGACACGACACCCGACCAATCCGTTTCATCGACTTCCTGCCGAAACAACGTCACGGCACCGGGATACCAGATCGACGTCGAGCCCTGTGCCGCCCATCGCCAATCCGCGGCGACATTTGAAATCAGTATCCAGGTGGGTTTGCCGAGCGCCGCGGCAAGATGCATCGCGGCGGTGTCGACGCCGATCACGAGGTCGAGCCGCGAGATCATGCCCGCGACGTCGGCAAAGTTGGCGGCCCGGCTACCCAGATTGACGATGAAGCGTTGGTCGGTTTCCGCTTGTAGCTCAACGGCAGTCGCATCCTTTTGGAGGCTGACGAAGGTGACGTTCCCACTCTCCCATAGAGGCTTCAGCACCTTCAGCCCCGGCAGCGACCTGACCGAGTCGCTCGGGTTGAGCGGGTTGCCTCGCCAGACCAGGCCGACGCGAAGACGCCCCTTGGGAAGGAAGCGCTCCCATTTCGATGCCGCATTCGCCGGTGCGCGCAGATAGGGCAGTTCGGCCGGGATGGTGGATGGCTGTTCCCGCAGATGATAGGGAATACTCCAGGCATAGGTCCAGAAATCGTGCATCGGACATGCCGATGCATGAAATGCTTCGCGCGGGACGACTGCATCCGCGCCGGGTAGCGCGGCAAACAACGGCAGCGTCGCGTAGCTGCAAACCAGCGTGATTCGCGCGCTACCGAGTGCCTTGAGTCTGCGGATATAGCGCACCAGATGGATCAGATCGCCATGCCCTTGCTCCGGCCAGATCAGAAGCGACGCGCCCGCGATGGGCTCTCCGCGCCATTGAGGGAAGGGTACCGTCGGCGGGCTGGAATGGGCACCTTGGAAAAAAGGCGCGTGGCGTGCTTCGAACAGCAGCAGCCCCTCGGTCCAGTTTCCCTCGGCGAGCAATGCGTTGGCCAGATTCAGCTGATAGGGCGCGTGATCCGGCTGAAGCGCCAACGCGCGTCGATAAGCAGTCTTGGCGTGATCAAGGCGGCCCTGGTCCGTCAGGATAAGGCCGAGCAAATTCAGCGCATCAGGGCGATCCGGTGCCGCTGTGATCAGTTGCGCAATCATCGATTCGGCTTCTTTCAAGCGTCGCATCGATCGCAGCAGGCTACCCAGATTCAACAACGCGTCCGGATGATCCGGCTGGGCGACAAGCGCGCGCCGGAACGAGGACTCGGCGGCATCGTGCCGCGCCTGGGCGCGATGGAGCACGCCAAGATTGTTGTGAGCGTCGGCGAATGACGGTTTCTCTTGAATCGCTCGGGTCAGATGGGTCAGGGCGTCGGCGTAGTTGTGCAAAGCCAAGTGGCAGGCGCTCGCCAGATTAAGCAGTTCCGCATCGTCGGGATCAACCTCAAGAGCCGCTTGCGCCGCGCGTAGGGCTTCGGAAAATTGCCTGCAGAGATAGCGTTCCTTTACGAAAGCAATATTTCGATGTTGATCATGAGTCATTGCGCGCCTTTTTCAATGCAGATCGCTTTACAGCTTTCTGGTTAGGTCATGGCATTGCCGCAGGGCTCGGTTTTGCTCAGACAAAATCGCTGAACCAAGTGAGTCATGGATTGGCAGTCGTGCTGCGACGCTTCGCGCGCGGCTGTCAGACTGGCCTCGGACGCATATTATCATCCGACGATATGACCACGGCCATGGTTCTGTGCTGCCTCCGGTCCCCCGTGTTTCTTGCGCAAATAATTCTTAAGTGGGTGACGTCGCCTGGATGTGCCCAGTCCACTGTATGTCTTCCATTCAGCATGACGTCGTCTAGGCAATATCCATCTTGCGGCACACCGCCTTGATAAGAGTTCCAGGCCTGGCTTGCTTTGACGGGAATGCTCCGCCCCTTGATGGGTTGATGGAGAGCCTACCTTTGGCGAGGCACCCTGTATAAAGGGTCGAGGCGAGAATCTGAACTAATTATCACAATTAACGCTTATTATAAATTTACGTGACAAAAGTTTTCTTTGTCGGTCTCGCCGATAAATATCATTCGGTTCGATTGGAGATGGGGCATAAATTCAATTCTTTCAAAGAAATTACAAGTATTTTAAAAGATTGAATGACATTGCCGAACATCCCGGAATATTCAAATTTCAATATATTTGATAAAAACTGCGCACAGTATCTAGCGCAATGCGAAAAACCCACGCCAGTGTCGTGAGACCGCGCATGAACCGATAAGGTAATCGAAATGAATAAGTCGTATCGAACTATTTGGAATGAAGCGCTTGGGGCGTGGGTGGCGGCGTCGGAACTGGATGCCGCTCGGGGGAAGCCGAACAAGTCGGTCGTTGCCGCTGCCACGGCAATCGCTTTGTTTGTGGTCGCTCAAGGTAATGCGTTCGCGCAATACGCTCCGTCTGGCGGTTCGGCCGTTGCACAGGCAATAGCAATCGGTTCAAATTCTGGCACGGGACCGAATGCCTCGGCCGCAAATGCTATCGCAATCGGCAACGGGGCATTGGCAAACCAGACCCAGGCAATCGCTATAGGCTTGAATACCAGCGCCACTGGCTCACTCGCAGTCGCGATTGGTTACCTCAACACCGCAAGTGGTTTCGCGTCGACAGCGCTTGGGGATCAAGCAACTGCAACTAACACATATTCTGTTGCACTTGGAACGCTTTCCTATGCATCGGGAAGCAGTGCAACAGCGTTAGGTACACAGGCAAATGCATCGGGAACCAACGCAACCGCGGTAGGTGCTGGGGCAAATGTGGCCGCAACCAATGCAACCGCGCTTGGCCAGTCCGCCGTTGTTTCTGCTGCAGGAGGCGATGGTATGGCGCTTGGCTCAAAGGCAAATGTTTCAGCCACTTCAGCCACGGCCATTGGCCAAAATGCTACGGCCGCTAATGCGAACGCGGTTGCGTTGGGCTCCAGTTCGGTGACGGCGGCTGCAAATCCGACCGCGACAGGAACCGTTGGAGGCGTCACCTATAACTACGCAGGCACGAACCCTGGCAGCGTGGTGAGCGTGGGTGCAGTAGGATCCGAGCGGCAGGTTACGAACGTCGCGGCAGGTCGGGTGACAGCAACCAGCACGGATGCGATCAACGGTTCGCAGTTGTTCGCGACCAACACGGCAATCAACAGCCTGTCCACTTCGACGTCGACCGGTCTGTCGTCGGCCACCAGCTCGATCGCATCGCTCTCGACTTCGGCGTCGACGGGCCTGTCGTCGGCGAACAGCTCGATTGCATCGCTGTCCACCTCGACGTCGACCGGCATCTCGTCGTTGTCGACGGGCTTGTCCACGACGAACAGCACGGTGACGTCGCTGTCGACTTCGGCGTCCACGGGCCTGTCATCTGCGAATAGCGCGATCACGTCGCTGTCCACCTCGACGTCGACCGGCATCTCGTCGTTGTCGACGGGCTTGTCCACGACGAACAGCACGGTGACGTCGCTGTCGACTTCGGCGTCCACGGGCCTGTCGTCGGCGAACAGCGCGATCACGTCGCTGTCCACCTCGACGTCGACCGGCATCTCGTCGTTGTCGACGGGCTTGTCCACGACCAACAGCACCGTGACGTCGCTGTCGACTTCGGCGTCCACGGGCCTGTCATCTGCGAACAGCGCGATCACGTCGCTGTCCACCTCGACGTCGACCGGCATCTCGTCGTTGTCGACGGGCTTGTCCACGACCAACAGCACCGTGACGTCGTTGTCGACTTCGACGTCCACGGGCCTGTCGTCGGCGAACAGCGCGATCACGTCGCTGTCCACCTCGACGTCGACCGGCATTTCGTCGCTGTCGACGGGCTTGTCCACGACCAACAGCACCGTGACGTCGTTGTCGACTTCGACGTCCACGGGCCTGTCGTCGGCGAACAGCGCGATCACGTCGCTGTCCACCTCGACGTCGACCGGCATTTCGTCGCTGTCGACGGGCGTGTCGACGGCCGTCAGTTCGATCGCATCACTGTCGACCGTGACCGGCAACCTGGGCAGCAGCACGGCTTCGGCATTGGGCGGTGGGGCGACCTACAACCCGGCGACCGGAACGATCAGCGCGCCCGCCTACACGACATACAACGCCAATGGCACGACCAGCACGGCGAACAATGTCGGTTCGGCGATCAACAACATCAACAGCCAGGGCATCAAGTATTTCCACGCGAATTCGACGGCGCCGGATAGCCAGGCGTTGGGAACGAATAGTGTCGCGATCGGCCCGAACGCGGTGGCGACCAATGCAGGCGACGTCGCGCTGGGCTCCGGTTCGGTGACGGCCGCGTCGAATCCGACGGCGACGGGCACGATCGGCGGGACGACGTACAACTACGCGGGCACGACGCCTGCGAGCGTGGTGAGCGTGGGCGCACCGGGCGCCGAACGTCAGATCACGAACGTTGCATCGGGTCAGGTGACGGCGACGAGCACGGACGCGATCAACGGCTCGCAACTGTTCGCGACGAACACGGCGATCAACAGCCTGTCGACCTCGACGTCGACGGGTTTGTCGTCGGCGAACAGCGCGATTACATCGCTGTCCACCTCGACGTCGACCGGTATCTCGTCGCTGTCGACGGGCTTGTCCACGACGAACAGCACCGTCACGTCGTTGTCGACTTCGGCGTCCACGGGCCTGTCGACCGCAAACAGCGCGATCACGTCGTTGTCCACCTCGGCGTCCACCGGCATTTCGTCGCTGTCGACGGGTTTGTCCACGACGAACAGCACGGTTGCCTCGTTGTCGACCTCGACCTCGACGGGTTTGTCGTCGGCGACCAGCTCGATTACGTCGTTGTCGACGTCGACGTCGACCAGCGTTTCGTCGCTGTCGACCGCCATCAACGCGGCGAAGACGCACTATTACAGCGTCAACGACAACGGCACGCAGCAGGGCAACTACAACAACGACGGCGCGACGGGCATCAACGCGCTGGCAGCAGGGACGAACGCGACGGCAGCGGGCGCGAGCGCGGTGGCAGTGGGTGATGGTTCGAACGCCAGCGCGGCCGGTTCGGTCGCCCTGGGTCAGAACGCAGTGGCCAGCATCGCGAACAGCGTGGCGCTGGGCTCGAACTCGGTGACGGCGGCAGCCAATCCGACGGCAACGGGTACGATCGGCGGGACGACGTACAACTACGCAGGCACGACGCCGGCAGGTGTGGTGAGCGTGGGCGCACCGGGTGCGGAACGCCAGATCACGAACGTGGCGGCCGGTCAGGTGACGGCGACGAGCACGGATGCGATCAACGGCTCGCAGCTGTTCGCGGCGAACACGGCGATCAACAGCCTGTCGACCTCGACGTCGACTGGCCTGTCGTCGGCGAACAGCTCGATCGGCTCACTGTCGACGGGTCTGTCGTCGGCCACCAGCTCCATTGGTTCGCTGTCGACCGGCTTGTCGACGGCGGATAGTTCAATTGCCTCGCTGTCGACCTCGACGTCGACTGCCGTCAACGCATCGAAGACGCACTACTACAGCGTGAACGACAACGGCACGCAGCAGGGCAACTACAACAACGACGGCGCAACGGGCATCAACGCGCTGGCAGCAGGGACGAACGCGACGGCAGCGGGCGCGAGCGCGGTGGCGGTGGGCGACGGTTCGAACGCCAGCGCGGCCGGTTCGGTCGCCCTGGGTCAGAACGCAGTCGCCAGCGTCGCGAACAGCGTGGCGCTGGGCTCGAACTCGGTGACGGCGGCAGCCAACCCGACGGCCACGGGCACGGTCGGCGGGGTGACGTACAACTACGCAGGCACGACGCCGGCGGGTGTGGTGAGCGTGGGCGCGCCGGGTGCGGAACGCCAGATCACGAACGTGGCGGCCGGTCAGGTGACGGCGACGAGCACGGACGCGATCAACGGTTCGCAGCTGTTCGCGGCGAACACGGCGATCAACAGCCTGTCGACCTCGACGTCGACCGGCCTGTCGTCGGCGAACAGCTCGATCGGCTCACTGTCGACGGGTCTGTCGTCGGCCACCAGCTCCATTGGTTCGCTGTCGACCGGCTTGTCGACGGCGGATAGTTCAATTGCCTCGCTGTCGACCTCGACGTCGACTGCCGTCAACGCATCGAAGACGCATTACTACAGCGTGAACGACAACGGCACGCAGCAGGGCAACTACAACAACGACGGCGCGACGGGCATCAACGCGCTGGCAGCAGGGACGAACGCGACGGCAGCGGGCGCGAGCGCGGTGGCGGTGGGCGACGGTTCGAACGCCAGCGCGGCCGGTTCGGTCGCCCTGGGTCAGAACGCAGTCGCCAGCATCGCGAACAGCGTGGCGCTGGGCTCGAACTCGGTGACGGCGGCAGCCAACCCCACGGCAACGGGTACGATCGGCGGAACGACGTACAACTACGCAGGCACGACGCCGGCAGGTGTGGTGAGCGTGGGCGCGCCGGGCGCAGAACGCCAGATCACGAACGTTGCAGCGGGTCAGGTGACCGCGACGAGCACGGACGCGATCAACGGCTCGCAGCTGTTCGCGGCGAACACGGCGATCAACAGCCTGTCGACCTCGACGTCGACTGGCCTGTCGTCGGCGACCAGCTCGATCGCATCGCTGTCGACGTCGACCTCAACCGGCATCTCGTCGCTGTCGACGGGTTTGTCCACGACGAACAGCACGGTTGCCTCGCTGTCGACCTCGACGTCGACCGGCATCTCGTCACTGTCGACGGGCTTGTCCACGACGGATAGCAACCTTGCTTCGCTGTCGACCTCGACTTCGACGGGCCTGTCGACCGCAAACAGCTCGATCTCGTCGCTGTCGACCGCTGTCAACGCGTCGAAGACGCACTACTACAGCGTCAACGACAACGGCACGCAGCAGGGCAACTACAACAACGACGGCGCGACGGGCATCAACGCGCTGGCAGCAGGGACGAACGCGACGGCAGCGGGCGCAAGCGCGGTGGCGGTGGGCGATGGTTCGAACGCCAGCGCGGCCGGTTCGGTCGCCCTGGGTCAGAACGCAGTCGCCAGCGTCGCAAACAGCGTGGCGCTGGGCTCGAACTCGGTGACGGCGGCGGCCAACCCGACGGCCACGGGCACGGTCGGCGGGGTGACGTACAACTACGCAGGCACGACGCCGGTCGGCGTGGTGAGCGTGGGCGCGCCGGGTGCGGAACGCCAGATCACGAACGTGGCGGCAGGTCAGGTGACCGCGACGAGCACGGACGCGATCAACGGTTCGCAACTGTTCGCGACGAATACGGCGATCAACAGCCTGTCGACCTCGACGTCGACTGGCCTGTCGTCGGCGAACAGCTCGATCGCATCGCTGTCCACCTCGACGTCGACCGGTATCTCGTCGCTGTCGACGGGCTTGTCCACGACGAATAGCACGGTTGCCTCGTTGTCGACCTCGACCTCGACCGGTATCTCGTCGCTGTCAACGGGCTTGTCCACGACGGACAGCACGGTTGCCTCGTTGTCGACCTCGACGTCGACCGGTCTGTCGACCGCAAACAGCTCGATCGCATCGCTGTCGACCTCGACGTCGACCGGCATCTCGTCGCTGTCGACGGGCTTGTCCACGACGAACAGCACGGTTGCCTCGCTGTCGACCTCGACCTCGACGGGCTTGTCGACCGCAACCAGCTCGATCTCGTCGCTGTCCACGTCGACCTCGACTGGCATCTCATCGCTGTCGACCGCTGTCAACGCGGCGAAGACGCACTATTACAGCGTGAACGACAACGGCACGCAGCAGGGCAACTACAACAACGACGGCGCGACGGGCATCAACGCGCTGGCAGCAGGGACGAACGCGACGGCAGCGGGCGCAAGCGCGGTGGCGGTGGGCGATGGTTCGAACGCCAGCGCGGCCGGTTCGGTCGCACTGGGTCAGAACGCAGTCGCCAGCGTCGCGAACAGCGTGGCGCTGGGCTCGAACTCGGTGACGGCGGCAGCCAACCCGACGGCCACGGGCACGGTCGGCGGGGTGACGTACAACTACGCAGGCACGACGCCGGCGGGTGTGGTGAGCGTGGGCGCGCCGGGTGCGGAACGCCAGATCACGAACGTGGCGGCCGGTCAGGTGACCGCGACGAGCACGGACGCGATCAACGGTTCGCAGCTGTTCGCCACGAATACGGCGATCAACAGCCTGTCGACCTCGACGTCGACCGGCCTGTCGTCGGCGACCAGCTCGATCGCATCGCTGTCGACTTCGACCTCAACCGGCATCTCGTCGCTGTCGACGGGCTTGTCCACGACGGACAGCACGGTTGCCTCGTTGTCGACCTCGACCTCGACGGGCCTGTCGTCCGCGACCAGTTCGATCGCCTCGTTGTCGACCTCGACCTCGACGGGCCTGTCGTCGGCGACGAGTTCGATCGCATCGCTGTCGAGTTCGACCTCGACGGGTCTGTCGACGGCAACCAGCTCGATCGCATCGCTGTCCACCTCGACGTCGACTGGCATCTCGTCGCTGTCGACGGGCTTGTCCACGACAGACAGCACCGTTGCTTCGCTGTCGACGTCGACGTCGACGGGTCTGTCGACGGCAACCAGCTCGATCTCGTCGCTGTCCACGTCGACCTCGACCGGCATCTCGTCGCTGTCGACCGCTGTCAACGCGGCAAAGACGCACTACTACAGCGTGAACGACAACGGCACGCAGCAGGGCAACTACAACAACGACGGCGCGACGGGCATCAACGCGCTGGCAGCAGGGACGAACGCGACGGCAGCGGGCGCAAGCGCGGTGGCGGTGGGCGATGGTTCGAACGCCAGCGCGGCCGGTTCGGTCGCCCTGGGTCAGAACGCAGTCGCCAGCGTCGCGAACAGCGTGGCGCTGGGCTCGAACTCGGTGACGGCGGCAGCCAACCCGACGGCCACGGGCACGGTCGGCGGGGTGACGTACAACTACGCAGGCACGACGCCGGTGGGTGTGGTGAGCGTGGGCGCGCCGGGTGCGGAACGCCAGATCACGAACGTTGCAGCGGGTCAGGTGACCGCGACGAGCACGGACGCGATCAACGGTTCGCAACTGTTCGCGACGAATACGGCGATCAACAGCCTGTCGACCTCGACGTCGACCGGCCTGTCGTCGGCGACCAGCTCGATCGCATCGCTGTCGACTTCGACCTCAACCGGCATCTCGTCGCTGTCGACGGGCTTGTCCACGACGGACAGCACGGTTGCCTCGTTGTCGACCTCGACCTCGACGGGCCTGTCGTCCGCGACCAGTTCGATCGCCTCGTTGTCGACCTCGACCTCGACGGGCCTGTCGTCGGCGACGAGTTCGATCGCATCGCTGTCGACCTCGACCTCGACGGGTCTGTCGTCCGCGACCAGTTCGATCGCATCGCTGTCCACCTCGACGTCGACCGGCATCTCGTCGCTGTCGACGGGCTTGTCCACGACGAACAGCACGGTTACCTCGTTGTCGACCTCGACCTCGACGGGCCTGTCGACCGCAACCAGCTCGATCGCGTCGCTGTCCACCTCGACGTCGACCGGCATTTCGTCGCTGTCGACCGCCGTCAACGCGGCAAAGACGCACTACTACAGCGTGAACGACAACGGCACGCAGCAGGGTAACTACAACAACGACGGCGCGACGGGCATCAACGCGCTGGCAGCAGGGACGAACGCGACGGCAGCGGGCGCAAGCGCGGTGGCGGTGGGCGATGGTTCGAACGCCAGCGCGGCCGGTTCGGTCGCCCTGGGTCAGAACGCAGTCTCCAGCATCGCGAACAGCGTGGCGCTGGGTTCGAACTCGGTGACGGCGGCAGCCAACCCGACGGCCACGGGCACGATCGGCGGGGTGACCTACAACTACGCAGGTACGACGCCGGCAGGCGTGGTGAGCGTGGGCGCGCCGGGCGCAGAACGCCAGATCACGAACGTTGCAGCGGGTCGGGTGACGGCAACGAGCACGGACGCGATCAACGGTTCGCAGCTGTTCGCGGCGAACACGGCGATCAACAGCCTGTCGACCTCGACGTCGACTGGCCTGTCGTCGGCCACCAGCTCGATCGGCTCGCTGTCGACCGGCTTGTCGTCGGCCACCAGCTCGATCGGTTCGCTGTCGACCGGCCTGTCGTCGGCCACCAGCTCGATCGGTTCGCTGTCGACCGGCTTGTCGACCGCGACCAGTTCGATCTCGTCGCTGTCGACCTCGGTGTCGACCGCCATCAATGCGTCGAAGACGCATTACTACAGCGTCAACGACAACGGCACGCAGCAGGGCAACTACGCCAATGACGGCGCGACGGGCATCAACGCGCTGGCGGCAGGCACGAACGCCACGGCAGCGGGCGCAAGCGCGGTGGCGGTGGGCGATGGTTCGAACGCCAGCGCAGCCGGTTCGGTCGCCCTGGGTCAGAACGCAGTCGCCAGCATCGCGAACAGCGTGGCGCTGGGCTCGAACTCGGTGACGGCGGCGGCAACGCCGACGGCCACGAGCACGGTCGGCGGGGTGACGTACAACTACGCAGGCACGGCGCCGGTGGGCGTGGTGAGCGTGGGCGCGCCGGGCGCGGAACGTCAGATCACGAACGTGGCGGCCGGTCAGGTGACCTCGTCGAGCACGGACGCGATCAACGGCTCGCAGCTTTATACGGCGATCGAAGCGATCAACAGCCTGTCGACCTCGACGAGGTCGGACATCACCTCGCTGTCGACCAGCCAGTCGTCGCTGTCCACGTCCCTCATCACGCTGTCGACTTCGACCGTGACGGGCCCCAGCAGCACCTACTACAGCATCAACGACGGCGGTGCGCAGCAGGGCAACTACAACAACAACGGCGCGACCGGCATGAACGCGATGGCGCTCGGTCCGAACGCACTGGCTTCCGGCGCCAACAGCGTCGCGCTCGGCAACGGTGCGAACGCGAGCGCGGACGGCGGCACGGTGATCGGTGCGAGCGCGGTGGTGTCGGCCGCGAACGGCACGGCGATCGGCAAGGGGGCGACCGCCTCGGCGGCTGGCGCGGTGGCGCTCGGCGCGAACTCGGTGGCGGACCAGGCCAATACGGTCTCGGTCGGCGCGCCGGGAAGTGAACGCCGCATCACCAATGTCGCGGCGGGCGTGAACCCGACCGACGCGGTGAACATGTCCCAGTTGAACGCGGTGCAGTCGAGCGTGAACAACGTCGCCCGCACGGCGTACTCGGGCGTCGCGGCGGCGACCGCGCTGACGATGATTCCGGACGTCGACGTCGGCAAGACGATCGCCGTGGGCATCGGCGGCGGCAGCTACCAGGGCTACAGCGCCGTGGCGATCGGCTTCACGGCGCGTCTGACGGACAACCTCAAGCTGAAGGGCGGGGTGAGCGGCAGCAGCGCCGGCTACACGTACGGCATCGGCGCGGGTTATCAGTGGTAATGCGCGGCGCGTCCGGATGCGGTTCGGTCCGGACGCGCTGCATCTCAGCGTCATCCGGATATGAATCGGAACGTCAAACACAGGAACAGTAAGAGGGACATCATGTTCAACGCAAAACGAGCCGTACTGCTGGGCGCCACGGCGCTCGTCGGTTGCACAACCTTCTCGAGCCCGACTCACACCGCCTATTCGGTGTCGATGCCGGACGGCGTGCAAGCGTATCGAGTCACCTGCTACGGCCTGCTGGAAGGCCCCGGTTCGTGCCGCAAGGCAGCGGAGGCGATCTGCAAGGATAAGCCTGTCACGGCGCTGGAGGGGCAGTCGCTGCTGGGCGCCACGTCAGGCGGTCAGCCGGACACCCGGAATCTGCTGTTCCAATGCGGCGCGCCGCGAGCAAAGCCTTCCGTGCTTCCCGCGGCAGCCGCGCCGGCCGCACCGGCCGCCGTTGCGCCGATGCCGAAGGCAATCACGACGCTCAACGTCGATGCCAACTTCGATACGGCGCAGGCGAACCTGACGCCGGCCGCCCGCGTGCGACTGGACCAGTTGATTGGCGATGCGCGCGGCACCTCGATCAGGACGGTGACGGTCAACGGCTATACCGATTCCGTCGGCTCCGACGTCTACAATCTGGATCTGTCCGAACGCCGGGCCCAAGCGGTATTGGCTTATCTGCGGGACCACGGATTGCAGGCCGGCAAGTTTGCCGGCCGGGGTTATGGCGAGGCCAACCCGGTTGCTTCGAACGCGACGGCGGCGGGGCGGGCGAGCAATCGCCGGGTTGACGTGCTGCTCGATATCGACAAGCAATAAGCCATGCCTGACCGCGCGCCACTGGCTTGTGACGGGACGAATATTTTCCTAGGCATGTTTGTCCGATAAGCGGTATTTTCGTGGCAGGGGCCGTCACATCTCGATGCCAGCCCTTTTCCAAGGAGGCAGCCGGTGATGGGGAAGCACGTAGGCAAGGAACAACGGTTCCGTACAAGCCAGCTGGGGTGCGCTGTCGCGTGCGTTTTGTTCGCGGCAGCGTGGTTCGTCCAACCCGTCCAGTCGTTCGCGGGGGAGCCCGAATCCATGCTGCCGCCGGCGAGTCCGCCGACGGCCACGGTGCTCGCGAAGGCGGCGCAGGCGGTCGGGGTCCGGCGCTGCTACGCGGCGGTGGATCAGGTGTCGACCCGCATGTTCGCGAATACCCGGCATGCGGACGTGGCGCTCGATTGGGATCGCGGCGATCCGGACAACGAGCCCCTGTTTGCGCTGTCGGGGCTGGAATACCCGAATACCTCGGCGGTGTTGTCGCTGACCACCGTGCCGGCGCCGAGCGGCGGCTGCACGATCCTGGTCGAGCGGATCTCGAGTTCGACGCAGTCGTGCCGGGAGTATGCTCATTCGGAACTGCCCGGTTATCGGGGCACGCCGCTCGTGAAAGCCGTGACGGTCTATACCGAGCCGAGCCGGCCGCGCGAGACGGTGACGCTGGTCGATACGCCGCCCGCCTGCGTGATCGTGCGCCGGCAAGTGCAATACCGGTGGGGGGCCACGCAATGATGCCTCGCCGCACGACCTTGGCTTGCACGCCATGCGGAATCGAGCGGCCCATGTGACGAAGGTTCACATTCCGGCCGGAGCGATCTCTTACACTGGATTCCAAGCTGATCGACTCGTGCGGGAGACGATGTAGCCCAGAAAGCCTCAGTTTCCCCACTGAGGCTTTCGCCATTTATGGACCGGTATTCGTTGTTTACGCAGCAAGAATCCGTCACAGGTCGCTCATGGATTGTGAGCCTCCCAGGGGATACGGATGATCTGTTCGTCGGCGCAGCGCCGCTTCATCAAGTTCCCCTTGATCGACGGAATAAGAGAACTGACTTTCCGTTCGGCTGCACGATTCGCGTCAGGGCGCATCATTCAATCAATCCTCCGACGCTCGGTCATACAACGAACAGTTGGCTGTCCTGCATTATCGTATTTATTCGAGCTATTCCAACAAGCTACGGAGTGGCTCATGAAAAACGATTGGCGCCGGGGGTGGGCCTGGCTCGTCGCGCTTGCCTGCGCACTGTTGTTGTCCACGGGCGCGCGAGCGGCCGGGGTGCCGTCCTACACGGATATCGTGTCCGCGAGCAGCGGGCTCTGCCTGTCGAGCGCGGGCAATGCGTCGACCGCCGGCGCGGTCATCGTCCAGACTTCCTGCTCGGGGAGTGCCAATACCACCTGGGCATTGGTGCCGGTGGCCGGCAATCGCTATCACGTCGTGCTGCAAGGCACGGGGCTGTGTCTCGCGGTGAACGGTGGCGGCAGCAAGGCCGGCACGACACTGGTTCAGTGGGCATGCAGCGACACGGGGCTGAACGGGCAATGGACGTTCCTCGCGGTCGGCGCCAGCTACCGGCTGGTATCGGCGGTCAGCGCGATGTGCGCGGCCGTGAACGGCGGCTCGAATGCCGATGGGGCGCAGCTGGTCCAGTGGCCCTGCCAGAGCGCGACCGCGCTGAACGATCAGTTCAACCTCTACCTGCCCGTGCAGGCGGCCACCAACGTGGTGGCCGCCCACAGCGGGCGCTGCATGGTGGAGAACGGCAATACCGCCGTGCAAGGCGCATGCAACAGCCAGGGCAGCACCAGTTGGAGCTTCATGCCGGCGGGCAGCGGTTATCAGATCGTGTCGAACACCGGCAAGTGTCTTGCCGTGAACGGCAACAGTCTCGCGGCTGGCGCGACAGTGATTCCGTGGGCATGCGGCGATACCAGGCTGAATGGGCAATGGACAGTCCTGCCCGTCAACGGACGTTACCGGCTGGTGTCCGCGCTCAGCGGAATGTGCGCGGCCGTGAACGGCGGTTCGAAAGCCGATGGCGCGCTGATCGTCCAGTGGCCCTGCCAAAGCGCGACCGCGCTGAACGACCAGTTCCTGCTGACGTTGCCGCAGACGTTCCCGGTCACGCTGCCGTCCGCGTGGAGCGCGGTGATTCCGTTGCCGGTGAATCCGATCGGCCTCGCCAATACGCCGGCGGGCAAGCTCGTGATGTGGTCGTCCAATCAGCCGTTCACTTTCCAGGGCGACGTCGGCGGTAATGCGACCCAGACGTACACGGCCGTGTTCGACCCCGCGACCAATACAGCCACGCAATTCATCGAAACCTCGGCGGGCGCCGACATGTTCTGTCCGGGCACCGCGATGTTGTCCGACGGCCGGCTGCTCGTGAACGGCGGCGACAGCAGCCCGAGAACCTCGCTTTATGACTGGTCGACCAATGCCTGGAGTACCGCCGCGCGGATGAACATTCCGCGCGGTTACGAGGGCGACACGGTGCTGTCGACGGGCTCGGTGCTGACGCTGGGCGGCTCGTGGAGCGGCGGTTCCGGCGGCAAGAACGGGGAGGTCTGGACCAATGGCGGAAGCTGGACGGTGCTGTCCGGCGTGCCGGAAACCAACATCATCGGCCCCGATCCGGCGGGCGTGGCGCGCGGCGACAACCATCCGTGGCTGTTCGCGCAATCGAACGGCAGCGTGTTCCACGCGGGGCCCAGTTCGCAGATGAACTGGATCTCGACGAACGGCAGCGGTTCGATCCAGTCGGCCGGCAAACGCGGCGTCGATCCGTTCGCGATCAACGGCAACGCGTCACTTTACGACGTCGGCCAGATCCTGAAGACGGGTGGTGCGAAGTCGTATGAGCAGCATGGCACGGTGCCGAACTATGCGTCGAACGCGGCGTACATGATCGACATCACGCGCGGCCCGAACCAGGCGGTCGGCGTGAAGCGCATCAATGGCATGACCTATCAGCGCGGGTTCGCGAGCAGCGTGATCCTGCCGAACGGCAGCATTGTGATCATCGGCGGCCAGAGCGTGGCGGTGCCGTTCACCGATTCGACGGCCGTACTGGTGCCGGAGATCTGGGATCCGGCCACGCAGCGCTTCAACCTGCTCAAGCCGATGCAGACGCCGCGCACCTATCACAGCACGGCGATCCTGATGGCGGACGGGCGCGTGTTCTCGGGCGGCGGCGGCCAGTGCGGCGCGGGCTGCGCGGCCAATCACCTGAACGCGGAAATCCTGACGCCGCCGTATCTGCTCAACGCGGACGGCACGCCGGCCGCGCGCCCGACGATCGTGTCGGCGCCCGCCAGCACGACGCACGGCACGACGATCGCGGTGTCGACGCAGGGCGCGGTCTCGTCGTTCGTGCTGATGCGGATGGCGTCGATCACGCATACGGTTAACAACGATCAGCGCCGGATTCCGCTCGCGATCGCGGCGTCGAGCGGCACGGCGTACCAACTGACGATTCCGGCGGATGCGGGCGTCGTGCTACCGGGCTACTACATGCTGTTCGCACTCGATGCGAACGGCGTGCCGAGCGTGTCGAAAGCGATCAAGATCGGTTGATGCGGTCGGCTGTCTCGGCGTGATGCTCGCGGATGAAGGTCAGGTCTGGACGGCCGGGCCTTCATTCAGATTGGTTGCCAGGCTGGTTGACAGTCGAGGCAGACGCACCCACCTGCCGGGCGATCTCACGCTGTCAAACGCTGCCGGCGCAATTTCACGATCAACAAGGCAGGCGCCGGGGCAATGGAGCGCGAAGAACGAGAGGTCTCGTTATAAGGCTTCTGCCTGGCGCCAGCTGAAGGCGGCCGGGTAGCGTTCAAGCCATTTGCACACGGTTGGCGCGGCCACCCCGTGATTGGGGCGCGCTCGAACCCGATTCGGTGTTCCCCTGAAGCATTTCGAGTCGACGCGTGAAAGTGCATTCCCGAAAGATTGGGTGTTCGGCGATTTCCAGTCATCCGGGCTTAGTCCGGATGAGTCATTGATACGACCTATTGATGTTGCACAGCTGGTCCACCGGGTCGATCGTCACAAAGCGCATGCGCCATTGTTGATTTGCCGCCCGGATTGCCGTCTATGCCATCCGCTTCCATGGCGCCCCCCCATTGCCTCCACGGTTGTCCTTTCGATTCGAGCGCCGAGCCCCGGCTGCCAATGCCTTGACCATTGACATACCGTCAGACCTTCAAGGAAAGAGCATCTTTGTTGAATCCAAATCACTCGTCAATGCAGGGCTTCTACACGTGGGGTCGAGGCGAAATTCCGATGCGCACCTCGGTACTAACATTTCTTATTAAATATGTGACAAAAGTTTTGTTTTTAAAAACAACTCTCAAATATGATGCGATCAATTCTAACCGAGTTGGCTGATTTGATTTTAATCGATTTGATTGATTTGATTATTTTTTGATCGACGCGAGCCGTATCCATCTCTCTTACTTCGCATCTGATGGTTTGAGTTTGAGAGCAGGATATGGCACATCCTCAAGAGTCGTGCCGTCGCTCTGATTTTAAAATTAGCCAATATTTTTACGATGCACGTAATCCACGCCTGGGCGTGAGATAACGCATGATTCGATGGAGTAGTCGAGATGAATAAGTCATACCGGACGATGTGGAATGAGTCGCTTGGGGCGTGGGTGGCCGCGTCGGAACTGGATGCTGCGCGGGGGAAGCCGAACAAGTCGGCCGTTGCCGCTGCCACCGCAATCGCTTTGTTTGTGATCGCTCAAGGTAATGCGCTCGCGCAATACGCTCCGTCTGGCGGTTCGGCCGTTGCACAGGCAATAGCAATCGGTTCAAATTCTGGCACGGGACCGAATGCCTCGGCCGCAAATACTATCGCAATCGGCAACGGGGCGGTGGCAAACCAGACCCAGGCAATCGCTATGGGCTTGAATTCCAGCGCCACGGGCTCACTCGCAGTCGCGGTTGGTTACCTCAACACCGCAAGTGGTTTCGCGTCGACAGCGCTTGGGGATCAAGCAACTGCAAGTAACACATTTTCTGTTGCACTTGGAACGCTTTCCTATGCCTCGGAATCCGCTGCGACAGCGGTAGGTTATCAGGCAAATGCGCTCGCCACCAATGCAACTGCGCTTGGCCAGTATGCCGTTGTAACTGCGACAGGAGACAATGGTACGGCGCTTGGCTCACAGGCAAATGTTTCCGCCACTTCAGCCACGGCTATTGGCCAAGGTGCTACGGCCGCCAATGCGAACGCGGTTGCTTTGGGCTCCGGCTCGGTCACGGCCGCGCCGAACCCGACGGCCAGCGCGATGATCGGCGGCATCTCGTACGGCTTCGCGGGCATTTTGCCGACGAGCGTCGTGAGCGTGGGCGCACCGGGCGCGGAGCGCCAGATCACCAATGTCGCCGCCGGCCGGGTCTCCGCGACCAGCACGGATGCGGTCAACGGCAGCCAGCTGAACGCGACGAACCAGGCCCTCAACAGCCTGTCGACGTCGACGTCGACCAGCATCAGCTCGCTGTCGACAGGGGTCAGTTCGCTGTCCACGAGCCTGAACGCGACCAACAGCACGGTGGCGCAGTTGTCCAGTTCCACGTCGACCAGCATCGGTTCGTTGTCGACCGGGGTGTCGAACATCAACAACCAGTTGACGTCGCTTTCGACCTCGCTCAACAACACGACGCTTGCGCAGAAATCATCGGGCATCGCGGCCGACATGAACGGCACGGGCTCGGACCAGCCGACCGTCACCGCCGGCTCGAACTCGGTGGCGGTCGGCGCAAATTCGACGAACGGCGGCCGCTCGAATGTCGTATCGGTCGGCAGCGACACGCAGCCGCGGCAGATCATCAACGTCGCGCCCGGTACGCAGGGTACCGATGCAGTCAATCTGAATCAATTGAATGCTACGCAGGCGGCGGCAAATTCGTACACGGATCAACGCGTCGGGGCGTTACAGCAAAGCGTATCGGATGTTACACGCAACGCTTACTCCGGGATTGCCATCGCAGGCGCTTTGGCCGGTCTGCCGCAAGTTGATACAGGAAAAACCATTTCAATGGGCGCGGGATTCAGCAACTACGGAGGTTACACGGCCGTCGCGATAGGTGGGAGCGCGCGACTGACCGAGAATACCATCGTCAAGCTTGGTGTCGGTACGGTAAATGGATCTCGCGCGATGGTTAACGGCGGCATTGGATATTCATGGTGACAACTCGGACGAAGGGCGGTTGTCTTTACGCATTGCCGCGTTTGTCTGACGGCCGTGGCATCAGGCGCGACAGGAGCAGGGTGAAAACGCCGCAAATGCCGGCCCGAGCCGCCGAGCCTGCTGCGAGCAAGTGCCGGTGGTGTTCATTGGGAAAACGAAGCCGCCTCCTGAAACACCGGGCATAGCCTCTTGCTTGGAAGGCATAAGAGTAGGGGCCGGTTATAAAACCGGCTCCGCTCGTTTCAAGCTGTTCCGACAGATGAGCGGGCGGGCAAACCAAAGAAATGCATTCGTGAAGTGCCAGCGCGCCGATCAAATCAGATGCGACGACGATGGAGAATTTGAAACCGCCAGGATGAATAGCTTGGCGTGTTCAAACAACGAGGAAACCCAGGTATGAAAATCATTCTGACCACATGCACGTTGTTCGTCCTTGCCTCGTCTGCCATGGCTTGCGACTTGACGGGCGTCAAAGGGGCGATCAGCAACGACGGCCAAGCAATCACGGCCCGGCAATCGATCCTGCTCAAGGACCAGGCACGCACCTACGGTGGTTACGAGCGAGCCGCTGCCTATATGGCGCAGAACCGTCTGGAGGTACTGAAAAACGCCTCGTATTCTCAAGCCGTCAAGGATCAAGTGAGCAACGACATGCTGAAGAACACCCAGGATCTGAAGTGCTGGGCGCTGGCCTGCAATAAAGACAGAAGCGATCCGGGGTGCCAGCTTTAAGAGCCGTTTTCATTCGTGAAAACGGCTCGATTTGGATACCTGAGCAAGGGAATCCAAGGGATGAGCGTGCAGTTCATTGACGACGCATGTCGCGCCAAGTCAGCAGCGTGTACAGATTCTCGTCGTCCCGCAGCCGACGGTGCGCATCGAACTCGCTGCGCGGCGGCTTCGCGAAGCGGACGTTATACAGGCCGATGAAGGAGGACGCAGAGGCATTTTCCACCTCGATCGTCTGGATGCCGCGCAAGCGCAACGCCTTGGCCAGGCGGTCCTGCAACTCACGAGCTTCCTGACTGCCGGCAAAACCGCGCTTGCCCGAAGCCAATCCGGCGGCTCCGGATTCCTGATAGCGCAACCAGCCGTTCGACTTGGCGGAACACTCAGGCCGTTCCGCGGCTCGGCCTGGCTTCAAACCCGTTTCCACGATGGTCTGGATCACGTTGAGTCGGTCAAGTTCCCGCATGCTTTTTTGTGATAATATTGATTATGTCAAATATCATGCGCAAGCTTGTCGAGGCGATGCGGGCAATCAAAGCAACCCTGCTGCTGGCGATCTCGCGCCCGGCAACAGCGCGGCAGTCCCATTTTGATGCCCGAGGGTAAGGTATGCATACAGTGATGACGGTACTTTTGAATCGCCCGGTCGACGGATTGCTCGATAATCACGCCGATTACGCGCACGTCAAGGGGTATCGTCACGCGGTCGTGGACGTGACGCATGTCTATGGACCTCGGCAGCCGGTGCTCTTCAAGTATCAAGCAATATTCCACGAGCTTACCTGCTTGCGCGATGGCGATTTGCTGCTCGTGTTGGACGCATTCTCGGTCGTTTTCGGCAGACAACCGCTGGATGACGTTGCGCGGGGATACGATGCCATCGTGACCAATCAGGAGCCTGGGTCGCCTTGGCCTGCGGCGAGCGGGATGATTTTTCGCAATACGTTGGAGGTGCGGGAACGCATTCGCAAGTTGGTGCTTGAGTTCGGGCGTTGGGCCATGTACCTGCCAGACTACGTACAGGGCTGTGAAGTGTCGTATCTGCGGGAAGCGTTTCATCCGCTTCCGTTTGCTGACGTTCTTTCCAACGGCCATCTCGCGGCCGTCCAGACTATCTGGGATCAGGGGCTCTCGATTGATTTTCTAGCCGACGCGATGCCGCTGGTTGCGCACAACGCGCCGCGCTGGCAATGCGTGGACGGACACTGGCGTCCGACTGCGGACTACGATTTCCGCTACGTCACTGCCCTGCTGGACGATGCCCGTGTGGTCAAAGGCGGGGGGCGACCCGATGCCGCAGGGTCGTGGGACGCGGCGCGACAACGCGCACGCGAGCCCGAGTTGCACGTCAACCCCAACGCATCGATTGCATTCGTCACGCTCCACACCGCACATGTTGCTGGCTATGGTGATATCCACGAAGAGAATTTCGAGCGCTACTGTCTTCGCCATGGCTACGGATACCACTCATATCGTGTGCCGCCCGAATTCTTGCCGCCGGGCGTAACCGCGAACTGGGCGAAACTGCACTTGATTCGACATCATTTGCGTGACCACGCGTTCGTGTTCTGGGTGGATTCCGATATTTTGGCGGTCAATCAGGCTGAGCCGATCGACCCAGTGATCGTTGAACGCGACTTCGTGATTGGGACCGACCACACGGCGTGGGCGGTGAACTCCTGCGTGATCGGGGTGCGTGACACAGCGGAGATGCGCAACTTGGTCGATCACCTGTGTGCGAGTATCGAATCAATCGGCGACCGTTCGTCCGTCTATTCGAATGGCGGCGATCAGCAGGCTATTCAGGAGGGCATGAAACATTTTGGAATGCTTGATGCCCGCTATATCGTCGATGCGATTACGCTCGCTGCATCGCCGATCTATGCGACCCGCGAACATCGGTTCGTGCACTTTCCCGCGCAGCACGGCCACTATCGTGCCGTGACCATGCGAGTTTGGGACCGCCAGCGTTCCGAATACGAGTTGGCGGGCGCGCCCGTGCTGCGTGGCGCGCGATCGGACCGGTCACACCGGCCGCCGGCAGGATCGGGCGATGATCCTGTCGCGACGACGGAACCGCAAGAGGCGCGCACGCCGCGCGCCGGGCGCTTACTTATTGCCGCCAAACAATAGCGTCAGGTAGTCGCCGTTGGTCTTCATCTTCGCCATCAGCGCGTCGAGCATCGTGAACTGCGACTTGTACTGCGTGGTCAGCTGCTCGGCGTAGCCCGCCAGCTGTTCCCGGCGCTGCGACAGGCTCTTCATGCTCGTATCGATCTCGCTGAGGCGGACCGCAAGCGTACCCTTGTCGGTCAACTTGGTGCCGTCGTCGCGGATGTGCTGGTTGATCTGGTTGCTCATCTGCTTGCCGAGGCCGTCGGTTGCGTTGAACACCCGGGCCACGACCGCGGGCTTGTTCTGCAGCGCCGCCTTCAACGCGGCGTTGTCGACCACCAGCGAGCCGTCCGGCAGGTTCGAGCCCGCCGGCGCGAACTTCACACCGATTTCCGCGAAACCGGCCTTGGCCGTGCCGTTGTCGATCCCGCCCGCCATGATCTTGCCGAGCGAGTTGCGGATCGCGTTGAGCGTCGGATCGCCGAGCAGGATGCCGCCCTGCTTGCCTTTCTCCGCAGTTTTGTCGAACTTCGAGTAATCTGCCGCCGTCTTCATCACGGAGTTGTACTGGGTGACGAAATCGGTGACCACCTTCGCCTGCGCATCGATGTCGGGCGAGATCGTGAGCGTCTGGGTCGAGCCGAGCGCCTCCTGCGTGACGTTCAGCGTCACGCAGGCGATCACGTCCTTCATCGCGTTGTCGGCGTGGCGCGCCGTGATGCCGCCGACCGAGACGATCGCATCCTGGGCCGCCGCGTCCTTGCTCTGGGTCCAGGTGTGAGCCCCGTCCATCACCTTCGACGGGCCGCCCTTCGGATCGACCACCGACTGCACCGCGAACTTCGACAGGCCGCCGTCGTCCTTGACGCTGCTGACGTCGATGTTGATGACGTTCGCGCTGCCCGAGGCGACCGTGCGCAGCACCAGGTGCGCGCCGTCGGTACCATTGACGATCGTGGCCGTCACGCCCGGGTTCTTCTGCGAGGCGTTGATGGCGGCGGTGATGCCGGCCGGGGTGTTGTTCTCCGGGGTGACGTCGAGCTGCATCGACTTGTCGCCGACCTTGAGCGTCATCGTGCCGGTGCCGAGCTTCTGCTTCGGATCGAACGCGCTCGACACGAGAGTCTGGGAAGTCGCGACCTGCTTGACTTCCACCTGGTAGCTGCCGGCCGTCGCGCCCTTCTCGGTGGTGGCCGTCAGGCCTTTGCCCGATGCGTTGACCGCGAATTTCTGCTGCAGCGTGCCGTCGGACAGCGAGGTCAGCGTCTTCTGCAGCGACGCCAGTTCGGTGCGCACGCGGCCGAACGCGGCGGACAAATCGTTGTTCCGGGTGGTGGCGGAACTGATCGCCACGTTCAAGCCCTTGGTCCTGTCATTGACCAGAACGCCGATCAGCCCCGCAATGTTCAGATTGCTCTTGCCCGTGGTGCCGTTGATGATCGACTGCGTCGCGTCCTGCAGCGCGGTGTTGGAATTGATTGTCGTGTTGTTGGTTAACCTGTCGATCGCCATGGACTCCCCCCGCAAGTTGATTGGTCTGACTATTACGGCAGCAATTTTCGGAAAGGCCGTCGTAATGTCAGCATCCTGGATGTGAAACGCTCTGCGTAAGCGGCATCCTGCCGCCATTCGAAGGGATGCTGCGTCAACCTTTGTCACTGTGGATTGCCCATTCGGAAACAGTTCCGCCCTCCTCCATCTCGGAGCCGGACAGCAAGGTGACCGTAGAAAAAATGCAGCGCCTCACCTTTTTCGGTCGCTTCGGGCCTTCTTCGTCACTCAATGTCGCTGTTCTCCGCGCATTGGCTCATCCGCCGCCGTCGACGGGCCTGCCGGCTGCGCTCGATCAGCGGGGACATGAACGCCCGCTCCCGGTCGTCGCAGGAGTCGAGCAGCAGCGCGCCGCAGGACCTGCGTTCGCGGCCAGCCTCGACGAGCCACACCGACCTGCACCGCGATGATCCTTCCTCAGCCAGAGGAAAAATATGCCTGTTGCCGCATGAACCAAAGACCCTTCCCACGATCGAAGTGTCTTGTTTAGGGCTTGGGGAAATTAGATGAAACGAGGTTTATTGGCTTTAGGCATGATCGTGTGCGTTCTTCTTGGATTCTACGGGGGAAGAAAGTTTGAGCGCTTTGCTTATGACGATACATGTTTGGATCTGGGTGGAGGGCAACTGCCTGGCGGAGGGCGATTTCCAAACGGCTATCCAATCTGCGTAATAGAAAAAACTGGCACACACTGACGATATGGTAACGCGCGTGAGCGCAGGTATAGCTGCTTCCACAGCTGCTATTACCCAACGACGCCACTTCGCTCCAGTGTGAGACGTGAAGGGCTTATGCCAGAGATTTCTTGCTCGCTCTTTAAATAGCAGTTTCGATCAGGCTCGCCGATAACGCTTCGAGTTGTGCCTGTTCGTCGGCCGACAAACGGCTGGCGCGACGCAGCCAGTGGTGGCGCGTCCGATTGGCTGATGTGGTTCGTCTGTATACGTCTACTTCACATCTCAGCCAGTAAAATCCCACAAATCGAGGTTTAATTGACGTCCACCCGGATCCCCTTCCCTACAGATTGCACGGCGACGTCGAACCTGTCGATCGATCGAATTACTACTCACCAAAACGAAAGCCCTGCTCACGCAGGGCTCGTCAACATTGGCGCGATTAATTTTTACTAATCGCGTCAGCCATCAGCCTTGCTTTCTCCAAGCCATATTTTTCAGTTAAGGCTTTTTTCAAAAGCTCCCATTGCCTCCGGGAATCCGCGGCTGCGGTGTTAAAGGCATTTTTGAAATTATTCGGCGAAGCCAAGGATCGGTTGTCGCCCTGGCTATCTTTTTGCATGTCCTCCGACTCGCGAATTCTATTAAAACACTTGCTTTGATATTCCTCGTCCCCATAAACCCAGCAACCCGATGCCAAGTCCGCAGGAAGCCGATCTTTTGAGCTATTTATTTTCTCCTTCAGAGCCTGATCTGCTTGCGCGCCGTTCGGATCCGAGAATGTATTTCTATATTGCCACAGGGAATAAATTTCCAGCAAGGGGGCCGGCGTCGGGGCAAGATCAAGCCCCGGAGGATTGGTTATGCCAATAGGCATCGCGGGGTTCGCCTTGTCGGCATAATTTGTATGGGCATAGAAATCAGTCGTCGCATGAAGGATACGCCCAAAATTTCTCAGAACGACACATTTTGCCCTCAAATCCTGGCTGGCTCCCGAGGGTTTGTAATTGCCCATCTTCCAGACACCATTTACATAAGTCCCTTTAACCCAGGTCCACTCGTTATTATTTGCACAATCTTTCGAGTTGATCAGCTGAGTGGTGTCAATTACATATCCGGAGCCTGCGGGTAAAATGAGTTTGCCAGATGCCTTCACGGCAGCATCCAGGTAACGAACCATATCCCTGGCGCACTGATTAAAGTACTCATTCGCCTGCTCCCTTGAAATCGGGTATGGTTTCCCGCCATTATTTTGGGTGCTTAGATAGTCCCCTCCATCACAATGTGCGGGCAAGTTATACCATTGATCACTATCAGGCCTCATGAGTTCTCTGGTGAGATTGCTCATCGTCTTGTTGTCAAAAATATCGCCAGATGATTTCAGCCCATCCGAGACAGCTTGTTTGTGATTGGATTCGTTATACGCATAACTCACTGTTGCGAAACATAGAGTGCTGATGCAGGCAATTCCAGCCGCGATGCGTGATAAAAGTTTTTTCACCCGCAACATACGATTACCATCCATGGTACCCTTCTCCCTCAGCAAAAACACACAGAGCGCTCAAGTCGCGACTATCCGCATTGAAAAATGCACGCCTATGAAGGCATTTTATTATTTGCATGAAACCTTCTCGTAATGCATAAGATATTCGACGTCAATTTGACCGCGAGCGACATTGCATTAAAAATTAACTGCAATCGAATAAAATCGCTGCCATTGGCAACCAGGCCAAGATAGGGAGAGGGATAATCGAGGTGAGCGAAATTGCCAATCCAAGAGAGGCAATGTCGTATAAATCGGCAAACTATTGATAAAAATAGATGCCCCCGCCGTTCGCCTATAACTAGACAGGTATGGCGTATCTGGTCAGCCTGCGCTGGAACAACTCCACATCCCGTGGCGAACCTGCGGACATCGACTTCCCCGGCCCCTCACCGCGCGAGCCGATGCGATGCGATTGCATACGCCTCATCGAGCGTCGCGACCACGCGATTAGGCACGCCCGACGTCTGCATGGTCCGGCGGCAGTGCATGATCGCAGCGGCGCGCCGCACTGCGTCGGACTCCACGAATATCCGGATCTTGCAGAGCCGTAGAACAATGGCTTGATGCTGGGCCAGCCAGTGCGCTCGCCGTTCTCGCGCGGCGTCGGTCTCGTCAGGCAAGGTGCCGTGATGGATCACGGCAAACGGCGAGGATTGCGCCAGCAGCACGACCATCTCGGATTCCCACTGCGGCTCGAAGTCGGGCCCCAGCCTATCGACCCGCACGTTCACGAATGGAAAGCAGCTGACGTCGTGTATCACGAAGGCGGATGGATCGTTCACCATCGTCGTATGCAGATCAAGGTTTGCATTCATAGCTAGGCGATCGATGTCCTGGATTGGCCACCGCGTGCTCGTCTCTCTATCGATCCAAGGAGCACGTCTTGTCGATGGTTTGTAAATGAAAAGTAATCATCCTGCACACCTAACCGTCAGATCCTACCCTGACAAATTTTATGTCTGCCAGCCATTACCCGCCTCGCACGACAAGCCTTCACTATCTTTAACAAATTCCTTTCATCTGATGAGCGAAACGCGCGCGATACATCCCTATCCCGTTCCTGATCATGGAGCGGAACCGTTCCCATTTTTCCGGGGCGCGGCATGTTTTTCACGGGGCGCGTTCGATCTGAAGGTCGGTGTGTCGGTGCACGCGAAGCCCGTCATCCATCCCATCGGCCTGAGCCCCGTTTGCCGGCGCGTGCGCGACGATTTCGCGGCCATGATGGTGGGCGGCATCGGCGTGTTGATCCTGCGGGCGCTACATCCCCTGGCGCTCGCCGGAGTACTGGATATCTGATTTCCCAGCAGGACCTGGAGGGCGGCTCCGCAGCGCAGTTCGTTGCGGGCACAACCTACTGAAGCCTGCGGGGTGCAGGCGGCTATCGCGGCGGCAACCCACTGAGCCTGATCCACGAGGGGATCGAGGCTTATGGACGGCATGCCCATTCCATCCAGGCATTCCGCTGCATCGCCGCCTGCTACGGGACACATGTCACAGCGAGCGCCTGCTGCTCACCTCATCGCCTCGGCTGAAAACCCTATTGGACAAGTGCACGTCAGCTTCTATTGCGAGCGCTGGTTGGGGATGCTGGTGGTCGAGGTGACGAAATCGGGGCCGCGCCTCCTGGGGCGAGCCGTGGTCCACCTCAAGATCGGCGGCGTTCAGCAGCAGTTGGCAGTTGGCAATCGGCGAGCCGCTTCAGCGTGACCGCCGCGCCGGCTTCGGCCGCGCCCGGCATCGCAGCGCCGAGCAGCGTCCGATTGAGCAAGTCGCGACGCGAACTGCCGCAGATGGCAAGAATCCTGATGCCGGTGATGTCCCCAGGACTGAATCGAAGCGGATTCACGAACACATGTCCGAGGCGCTCGCGTTTTTTCATCTCGCGCGCGCGGCGCGCCGACGCCCGGTTTTGGCGCACGCTCACCCAAGCGCTTTCCTGCCTGATTCAGGCGTGGTTCGAATGCGTGGCATGCGCGGGTTCTTCCGGGCGCACGCCCCTCTTCTTTTCGCGCGGCGCGCGGAACTCCGCCAATTGCCAGGCGACGAGCCCCGGCACGTAGAACAGCAGATCGCGCACGCGCCGGGCGCCCGCGAGCGCCAGACAAGTCGGGGCGTCGAAGCCGAGCAGCGCGCCGATGAGGATGAAGCCGCCCTCCTGCACGCCCAGGCTGCCCGGCACGAGAAACGCGACGCTGCTGAGCATCTGGATCAACGCCTCGATCACGAACGCCTGCGCGAACGTGGCGTCGGTGCCGAGGACATGGAGCGCGGCCCAGATCTCGAGCGCGAAGCCGGCGCATTGGAGCGTCTGCCAGACGAACAGATAGCGGATGACGATACCCGTTCGACGCCAGATCAGCTTGATCGACTGATCGACGCGCACCGATTGCCCGAGGAGCGCGAGCATCTTGCCGCTGGTGAGACGATTGAGCGTTCCCGCCATGCGTTCGAACGGCCGGGCATGCTGGGCGAGCGCGAACAGGATCAATACCGGCACGAGGCCGGCGATACTCCATACGAATGTGCCTGCGAACCGCGTCGCCTGGGAATTCGCCTGACCCAGCAGGTAGCCGCACGCAATCAATGCGAACACGACCTGGCTGATCAGCGTGAGTTGCGTGTCGACGATGAGGCTGGCCATCGCGGTCCCCGGCCGCACCCTGTCGAGACGCAGCAGCCGGAACGCGACGATCTCGCCGCCGATCCGGGCCACGGGCAGCAGCCCGTTGATCGACTCCCGGAGCCAGACGAACCTAAGCATCGTCGTAAAGGACGGACGTTCGGCCGGGCGGATGAGCGAGCGCCAATCCCAGGCGTTCGCGCACATGGGAAGGAGGTGGAGGCAGCCGGCCAGCACGAGGCCGAAACCCGCGTCGCGCATCAGCGCCCACACGGCCGCCGGATGGTCGCGCCAGACGAGCCACGCGGCAATTGCCAAGCCGGCCAGGGCGGCGATACGGCCTGAATGCTTCATCAGTGATGCTCTCTTGCGTTCGGTGTCAGCGATTCGTCGGGTTGTCGGCTCACTTCTCATGGACCAGCGACAGCATGCCGTTGTCGTCCACGCGGAATCGCGTTCCGCGCCACACGACGCCCGACGAGAAGAAGCTTGCCACATAGATCGCGAATTGCACCATGTCCCACAGCGGCAGCCACGGCAGCCCGTGCGTGCGATGCCGCGTGGCCCGGTCGACCTGCCTGACCAGCAGCGCGCGCCCCAGCAGCGCCGCGCCGGCCAGCAGCCATGCCGCGCCGGCTCCGCCTGAAAAGGCGACCGCGAGCATGGCGAGCGCGAACGGATGCATCAGGACCGCGCCCAGATGACCCGAGCGATCGGCTGCGCGAATCGTGCGGCTCCACCGCAACTCATGGAGAAAGAGCTTGGCGAACGTATTCTCGACGCAGGCATGCCCGACCACGATGGGCGGAATGGCCACGGTCGCGCCGCAGCGCCGCACCGCTTCGCCGATCGCGTGATCTTCCGCGAGGTGATGGGCGAATTGCGCGAGACCGCCGATACGGGCGAGCGTATCCCGCGTCATGGCGATCGACTGCCCGAAGCAAGGCCGCGCGCGGCCCAGCGCCAGGCCGGTGATCACGCCGGGCAGGAAATGATAGTCGGTCAGCGACGCCGCCACGCGCGACCAAAAACCCGGCGCGGGCATGCCCCGGTAAACCAGGGTCACGAGGCCCACGCCCGGCGCCTGCAGCGCACCGACGACATGGCGCAGATAAGCCGCGTCGACGCGCACGTCGCTGTCGGCGAAACACAGCACGTCATGCTCCGCGAATTCGAGCATGTTGACGAGATTGGCGATCTTCCGGTTGGGCCCGTAGAGCCGCGCATCGGCGACGACGCTGATGGCGGCGTCGGGATAGCGCAGGCGCAGCGCCGCGATCGCGCCCAAGGCGGGGTCCGCGGCGTCGTGCACGCCGAACAGGTATTGGATCGGCCCGGGATAGTCCTGGTCGAAGAAACTGGCGAGATGGCCCTCCAGTTGCCATTCGTCGCCGTGCAGCGGCTTGACGATCGTCACGCCGGGAAAATGCGTCGGGGCGGTCGCGCCGCGCGCGAAGAAGCGTCCGACGAGCCTGCTCGCGAACAGCGTATAGACGATGCCGAGCGCCGCGCCGATCCCGAGCGTCACGGCGATCGATTCGGCCAGCACGTGCAACAGCATCGTGTGCCGCATGGCGATCGTCGCCGCGATCGCGACGCTCACGGCGAATATCAGCGCCAATGCGCCGCTCCAGATGCCGTCCCGATGCGGCCGGTTCATCACGCCTCGTGCGCGCGCAGGAAGCGGAAGAATTCCACGCCTTCGCGCAGGCGGCGCTTCATCATCTCCCAGCTCGTCAGCATCTCGCGCACGATCTCCCAGATCTTCGACGGCCGGAAGTAGAACTCGCGATAGAACTGTTCGAGGTGGTGATAGATCTCGTCGCGCGACAGGTGCGGATAGCCGATCGCCGCGAGCTGCACGCCTTCCTTGCTCACCAGGTTGATGGTCTTGTTCTCTTCCATCCAGCCGTTCTCCACGGCCTGCTTGTAGAGCGTCGTGCCCGGATACGGCGCGGCGAGCGACACCTGGATCGTGTGCGGATTGATCTCCTTCGCGTATGCGATCGTCTTCTCGATGGTCTCCTGCGTCTCGCCCGGCAAACCGAGGATGAAGGTGCCGTGGATCTTGATGCCGAGCTGCTTGCAGTCCGCGCTGAAGCGGCGCGCGAAATCGGTGCGCACGCCCTTCTTGATGTTCACGAGGATCTGGTCGTCGCCCGATTCGAAGCCGACCAGCAAGAGGCGCAGGCCGTTCTCCTTCATGATCTTGAGCGTCTTGTACGGCACGTTCGCCTTGGCGTTGCACGACCACGTCACGCCGAGCCTGCCCAGCCCGAGCGCGATCGCTTCGGCGCGCGGCGCGTCGTCGGTGAAGGTGTCGTCGTCGAACATGACCTCCTTCACTTCCGGCATGTTGTCGCGGATCCACTTCACTTCCTCGAGCACGTTCTCCACCGAGCGCACGCGGTAGCGATGGCCGCTCACCGTCTGCGGCCACAGGCAGAAAGTGCAGCGCGACTTGCAGCCGCGCCCCGTGTAGATCGACACGTACGGATAGTTCAGATAGCCGATGAAGTAGTTGTCGATCTTCAGGTCGCGCTTGTAGACCGGCGCGACGAACGGCAGCGAATCCATGTCCTCGAGAACCGGACGCGTCTCGTTGTGCTCGATCGAGCCGTCCCGGGCGCGCCACGACAGGCCCTTGACCTCGGCGAGCGGCCGGCCCTCGGCGATTTCCTTGCAGGTGAAGTCGAATTCCTCGCGGCACACGAAGTCGATCGCGTCGGTCGCCGTGAGCGAATTGTGCGGATCGACCTGCACCTTCGCGCCCACCATGCCGATCAGCATCGACGGCTTCATCTTCTTGAGATCCTGCGCGAACATCGCGTCGGTCGGGAACGACGGCGTGCTCGTGTGGATGATCACGAGGTCGTAGTCGTTGGCGATCTTCAGGGTCTCCTCGACCGACAGGCCGTCGGCCGGCGCGTCGACGACGCGGCTGCCCGGCACCAGCGCGGCCGGCTGCGCGAGCCAGGTCGGGTACCAGAAGGAACGGATTTCGCGCTTGGCCTGGTAGCGGGAGCCCGCTCCGCCGTCGAAGCCGTCATACGAAGGGGCCTGCAGGAACAACGTTCTCATGTCGTGGGACGCCGCGCGACGGATCGCGAACCGGCTGTTCAGTGTGTGTTCAGGATGCGAGGAAAAGACGCCGGACGTCATGCGCCGTGGTGCGGGTGCGCGCCGCTGCTAGTCGGTACGCAGGGGGGTGAATTTTCTCCGGTTGAACCGCACGTGGAGCACGACCAGTGCCCGCTGGGGGCAACGGCTGGAAAGCGTCACGATGTCGCACTGCGCGTCGCCGAATCCGATGTGGTCTCCCGCCAGCGCTGAACGAAACGCCGCTTCGGCCCATCTGCGGGCCAGCACGACCGCCGCGACGACCCACACTACTACGCCAATGCGAAAAACTGATGACGTGAACAATGTCTCCGGCGCATCGAACACGAGCATCGTCCCTAGTACGATAGCCTGTATTAGCACCGTTGCAAGTGACGCGACGAGCAGGTAGGCGCGCCATTGATCAACCGTGGCCGGGCTCATGCGATGCGGCTCCCGCGATGCCTTGCCAATATGCAGGGTTGCGAAATCATTACGCAATCCATTCCAATTCATGCATGAGGTGATCAATTTCAGGGGAGCGGCCGATCCGTTCGGCCGGTCGCCCGATGCTACCGGGAATAGCTGAAGGAAACCTTAAGCTTTCGCCCGAGAGCGGGATCCGCGGCGCGCTTACAATGGCAACGCGTGACGTCGCAGGGCCAGGATGCGGGTGGGCCATGCGGCGGCGAACCCGTGCACCGCAGCGCTCTTCGCTCATGAAAATTCTTCTCGTCGAGGACGACGACCTGATCGGCAGCGGGCTGGAAATCAGCCTGGGTCAGGCCGGCTACCACGTCCAATGGGTCCGCAATGGAAACGATGCCATGCAGGCGCTCGCGGCCCACCGCCATGCCCTGCTCGTCCTGGATCTCGGCCTGCCCGGCACGTCCGGCGCGGAGATCCTGCGCGCGCTGCGCTCGGCGGGCGACGACATCCCCGTGCTGGTTCTCACCGCGCGGGGCACGGTCGCCGACCGAGTGCGCGGGCTCGACGCCGGCGCCGACGACTACCTGGCCAAACCGTTCGAGCTGTCCGAAGTGCTCGCCCGCTGCCGCGCGCTCGTGCGCCGCTCGCAGGGGCGCAGCCAGGAGACGATCGTGTGGCGCGACCTTGCGGTCGATCTCGTCACCCGCACGGCCACGCGCAACGCCGTCCGCGTGTCCCTGACGATCCGGGAGTGGTCCATCCTGACCCAACTGATCACCCATCAAGGCGTGCCGCAATCGCGCGAGCGGCTCGAAGCCCATCTTTATGGGTGGCAGGACGGCGTCGAAAGCAATGCCATCGAGGTGCACGTCTCGAATCTGCGCAAGAAGCTCGGCAGCGACCTGATCCGGACCGTGCGCGGCGTCGGGTACGTGATGGACAAGCCATGATGTCGCGTTCGATACGCCATCGGCTTTCGTTGATGGTCCTGTCCTGCGTCGCCGTCGTCTGGATCGTGGCCGTGTACAGCAGCTTCCGGCACGCGTCGCGGGAAGTTCAGGAATGGCAGGATGCCCGCCTCGTCGAATATGCCGCGCTGATCGCCCGGCTCGACCGCGCGGATCTCGTTCAATTCGCGCGCGTCCCGATCGACGCCCGCATCGAGCTCGCGCGCCCCGGCGCCCCGCGACGCGCCGACACCGACGGCGACCGTCAGCCGCGCGACGTCCTTTACGAGGTATCCGACGCGACGGGCGCCGTGCTCGCGTCGAGCCTGCCCCGGGGCGCCGCGGCGCTCGACAGCGGGCCGGAGGCGCGCACGCGGCCGCGCGACGTCGCCATCGACGGCATCGTCTGGCGGATCTTCGCGCTCCACGACACCCCGACGGGGCGGACCATACGCGTCATGGAAACGGCCAATACCCGCAGCGACATGGCGACCGGCACGGCGCGGCGGATCGTCCTGCCGCTGCTCGCCGCCCTGCCCGTGCTCGCCTTCCTGCTGTGGGTCGCGATCGGCCGCAGCCTCGTTCCGCTCAAGGCCCTCTCGGACACGATCCACGCGCGCGACGCCGATTCGCTTGCGCCGCTCGGCATCGCGGGCGTGCCGAACGAGGTTCGAACGCTGGTCGACGCGATCGACCGCCTGCTCGCCCGGCTTCGTCAATCGAGGGTCCGGGAACGCGCTTTCACGTCCGACGCGGCTCATGAATTGAAGACGCCGCTCGCGGCGATCAAGGTGCAGGCGCAGGTCGCCCTCTCGAACACCGATCCCGCGCTCCAGCAACTTGCCATGCAGCGCGTCGTGCAAGGCGTGGATCGCAGCGCCCGCCTCGCCGAGCAGCTGCTTTTGCTGGCCCGGCTCGACGAATACGAACGCGTGCCGGCAAGCGCCGTGGCAATGGCGGCGCTCGTCGAGGAAGCCGTCGCCCGCCGTGCCCCGGCCGCGCGCGAGAAGTCCATCACCCTTGCGATCGTGCGGGAGTCGGGGCGAGCGATCCAGGCGGATCCGGTGCTCATCGGCATCCTGATCGACAACCTGATCGACAACGCGATCAAGTACGGCACGCCGCAGGGGCGCGTCGAGGTGCGGCTGACCGACCGCGAGGCCCGGTCATGCCTTGCCGTGCTCGACGATGGCCCGGGAGTGGCCGAGGCCGAGCGCGCCCGGCTCACCGATCGCTTCTATCGCGGCGCGACCGGACAGGCGTCGGGCAGCGGGCTCGGCTTGTCGATCGCGGAACGCATTGTGCGTTACTTCAATGGAAGCCTGCGGTTCGAGACCGGGCTGGACGGCCGGGGGCTCGCCGTCATCGTCGAGTTCCCTCGTCTTGCGGAGGCGTCGGTCGATGGGCGGCCGGGTGGGAATGCAGATTCCGCGCAGCGTGCGATACCGCCGTCTTGACGCCGCATCCCGGCCAGGCCGGCCGGCGCGGCATGATCCGGACTTCATGACGGCCCGATTGGTATTACAGTGCGCATTCCTCCCACGCGAACCCAACCCCGCCATGAACCAGGCCCAGCGACATTACGACGATCTTCTCGCCGCGCATTACGTGTGGATGAACGGAGCGGAGCCGGCCGGGAAGGCGCTTGAGCAAGCGAATCTCCTGACCGATTTGGGCATCGGCACGACCGGCGAGGGTATCGCCGTCGATCTCGGCTGCGGGCCGGGCTATCAGTCCCTCGCGCTCGCCCGCCTCGGCTACGATCCGGTGATCGCCATCGACAGCAGCCGCGATCTCCTGGCGGAGCTGGACGCGGCCCGGACGGACGAGCGGATCAGGACCGTGTTCGCCGATCTGCGCACCTTTTCGACGCGGGTCGAACGGGGTTCGGTCAGCGTCGTTGTCTGCATGGGCGACACGCTGACGCACCTGGAAAATCACGCGGATGTGCTGCAACTCTATCGCGACGCCTACGACGCCCTGGCGCCGGGCGGGCATCTCGTGCTGACGTTCCGCGATCTTTCCCGGGAGCTGGTCGGGCTCGATCGCTTTCTGCCCGTGCGAGCGGATGACCAGCGCATCATGACGTGCGTTCTGGAGTATGAACCGGAGCACGTCGTGGTGAACGACCTGATACACATTCGTGAAGAAAACGGATGGACGCTCTACAAGAGCAGCTATCGCAAGCTGCGTCTTGCGCCTGCGGAACAGGTGGCGGCGTTGGCGCGCCTCGGCTTCGAGATCGACCACGACAAGCCGATCGGGCGCATGCACGCGATATCCGCCCGGAAGTAAGCGGCGCTGCACCGACCGCATCCGGATATCCCGGGCGCACCGGCATTCCCCGGCCTGCCGGCGCGTCCGCACGTATCGCTGCACGGCCTTCACCTCAAGGACGAGGCCTCGATTCCGGCCCGATCGGGGCGCAGCGAAATCACGCCCCTGCCCCCGACCGGCCGGTCGCAGGGTTCAGCGCGGATCGATCAGCGCCGGCCGTCGAAGGCCGGACGCTCGAACACGCCGAGACGGTCCGGTTGCATGCGGTTCGCAGACGTTCAATCAGGCCATCTGCCCGGCATCGCCTCGTCCGACAGGAGGTCGATATGCGGGGTGTCGACGTCCACGGCGATCCGCATGGCGGGCTGAAACCGCAAGCGGATCTCGCCGGTGGGCTCCTGGCCCCGAACGAGGCGTCAGCGGCGCGCATGAGGTTCGCACTGCAATACCCGCGCCGAGGCAAACCGACGGCGTGGACGAAGCGCGGCATGCGCATGCGCCGGACGGCCACGCGGCGCGCCTGTCCCGTCACCCGCCCCAACACCGCCGGCGATGCCTCCGGAAGCCGCGTGAGCCGCGACACGGCGGACAGCACGATCACGCCCGCCTGGATCGCGAAGCCGACCACGGCCGCCCATACGCACGCCTCGATCCCATAGCGCGCGGCGACTCGTCCCTGCCGCCGCGCCCAGCGGACGCGCGCCGTAACAGGAACGGCAGCGTCTGCGCCGTCTGCAGGAAACCCGTCTGGCCGGCACTCGCGCCGAGCGTCAACACGGCGAACAGCGGCGTCACCGCGAGACCGATCTGCTCCGCCGATAGCGCGGCGAGATTGGACAGCGCGAGACGTTGAAACGGAACGGGCAGTGCGTGCTTCACGGGAATATCTCGTGGACGTACGTCCAGGTGACGGAATGTCCGCCACCCTGCGCCGTCCCGGGATTCGTCACACTCGTTCTGTCGCGCTTGAATTCCCCGGCCGGTGGGCGCCTCGGCGCGCACCCCGGGGATAGAGGAGTGCTGACATCCAGCACTGCATTCTTTCCTGGAAGGCAATAGTAACCGCCGGTAACCGCGCGGCTGCGGAAAATGCTTTCGTCTGTTTTAAGCGGGAGGAATCGCGGCCGTTAACGGGTTACGGCGTAGGGCATTTCATGTCCGCGCGTTATCGCCTCCCGTTGATCAAAGGTTCCATGAAGCTCAGCTACAAGATTCCCCTCGCTTTCGCCGCCGCCCTGCTGCTGATGTGCTCCGGCGCCCTGTACGGCATCCATATCCTCAATCGCTCGATCGATACCTTCACCAGCGAGGTGCAGACGAACGTGGCCGACGAGCGGCTGGTCTCGGCCATGCTCGTGCAGTTCAAGCTGCAGGTCCAGGAATGGAAGGACACGCTGCTGCGCGGCAAGCAGACCGCCAAGCTCGATCAGTACTGGAAAGCATTCCAGACCCGCGAACGCGCGGTCGACGCGCTCGCGGCGCAACTGGCGCAGCAGTTGCCGCCCGGCGACAGCCGCGCGCTCGTCGAGCAGTTCGCGCGCGCGCACACGGCGATGGGCGACGGCTACCGCCGCGGTTTCGCCGCGTTCCAGGCGGCCGGATTCGATCCCACGGCCGGCGACGCGGCGGTGGCGGGCGTCGATCGCGAGCCGTCGGCGCTGCTCGAACACGCCGCGAAGCTGATCGCGAGCCGCAGCGCCGAGGTGTCCGCGCGCGCGGGCGACGACGCGCGCCTCGCGACGATCGCGAGCATCGTGCTGATGCTGGTGGTGCTGGCCGTCGCGATGCTCGGAGCCTTCCTGTTCAGTCGCGCGATCCTGAAGCCGCTCGACGCGGCGGTCGCGTGCGCGAAGGCGGTCGCCGACGGCGACCTCACGCGCGAAGTCGACGCCGCCGGCAAGGACGAGATCGCCGATCTGTTGCGCGCGCTGCGCACGATGCAGGCCGGCCTGTCGGCCGTGGTGCTCGAGGTGCGCACCCATGCCGAATCGGTGGCGACCGCGAGCGCGCAGATCGCGGCCGGCAACCACGACCTCTCCGCGCGCACCGAATCGCAGGCGGCGTCGCTCGAAGAGACCGCGGCCAGCATGGAGCAGCTGACGGGCGTCGTGCAGCAATCCGCCGAACACGCGCAGCACGCGGCGCAGCTCGCGCACGATGCGTCCGGCATCGCGGCATCGGGCGGCGACGTGATGGCGCAGGCGGTCGACACGATGGGCGGCATTGCCGACAGCGCGGCCAAGGTCGGCGAGATCATCGCCGTGATCGACGGCATCGCGTTCCAGACCAACATCCTCGCGCTGAACGCGGCCGTCGAGGCCGCGCGCGCGGGCGAGCAGGGGCGGGGGTTCGCGGTCGTCGCGGCCGAGGTCCGTACGCTCGCGCAGCGCAGCGCCGCCGCCGCGAAGGAAATCAAGACGCTGATCGAACACTCGACGCAGCGCGTCGACGCGGGCGCGGCGCTGATCGGCCGCGCGGGCGAATCGATCCGCGAAATCGTCGGCGCGGTGCAGCGCGTCACGGCGATTGTCGGCGAGATCTCGGCCGCGTCTCAGGAACAGAGCGGCGGCATTCACCAGGTCAACATCGCGGTCACGCAGATGGACGAGGCCACCCAGCGCAATGCGGCGCTGGTCGAACAGGCCTCGGCCGCGACCCAGGCGCTCGCGGAGCAGGCGGGCGCGCTGCGGCACGCGGTGGCGGTGTTCAGGCTGCCCGAAGCGGCGCGGACCTGAACCGAGCGCGCCGGCACGCATCCACAACGCGGGCCCGGCGCGCCGGCACGCGTCGATCGGCGCACTGAAATGCCCCGCGCCGCCGCGCACACCGCATGGCGCCGATTCGCAGGAGCGCGTGCCACGCACCGTGCCCGGCGATCACGGGCCGCGCACGAGCAACGTGCTTGCCGGTCGCGCCGCCGCGCACGGAGCCCGCTCGTGCAGCCCGGCCACGCGCGGCGGGTCGCCCCACCCGGCCCCGCGCATCCCGCGCATCCCCGCTGCGCATTCGCCGGTCGCAGATTTTTCTTCACGCGCAGGCGTCGCCGGCCGTCCTTGCCTCAGTCCCGCCGAACCTTCCGGCGAGCACGCCCTCTGTGTCCCTCACCGTGGAGAACGCCATGCCTGAAGCACCGCCCCGCCCATGCAACCGCCCCGCCGCGTCGCGGCGCCTTCCGGCCGACGCGCGCAGGTGCGCGCATGCAACGGGAGCCGGCCATGCCTGACGAATCGCTCACCCCGCAGTTTCGCCAACTCGCGGAGCAACGCCTGGGGCAGCCGCTGACGCCCGAACTGGAGCGGTGGCTGCTGCAGCAGATACGACAGCAGCCGGCTTCGCCCGATGCGACGCCCGGCGCCCCGCGCGCGGCGAACGCCGCCGCGCCGGGGGCGAACAACCGCCAGGCCGTGCGCCAGCAGATGCGTCACTTCCTGCAACTGAACCAGCAGCGCGCCTACGAGAACATGCGCGGCATTCTGCAAACCATCGACACGCAGAACGCCACGACGCAACGGCTGCTGGAAAACGAACAGCAGAAGGTGGCGGGCATGGTCGACGCGGGCGAGCCCGCCGCCGCGCCGCCGCCGGCCGACGGTGCGGCCACGCAGGATGCGACCCGGCAGGCGCTCGAGGCGATCGCCGAGCATCTGGCCGACCTGATCCGCCAGGAAGTCGAGCGCAGCTTCGTCATCCATCTGGCGCCGCTCGCGCAGCAGGTGAACGAGATCCACGCGTGGCTCGCTGCGCTGGGCGCGCAGGCCGCGACCGTCGCCGCGCCCGCACCGGCCGAACCGTCGCCCGCGGTTCACGCGCCGCCTGACGAAGCGTCCTTGGAATAGCACCTGGGACACGCGGCGCGACGCAGCAGCGGCAGGCTCCCGGTGTGCGATCCCTCAATGTCGTCACCTGAACCAAGGAGCAAAAGATGTCGGATACGTGCCAAGTGTGCCAAGTCAATCCCGCGATCACCGATGCGGTCACGCAAGCGAACGTGAAGGTGGTCGCCGAAGCGCCGGCGATGGCGATGGGTTCGCTGTATCAAGCCCAGAGCCATTCGCTGAGCATCCTGTTCGAGAACGCCGTGCAGCAGCAATCGCAGGCGGCGATCCAGTCGCAGACCTCGACCAACGTCGGCACGATGCAGCTGTACACGATCGGACCGGAAAGCGCGGGCGCGGCGGCCACCGAGATCGGCTCGAACGGCATCCTCGCCGTGCTGGCCGACGTGATCGCCATCGGCAAGACCATCGGCGGCACCGCCTGACGCGCGCCTCACGCGCGGCGGCCCGATGCGGCGGGCCGCCGTCGCCGGCGCGCGAGCCCTGCGCGCCGCGCGATGCGTCGCTCCCATGCTTCGTCACCCCCTATTGATTCCGCTGTGCGCAGCGCCGGCCCACCGTCGCGATGGCCAGCCAACCAGGAGATTCGTCCATGCCCACCCCTGATCCGACCACGCCCACCACGACCACGCCCTGCAAGGCATGCGGCGTGAATCCGGCGATCACCGACGCGGTCACCCAGACCAATGTGAAAGTGGTCGCGGAAGCCCCCGCAATGGCGATGGGTTCGCTGTACCAGGCGCAGAGCCACTCGCTCGGCATCCTGTTCGAGAACGCCGTGCAGCAGCAATCGCAGGCGGCGATCCAGCTGCAGACCTCGACCAATGTCGGCACGATGCAGCTATACGCGCTCGGCGCGGAGAGCGCCGGCGCGGCCGCCACCGAGATCGGCACGGCCGGCGTGCTGTCCGCGCTGGCCAGCGCGATCGCGCTCGGCAAGGCGCTCGGCGGCGGCGCGTAAGCGCCCGTCGGCGGCGCGTAAGCGCCCGTCGGCGGCCGGCCGGACCCGGCCGCCGTTGATGCCGGCCGCCGCCGCATCCCGGCGGCGGCCGGTTCCGCGCGTGGACGTTCCCATTCGCGCCCTCCCCGCCCCCTTCCCTGCCATCGAGGAGCAACGCCATGCCAGATCAGGTCTCCCCCGCGATCACCGATGCCGTCACCCAGGCCAACGTCAAGGTCGTGGGCGAGTCGCCCGCCGTCGCGCTGGGCACGCTCATGCAGTCGAATGCGCACGCGACGTCGATCCTGCTTCACAACGCCGTGCAGATGCAGGCGAACCAGGCGGCCGCGAACATGGCCGCGACCACCGTCGGCATCCTGCAGCTCTATGCGGGATCGCCCGTGGGCGTGGCGGCAGCCGCGCGCGCGGCGAACCAGAACCCGCTGGCCCAGCTCGCGCCGATCGCCCAGCTGATCACCGCGCTGAATCCCCGACGCGGCTGACGCATCGGGCGGCCCTGCGTGTCGATGCGCGGCGGAGAGCCGGCGCGAAGCCGGGCGGCGGCCTGCCGTTCTTCTTCCGCCGGGGTGGCCGGCTCGTCCTCCAGGCGCTGCCCGCCGGCGCGCGCCTCGCGATCGATGCGCGTGCATCGAATCAGGACGAATCCGATTCGGCGCCGATGCCCGCGCGCCGATCGCGGCGGACTCTCCGGAAGGCTATCCGGGCCGCCGTGACGCCCGGACGGCCGCGCCGCCGGCGGGGCGTTCGGGCAACCCGGCCGTAAGCCGGACATCCCGGATCTCGGGTGCGCGAATTCCGGGGGCGCCGCTCGCAACCGGGCAGGCCCGGACGACTTCGGGGAAACGCCGCAGCCGGTCTTCGCATCCGCGTCCGAGGCCGCGATAGCGACGACACCGACGCCACCGAGGCCGCTTCCCGCCCGCGACGCTTCGCCCTCCACCACGGTCTCGTACGCGCCTTCCCACGCTCAGCGCAGTCACGCCCCTTCCGCCGCCCGCCGCCCTACCTGTTCTGGTAGGTATTCGAACCCCCTTTTCACACCGTACGGACACGGACGTTTTTCCGCTGAGTGGAGTGGCCAGATCAACCTATACAACTGCGTACGGAGACCATGTCAGCTCTCGCCCTTGCCCAGCCTCAGGCGTCATCCGCGTCGTCGATACTCGACACGCTTCCCGATTCGCTCCGCCTGCATGTCGAGCAGCATCTCGCCCCGCGCTCGGGGCGCGGCAATCGCCTGCTGTTCTTCAAGGGCGATCCCGAGGACTTCATCGCCTTCGTCCAGCAGGGCCGCGTGTACAAGACGCTGCACGAACCGGGCGGGCGGGAAATCATCGTCGGCCATTCGCTGCCGGGCGAGATGATCGGCGAAAGCGCGCTGCTCGGGCCGCATCGCCGCAGCTTCACCGCGCAACTGAGCCCCGACTGCCGGATCGCGCTGCTGCATCGCGCGTACTTCGCGCCGCTGCGCGCCAACGTGGAGTTCATGGCCCGTATCCACGAGCAGCTCTGCCGCCATGTCCACGAGCTGAGCGACTTCGTCGAATCGGCTTGCCTGTACCGGCTGGAGGCGCGGCTCGCGCGCTATCTGCTGGATCCGATGCACGGCGGCAGCCAGGAAATCCTGCTGCCCGCGAACCAGGCGATTCTGGCCGCGATGCTCAATGTCAGCCGGCCGCGCCTCAATATCATTCTCCAGAAACTACAGCGCGAAGGCTTTATCCGTTTGCATCGGCATGGCTTGACGATCGAAGCGCCGGAGCGGCTGCGCTCGATCGTGGCCGGCAATCAATGAACGGGTTCGGCGCGCGGCCGGCGAAGGCGCGGTGTTACCTGCATAACTGCGCCCCGCATGGCTTCGCCGGGATCCTGTGTTTTCCACCCATCAGGAAAATACAGGATGAAATCCTCGAATCCATCCGAGACTCGGACTGATCCGCTGCTCACCGAACAGCTCGATCGCACGTGGCGGGAAATGCAGGGGAAACTTCGCCGCCGCGCCCGCCTTTTATGCAAGGGAGACATCCACCGCGCCGATGAATTGATGTCGGATACCGCGCTCAAGGTGCACCTCTATCTGCAGCGCTCCCCGGAGCGCGTGCAGAATCTCGCCGGCTTCCTGTTCCTCGCGCTCAATCACGCGTTTCTCGACCACGCGCGTCGCCGGCACCGGGAAAGCAGCGTGATCGAATTCGACGCCGACTGGGATGAAGATCACCTGATCGAACTCGCCGGCCACGCGCCGTCGGTCGAACATCAGCTGTTGCTGCGCCAGCAGCTGCTGCGTCTCGAACATGTGCTTGCCGCGCTCACGCCGCAGCAGCGCACGCTGTTCTCGCTCAAGTTCGAGGAGGAGCGGCCTTATCTGCACATCGCCGCGACGCTCGGGATCAACGAGCCGCTCGCACGCAAACGGGTGGAACTGCTGCGCAAGAAGCTGAGGGCCGAACTGGGGTGAGGATGGCCTCGCGCAAAGGACGTCGCGCGGATTGCCTCGCCCGGATTCACAAGCGTCGGCCGGCCGCGTCCGTAATCGCAGAGGGCAACGCCGCTTCGTCGGCCGGCCCGTTTCCTTCCATCCGCCGCCGCACCCGAGATCCGAGGAGGCCTCGTGGCAGACAAAGTCAACGAACAGATCACCGACGCGCTCACGCAGACCAACGTGAACGTCGTCGCGGGATCCCCGGCCCAGGCACTGGGCATGCTTTACCAGATGTTCGGCCAGGCGGTCGGCATCTCGGCGCAGAACATGACGCAGCAGCAGGCGGCGCTCAACCAGATTTCCAATGCAGTCGTATCCAAGGCCGTGGCGATGATCCTGTCCGTCGAGCCGTCGGCGAAGAGCCCGACGGCGGCCGGCCAGCCGGCTCGGGACGCGGCGACCTGACCACGGAGACGCTTGAACAATGACGAGGAAGACCACTCCGCCCGCCCGACGCGGCGCCCCCGCGCCCGAGGCGCCCCCGCCGCCCGACCCGGTCGGCGCGCTCGCGCCGCCTGCGCCGCTGGCCCGCGCGTGGCCGGCGAGCCGCCTGAAGCAGTTCTCGGGCGCGCTGCGCGCGCCGGACCCGGCGGGCGCGCCGACGCTGTTGAATCGCCAGAGCATCGAGTCGGTGCAGGCGATCAACGCGGAAACGGCGGCCTACGCGACGACCCAGATCGCGGTCGGCCCCAACATGATGATCACGCAGGCGGGCGGCATGGTCGCGCAGGCGGCCGCCAACTACTTCGAGGCGTCGGCGTCGCTGGCGATCGCCGGCAAGAGCGTGCTCATGAAGGATCTCGCGCAAAAGACCATCGACGAGGACGCCGGCGGCATGGCGATGGATGCGATGGGGCTGCTGCTGACCGACCTGTTCGTCGCGACGGCGGCGATGGTCGCGGGCGCCGCCGAGGCGATCGAGGGCGAAGCGGCCAGCATCGCCCTCGACAAGATCGATCAGAGCCTGCAGAAGTATCAGGCGCTGCTCGACAAGAAAGGCGCATGACGCGCCGTGCGCCGCGCGGCGCACGGCCTGCTCAATTCAGGCTTTGATTGACGACGAGCCCGCTGTGCAGCGCGCGCACGCCCTCGACGCGCTTGGTCGTCGCGACCGCCGCGCCGATCTCGTGGTTCGAGCCCAGGTCGCCCGTCAAGGTCACCGCGCCCGAGGTATCGGCGCGGACCTGGATGCGGGTGGGCGTACGGATGGCGCGATCATGCGAGAGCGCGGCGACCACGCGGCCTTCCAGTGCGTTGTCCTCGGGCAGCGGCGCCTGTTGTTGCGCGCGAGCGCCCGGCGTCAGCGCGAGCATGGCGACCATCAGTGCGGGAGCGAATCGATGCGTGTTCATTGCGTGACCTCGTTCGGTTCGGGGATGCCGGCGATGCGGCGGGAATGCGACGATGCGACGGCGGGCGCCGCTCAGGCGCCGGTGTGCTTGCGGATCGCGTCCGCGGCCTCGCCGGCCTTCTCCTGCAGCTTGCCGGCGGTCTTCTCCGCCTGGCCCTCGGCCTGCGTGGTGCGATCGCCCGTCACCTTGCCCAGCGTTTCCTTGACCGCCCCCTTCACCTGCTTGAGCTTGCCTTCGATACGGTTCTTGTCCATGGTTCACTCCGTTGAAATCAGGAAAGGCGGCTCGGCGCGTCGCATGCGCGTTGCCGTCGAGTCACCATGATTCCAGTCGTGAAGGGCATGCGACAGTGACAGATGCCCCAGCGCGGCTAGTGCATCCGCACCGGGTACATCCACACCGGGTGCATCCACACCGGGCGGGTGGATCCATCGGGAATGAGATTGCGGGCGAAGAATAAAACGCGGTCGATGCCGATGCCTGCGCCGGGGCGCTCCCGGCATCCGCCGCGCCGTGCCGGCGCGAGCCGGCCGCCCCTGCATCGCGCGCCGACCGCGGGATCGGCGCGCCCCCCGCGCATGCTAAGCCACCGACGACCGGAATCCGTCGCGCAGCTCGCGCTTGAGCACCTTGCCGATCGGGCTGCGCGGCAAGGCGTCGATCACCACCACGTCCGCGAGCCGCTGCGTGCGGCCGAGCCGCGCATTGGCCCATTCCGCGAGCGCCGCTCCCGTCGCGCCCGCGCCGTCGCGCAGCGTGACGAAGGCGACGGGCGTCTCGCCCCAGCGCTCGGAGGCCACCCCGACCACCGCCGCTTCCGCGATGTCCGGATGCGTGACGAGCACCTGTTCGAGGTCGCTCGGATAGATGTTGAACCCGCCCGAGATGATCATGTCCTTCTTGCGGTCCATCAGCACCAGGAAGCCGTCCGGGTCGAAGCGGCCGATGTCGCCCGTGCGGATGTAGCGCTGCCCCTCGGCGTCGAACCACTCCGCCTCGGCCGTCTTGTCCGGCTGCCGGTAGTAGCCCGTCATCATCGTCGGCGAGCGGCCGACCACCTCGCCGATCGCGCCCGGCTCCAGCTCCCGGCCCTGCTCGTCGATGATGCGCATCTCGTGGCCGGGCATCGGCTTGCCGACCGTGTGCAGCTTGTCCGGATGCGCGTTCGCGCACAGCTCGCACGACGCGCCGCCCTCGGTCATCCCGTAGAACTCGCTCAACACGCCCGGCCAGCGGCGCACGACCTCGGCCTTCACGCCGGCCGCGAACGGCGCGCTCGTGCACGACTTCGCGAGAAAGCTCGACAGGTCGTAGCGATCGAAGTCCGGATGCGCGATCAGCCGCTGATACTGCACCGGCACGAGCATCGTGTGGGTCGCGCGATGGCGCTGCGCCAGTTCGAGGTACGTCGTCGCGTCGAACTTCGGCATCAGCACCACGGTGCCGCCGAGGGCGAGCGTCGGGAAGAACGACACGAGCGTGGTGTTCGAATAGAGCGGCGTCGCGGTCAGCGTCACCGAGCCCGGCCCGTAGCCGCGCTCCGCGCCGCGCGCGCTGTAGGAAAAACGCATCGCGTGCGACTGCACGATGCCTTTCGGCACGCCGGTGGTGCCCGACGAATAGATGAGGTTGAATGCCCACTCGGGGCGGATCTCCACCCGCCGCGCGGCCGTGCCGGCCGGCGCGAGCCAGGTGTCGAACCCGGGCGCGGCGGGCGTGCCCGCCGTGTCCAGGCGGATCAGGGTCGGGCCGGCCGGCAGCGCGACCGCCTCGAGCGCCCGCTCGACCGGCTCGTCGAGCAGCAGCACGCGTGCGCCGGCATTGGCGATCATCGCGGCCAGGCTGTCCGGATGCGCGCTCGGCGACAGCGGCGCGACTGCCGCGCCGGCCCGCAGCGCCCCGATGAAGGCCGCGACATAGCGCGGCGATGCGCTCGCGCAGATCGCGACGACCTCCTCCGGCGCGATGCCGTCGCGCTGCAGCGCGCTCGCACAGCGTTCGGCCAGGGTATCCAGCGCGGCGTAGCTCAGCGTCTCGCCGTCGCACACGAGCGCGGGCGCGTCGCTGCATGCCCGCGCATGATGGCGCACCGCATCGGGGAGGCTTACGAACGGCAGGCCGGCGATTTCGATCGTTGCAGTCGTCATGGCGTCACGCTCCCGGTTGCACGATGACCTTGCCCTTCACCGCCCGGCCCGCCATGCGCGCGAGCGCGTCGGCCGTGCGCGCGAGCGGCACGCGTTCGGTGATCGCCGGCCGCACCCGTCCCTCGGCGAACCAGGCGGCCAGCAGCTGCATGTCCTCGGCGTAGTGCGCCGGCGCACGCCGCATCGCGTCGCCCCAGAACACCCCCAGGACATCGCGCTCCTTCAGCAGCGTCAGATTGAGCGGCAGCTTCGGAATCTCGCCGTTCGCAAAGCCCACCACCAGGTAACGCCCGCGCCACGCGGTCGCGCGCAGCGCGGCCTCGCTGTACGCGCCGCCCACGGGATCGTAGACCACGTCCACGCCGCGTCCCTGCGTGAGCGTGTCGACGCGCCGCCGCAGATCCTCGTTGCCGTAGTGAATGAACTCGTCGGCGCCGGCGTCGCGGCACAGCGCGAGCTTGTCGTCGCTCGAGGCGGCCGCGATCACGCGCGCGCCCAGCGCCTTCGCGATCTCGACCGCCGCGATCCCGACGCCGCCCGCCGCGCCGAGCACGAGCACGGTCTCGCCGGCTTGCAGCCGCGCGCGCCGCTGCAACGCATGCAGCGACGTGCCGTAGGTCAGCACGAACGCCGCGCCCTGTTCGAAGTCCATGCCGGCCGGCAGCGCCATCAGCCGCTCGGCGGGCGCGACGCACTGCTGCGCGAAGCCGCCGTAGCCCGGCGACGCGATCACCGCGTCGCCCACGCGCCAGCCGCGGACGTCGGGCCCGAGCGCGTCGATCACGCCCGCGAACTCGGCGCCGGGCGAGAACGGCAGCGCCGGCTTGACCTGGTAGAGGCCCTGCGCGATCAGCACGTCCGGAAAATTGAGCGATGCGGCCTTCACGTCGATCCGCACCTCGCCGGCCGCGGGCGTGGGCGCCGGCGCGTCCTCGACCCGCAACTGGTCAAGCGGCCCGAATGCATGGCAAAGCAGTGCTTTCATGTGGCTTGTCTCCCGATGCGGCGCGCGGCCCGCGCGCCCGATGTCCGATCGCGCGCCAGCCGGCCCGCGTCATCTCGTCTTCCGCCTTCGTATGCTGCCGCGGCCATGATAGCCATTCCCCACCGCGGCTGCGTCGAGCATGCGCTGGAACGCATGTTTGAAACGGAGGCGTCTGCGCGCGGGCGGCGTCTTCGGCATTCCGGTTCGCCCGCCGGGCAATTCCGCGTCGATGTCATTTCATTGACGGAAAAATCGATTTTTTACTTCCGCTCGATTCGCGGGTTTCATTGTTTCAAATTCCAATGAATTAATTTTCGTCTTTTTCGTTATCCCTGCCAATTCCAACAGGTGTATCGCATTTATCCACGCGTTAATGTATTAATCATCATCGACGGAGAATCCCGTGGAACAATACACGACCGATTTCAATGTGCTGACATTCGGCGATGCGCAGGCGAGCGCGGATCTCGCGCCGATTGCGCACTGGGCGGAACAATTCCTGTGCGCGCCGCATCCGGCGGTGGGCCGCAGCGGCGACGTCTGCCCGTTCACGCGCGCCGCGATCATGAAGAACACCTTCGAGTTCGTGTGCAGCAATGCGCGCGTCGAAACCGGATTCGTGGAGGAACTCCTCGACCACCTCGGCGATTTCGAACGCAGCGGCGGCCCGGGCGATCTCTATCGCTGCCGGCTGATCGTGCCGCTGCGGCTCGCGGAGCCTGCCCGCGTGGTGGCGGCCGCGCAGCAGCGCCTGAAGCCGACGTTCGTGGCGCGCCGTCTCATGATCGGCCAGTTCTATCCGGACTGCGACGAGCGCGGGCTTTGGAACCCCGAGTTCCGTCCGCTACAATGTCCCGTCCCGTTGATCGCGATCCGCAACATGGTCCCCACCGATGTCGCGTTCCTGTACGACGACGCCAGCTACATGGCCACCTATCGCGACTGGTTCGCCGAGCGTGGGACCCGGGTCATCCGCCAGTACGAACAGCAAAGAGGGCTCGCGCAGTGAGCACGTCGTCATCCGCCGTTGAAATGCGTTCGGGGCTGTTTCGCACCAGCCTGTATGTCGAGAAGCTGAAGCTGGCGTTCAGCCAGTTCTTCGTGAAGTCGCCCGAGGGCGAACTGCTGTGCGTCGAAACCGGCATGCGCGCGACCTTTCCCGAGCTGGCGCGGCAACTCGGCGCGCTCGGCCTGTCGGCCGCGCAGGTCGGCAGCATCGTCGTGCCGCATTTCGAGGCCGACGAGATGGGCGCGCTGCCCGAGTTCCTCGCCGCCAATCCCCGCCTCACCGCCTACGCGCACCCGATCTGCACGCACGCGCTCGCCGATCTGTTCGAGGTGCGCGCGAAGCCGCTCAAGGACGGCGCGCCCGTCACGCTGTCCGGCACCGAGGTCGTGCCGCTGTTCGCGACGCACGTGCACCAGTGGGATTCGCTGGTCGTCTACCTGCCGGCGTACCGGACGCTGCTGTCGTCCGACCTGTTCATGAGCCACGGCGATGTCGCAACGCCGCACGACGATCCGGTCGCGGCCATCGTCGCGTCGATCGAGAAGTCCGGCTACCTGCCGTCGCTGCGTCATTTCGCTGCCGCGCTGCGCAAGATCCGGGCGCTCGATCTCGATCTGATCCTGCCGATGCACGGCCCGGCGATCACCCACGACATTCCGCGCGTAATTTCGGACCTGCTCGACTACTGCGAGCAGGCGTCGACCGCCGAGGCGCGCCGCGCGTGATCGACTGGAAACTGCTCGTCACGTTCGCGGCGACCACCTTCCTGCTGAACCTGACGCCCGGCCCCGCCGTGATGCAGGTGATCGGCCAGGCGATGACCAACGGCTGGCTGCGCGCGCAGGCGGGCGTGCTCGGGATTCTCGCGGGCAATCTCGTGTATTGCGCGGCGTCCGCGCTCGGCCTGAGCGCGATCCTGTTCGCGAGCCCGACGGCATTCGACATCGTGAAGTACGCGGGCACCGCGTATCTCGCCTGGCTCGCGCTGAAGATCCTGCTCTCGCGCGGCGGCGCGCAGGCGCTGGCGCAGGGGCGTCGCGAATCCGCGGGCGCGCTGTTCGGGCGCGGCGCGCTGCTCGCGCTGTCGAATCCGAAGTCGATGCTGTTCTTCTGCGCGATCCTGCCCACCTTCGCCGGCAACGCACACGACATTCCCAAAACGATCGCCTGGCTCGGCGCGGCCGCGCTCGCGATCGAGTATCCCGTGCTGCTCGCCTACAGCGTGACCGCCTCGTTCGCGCGCCGCTGGACCAGCCGGCCCGGCTTCGCGCGCGGCCTGAGCCGCGTCAGCGGGCTGATGCTGCTCGGCGCGGCGGTGCTCGTCGCCCGCACGTCGATGTAAAGTCCGTGCGTCGCGCGGCCTTCCCTCCCTTCGCGCTCCCCGTCCCGCTGCGCATTCGCACGCTCGAATCGATCGTGATTCACGTCACCAAAGATTCATTGGATTAAATTCCAGGATCGTTTAATTTGAGCAAGCCTGATTAAAAAAGCATGAGCGGTGATTAAATCGACCGCTTCGAATCACGTCTGTTTCCATTCCGATTCCATCAAGCGACGAGGGCATTATGCGACTGCGAGTCTGGCGTTATCTCCTGCCGATTTTCCTGGCCGTGCACGGCGCGGCGCCGCGTGCGGAAACTCCCGCCGCCGCATCGGCGCCGCAGGCCCACGCGTGGCGGGCGCTCTATTGCGCGGCGAACGGCGGTCGCGACATCACCGAGCAGGGCCAACTGAGCGTCGGCGAAGATGTCACGGCGGTGGCGGTCTGCCAGTATCCGGCGGCCGACGCCGCCGCGCCGCGCGCGAAAGCCGCGGCCGCGGTGGGCGGGCCCATCCAGCTTTCGCCGGTGACCGCGACGCTGCATCCGCCCGCCGGCGATTTCTCGCTGTCGGCAGGCAACCCGCTACCGGTCTCGTGCTCGGCCGATCTCGCGATCGCGCGCTGGCCGAACCTGCCGGCGGTCAGCAACGGCACGTCGAAGTTCAACTGCCGCGGCTACAACGTCGGCCAAAGCTCGGTGGGCTGCGGCGTGCAATGGTCGGGACCGACCTCGGTGACGGTCGGCGCGACGCCGTCCGGCGGCAGCGCGAGCGTGAACTTCACGTGCGCCGCCACGCGGCTCGGCGCGATCAGCACCGTGATGGACTATTCCTACAACGACGCGCTCTATCAACGCATCTTCTATTCCGCGCAGGGCGTGTTCGGGACCATCAATGTCCGTCAGTAAGCGTTGCCGCCCGGAGGTTCGATGACGCGGACGCCCGGTTCCGCGCCGGGCGTCCGCGGGCTGGCCGCCGCCCGCGCGAGCCTGCCGCTGGCGATCGCGCTGGCGGGTTGCGCCGCGTCTCCCGCGCGCGACGCCGGGCCCGACGCGTTCGCGCGGCACGTCACGGTCGCCTGCGTGGCCGGTCCGGATCAGGCGGAAACGCCCTGTCTGTCGAGCGCGCTGCGTGCGTGCGACGGCGACGCGAAACTGAAAAGGGTCCATCTGCACGCCGCGCTGCCGGTGACGGAGGGCGTCGACCAGCATCCCGCGCCGAGGTATCAGTACTCGGCCACCTACGCATGCGTGAACGCGCGGTGAGCGCATCCGCCTCCCGGGCCGTCGGGCGCGGCGCAGCGCGACGTCGGTGAACGCCGGGCGCGGCAGGCGCGATTCCGCCGTCCGTCACGCCCCGCCCCGGCCCCGCGCCACAGTCTTTCAACGGATCCGACACCCTCTCCGCCTCGATCCACTGCTTCGGTCTGCGAACGGACGCGCACCAAAATATGGACGCATGCGCACCTCGTTCGGCATTCGCGCTACCTAATATGAAGCGTCGGATGACGGCCTTCACGCCGACCAACGACGCTTCCATTCCAAGGAGACAGGCATGACATCGAGCCATTCGAAGCACCTGGCGCGCCGGACCCTGACCATGCTCGCAGTCGGGCTCGCGCTCAGCGGCGCGGCCGGCGCGACGAGCCGGACGGGCGGCGCCTATGCCGGCCCCGTTCCCGTGCCCGCCGCGTCCGTCGCGCTGCGCGCGGAACCGCTGCGTCTCGTCGACGACGGAACCGCGCTGAACGCACGCGCCCAGCAGACCGCGCTCGTGGACAGCTGCGCGAGCAGATGGTATTGGCGCAGCCTGATCGAGGAATTCACCTGTGGGTTCAGCGGACAGGGCTGGATCAACTGATCCCCTGCTCCGCCCCGCGCCTCAGCGGTCGCGCGCGAGTTGCGCCAGCAATTCGCGCGCCTGCTCGACGAGGTCGTCGGCAGTCGGCCGCAGCGCGAGCGGCAGCGCGTCGCGCAAGTGCCGCAGGTGTGCGTGGCTGCTGCGCGCATAGGCGGGATCGTAGTGCGTGTCGACGAGCGCCTCGAGCAGCGGCAGACGTTGTCCGGCGTCGAGCAGCGCCTGCCATTCGCGGATTCGCGCATGCCCATGCAGTTCGCTCAGCCGCGCGAGCTGCGCGTGGAAGTGCGCGGGATCGTCGAGCAGGTGCGCGTAGTCGTCGAGCAGCAGCGCAACCCGTTCCTCGCGGCTCGCCTCGATCCGCACACAGCGCGCGTCGCCGATTCCCGCCACCATCGAGAGCGGCAGCGTGATCGCGCCGATCCGGCGGCTTTCCGCCTCGACGAACACCGGCCGCGCGGGATCCAGGCCCTCGAGCGCGCCGACGAGCGCGGTATCGAAGGCCTTCTGCGACGGCTGCGCCGCGTCCGGCAGCGCGCCGAGCACCGAACCGCGATGCGCGGCCAGCCCTTCGAGGTCGAGCGTCTGCGCGCCCGCCTGAGCGAGCGCGCCGAGCAGCCGGGTCTTGCCGCTGCCGGTCGGGCCGGCCAGTACGACGAAGCGATACGCGGACGGCAGCGTGTCGAGCGACGCGAGCACCGAGCGGCGGTACTGCTTGTATCCGCCTTCGAGCTGGCGTGCGCGCCAGCCGATCAGGTTGAACAGCACCGTCATCGATTTCGAGCGCGCGCCGCCGCGCCAGCAATAGATGAGCGGCCGCCACTTGAGCGGCCGGTCGGCGAACAGCGTGTCCAGGTGGTGCGCGATGTTGCGCGCGGCCATCGCCGCGCCGACGCGGGTCGCCTCGTGCGGCGACACCTGCTTGTACATCGTGCCGACGATCACGCGCTCCTCGTTGCTGAGCACGGGTGCGTTGAGCGCGCCGGGCACATGGTCCTCGGCGAACTCGAGCGGGGTCCGGACATCGATGATCTCGTCGAACTCGGCCAGCTGGTCGAGGGTGGCAATCTGTGGATTCAAGGCGGGTGGTGGCGAGCGGGCCGGTTCGGTCTTGGCGGAAAGAACGATTATCCCATGCGCGGCGGCGCCGAACGCCCTGCGTCAAATCCACAGCCGATAGAGCCAGAACGATTCGTCTTCGCCGAACCGGCGCGCGAACTCGCTCGGCGAGAAGCCGGTGATGGCTTTCGACACGCGGCTCAGGTGCGCCTGGTCGGCGAAGCCCTCGTCGTGCGCGATGCCCGCCCAGTCGAACGGCAAGCCCGCCTCGAAACGCGCGCGCGCGGCGAAGAACACGCCCTCGGAACGCACCAGCGCCTGCCACTCCCGCAACGAGCGCCCACTGTACGCGCGCACGCGGCGCTCGACCTGCCGCGCGCTGTGCGTGCGCCGCCATTCGTGCGCCTGCCGCGCGAGCCGCTGCACCCAATGCCGGCCGACCTGCTCCAGCGTCGGCGCGGCGCTCGCGCGCCCGCGCAGCGCCTGCCAGCGCGGCGCGAGATGCTGTTCGAGCGCGGCGAGCAAGGCCGCGTCGTCGGGCGCGGCCACCAGCGCCCGGAACAAGGGCTGCCAGCCCGCGTCGAGCACCGCGGCGGCATCCACCACCTGATCCTGGAGCGCCGCCGGATCGATCCCGAACAGATGCCGCGCGACATCCGCCGTCATGCACAGGAAGCCGCCGCGCCCTTCCCGCGGCCCCCAGCTGGCGAGCGGCCGCGACTGGCTGCCGCCCAGCGCGACCTGCGCGCGCAGCGGATGCCAGCACGGCCCGTCTTCGCCGCGCTCGACGATGCCGAGCGTGTCGCTGTCGAACCACGAGAGCGTCAGGAGCGGCGAGGCCGACAAGTGAGTGAGACGCTGCGCGCCGTCGAGCCCGAGGCCGCGCGTATCGCGGCTGACCACGGCGATGAGGGCCCCCTGCAAGGCGGGCGGCGGAAGATGCAGGCGCGCGGCCTGCGCGCCGCCCGGGGCGCGGGGCGCGCGCGCATACGGATCGGGACAGGATGGCGGCGGCTCGGCATACATGGGGGTCGAGTATAGGCACGGGCCCCGCGCGTGTCGATGTCGTTTCGCTTCAAGACGCGCGGGCGCGGCGCGCCAACAATGCACGCCATGAACAAGCCCACGACCTCTCCCTGCCCGCACCGCGCCGATGCATCGTCCGCGCCCGTCGTTCCTCCTTCCGCCGGCGCCTGGCCGCCGGGCCCCGCCGCCGGGCTCACCGGCTGGGGCCTGCTGCGCGCGATGTCGCGCGACATGTTCAGCGCGCTGCACGCGTGGCAGCACGCGCACGGCGACGTGTTCCACCTGCGCATGTGGCCCGAGCACCAGCTCGTGATCTGCGATCCGGCGCTGGTGCGCGACCTGCTCGTCACGCACCACGACGCGCTGATCCGCTGGGAGCGGGCCATGCGGGTGTTCTCGCAACTGAACGGCCGCAGCGTCTTCATCTCGGAAGGCAAGCCCTGGCGCGCCAAACGCCATGCGCTGCAGCCGAACTTTTCGCGTCAGGCGGTGGATGCGTTCGTGCCGACCATTGCCGCGGCCGCCGACCAGGCGCTCTCGCGCTGGCGCACCGACGGCGGGCGTTGCGCGATCGAGAGCGCGCTGACCTCGCTGACGATGGACGTGATCCTGCGCATGATGTTCTCGGACCAGGTCGGCGACGATGCGCACCGGGTCGAGGAAGCCGTGCGCGCGGCGGTCGTCGCGGCCAACGCGGAGGTGTTCTGGCCGACGACCTCGCCGAACTGGATGCCGTGGAAGCGGGCCAAGCGCGATGCGCTCGTGCTGCTGCGCGATCTCATCGGCCGGCACGTGGACGCGCGCCTGCGCACGCCGTCCGACAGCTGGCCCGACGATCAGCTGACCCGGCTGCTGCATCTGCGTCGCGAGGATCCGGCCGGCTGGTCGCTGGAGGCGATCCGCGACGAATGCATGACGACCTTCGTCGCCGGTCACGAAACCGCGGCGGCCACGCTGACCTGGTGGGCGTGGTGCATGGCGGCGAACCCGGCCGCGCAGCGCGCGGCGCGCGCCGAGGTCCGCGCCTGTCTCGGCGACGCGGCGCCGACGCCCGACACCCTGCCCGCGCTGCGCTATGTCACGCAGACGCTGAAGGAGACGCTGCGGCTCTATCCGGCCGCCCCGATGCTGATCGCGCGGCGCGCGACGGCGCCCTTCACGCTCGGCCCGTGGCGCGTGCCGGCGCGCACCATGCTGTCGGTGCCGACCTTGCTCATGCATCGCGATCCGCGCTGGTTCGACGATCCGCTCGCATTCCGGCCGAAGCGCTTCGCGGCAGATGCGCCCGCCCCACCGCGCGGCGCCTACCTGCCGTTCGGCGCCGGCCCGCGCGTATGCCTCGGCCAGCATCTCGCGATGACCGAGATGACGGTGATCGCCGCGCGCATCCTGCAGCGTTTCGCGCTGAGCGCCCCGGCCGGCATGGCCGAACCGCGGCCGGTGATGAACGTGACGCTGCGCCCCGACACGCCGCTGCATCTGAACGTGGCGCGTATCGCGAGGCCGCGGGTGATGACCGGCAAGCCCGATCGCGAAGGCCCCGGGGGGCCGGACAGGGAAACGCGCGCGGCAAACCGGTGAGGCGCGCGTGCCGGCCGCGCGGCGTGGCCGGCTGGCCTGGACGCACGACCGCGCGCGCGACGCCGCGCGCGACCCGCAAGCGACGCAGTGCGGCGCCTCGACGTGTCGCGGCCGCCCGTCGCGCCGCGCGCCGCAGCCCCCATTGAAGCGCCCGCCGCAAACCGCTAAGGTGCGTGGAACGGCCGCGTCGCGCGGCCGGTTCGCCCGAGCGGCCCAGGAGACCTTCGCCATGTACTACCAGTTGACCTACGATCTCGTCGACGACTACCTCGAACGGCGCGGCGCGTATCGCGCCGACCATCTCGCGCTCGCCCAGGCCGCGACGGCGCGCGGCGAACTGCTGCTCGCGGGCGCGCTCGCCGACCCGGCCGACCATGCGGTGCTGGTGTTCCAGGGTGACGCACCGGCCGTCGCGGAAGCCTTCGCGCGCGCCGATCCGTATGTGCTCAACGGGCTGGTGACGCACTGGCGCGTGCGCCAGTGGAACGTGGTGGTCGGCCGCTGCGCGCAGGGCTGAACCGGCGCGCGCCTACAGCCAGCCCGCCTTCCTGAAGCGCCACCACAACACGACATCGGTGACGAGCATCAGTCCGAGGCAGGCATAGAAGCCATATTCCCAGCGCAGCTCGGGCATGTTGTTGAAGTTCATCCCGTAGATCCCGGCGATCATCGTCGGGATCGCGAACAGCGCGGCGAACGAGCCGAGCCGCTTCGTCACCTCGCTCTCCGCGAGCGAGATCATGCCGAGATTCACCTGGATCGCCGTGACCACCATCTCGCGGCGTCCTTCGATCGTCTTCACGATGCGCAGCAGGTGGTCGTACACGTCGCGGAAATAGTGCTCCATGCCGTTGCAGATCTGCGGCGTGCGTCCGCCGAACAGCTTCGACAGCGGCTCGATGAGCGGCGCCGTGTGCTGGTACAGCATCACGAGGCGGCGCTTGAGCAGATAGAGATCCTCGATGGTGGCGCGCGAGGCCGCGAGGTTCGATTTCGCGAAGATGCGGTCTTCGAGTTCCTCCAGCTCGGCGCCCAGCGCCTCGAGCGTCGGGAAGTAGCGATCCACGACCTGATCCATCAACGCGTAGAACACGAACGCCGAGCCCTCCTTCAGCAGATGCGGCTCGCGCTCGCAGCGCGTGCGCACGTCCTGGAAGCCGTGCGGCGTATGGTTGCGGATCGACAGCACGTAGTTCGGGCCGACGAACACATTGAGTTCGCCGATCTGGAATTCATCCTGCTCGTCGATCTCGACCGTGTGCAGCACCGCGAACAGCGAATCGCCGTATTCCTCGATCTTCGGACGCTGGTGGCCCTTGCGGGCGTCCTCGAGCGCCAGCTCGTGCAGGCCGAACTCCTCGCCCATGCGCTCGATGTCCTCGGGCGACGGATCCTTGAGCGCGACCCACACGAAGCATTCGGGGCGCGCGACATAGTCGCTGATATGGTCGATGTCGATGTCGGCGAGCTTGCGGCCATCTTGGTATGCAACGCAGTTGATCAGCATGGTCCTGTGAAAACGAGTCGGATGCCGGCAGTTTACCGGGTCGGACGACAGGCCCCCGGGCGTCGCATGCCACGTCCGGACAAATTTCTTGCATTCCATGCTTGTCCGGGCCGCCATTCTTGGTCATGATCGGGCTGCATGCGCCGCGCCCGACGCTTTCGGGCCCGCGCGCCCGAGGCGACCCCGCCGCGCCCGCGGCGTCATCAACAAGGAGACGGCTATGTGGTATTTCTCGTGGATACTCGGCATTGGCGTGGCGCTCGGGTTCGGCATCATCAACGTCATGTGGCTCGAATCGAACGGCCGGTTCCCGAACGACGGCGAAGCGCCGGCCGACGCCGGAAGCCGCCTGCCGTGACCTCCCTGGTGTTCTTCTGCGGTCATGCCGGCACCGGCAAGACCACGCTCGCGAAGCGGCTGATCGGGCCGCTCGCGCGCACGACGGGCAAGGCCTTCTGCCTGCTCGACAAGGACACGCTGTACGGGCGCTACAGCGCGGCCGCGATGGGCGCGTTGACCCAGGATCCGAACGACCGCGACAGCCCGCTTTACCTGCGCCACCTGCGCGACCCGGAATACCAGGGGTTGCTCGACACCGCCCGCGAGAATCTCGAACTCGGCACCAGCGTCATCGTGGTGGGGCCGCTGTCGCGCGAAGTGCGCGACGGCCGGCTGTTGAACCGCCAGTGGCTCGGCATCGGCCCGGAGGTCGAGTTGCGCGTGGTATGGGTCCATGTGTCCGAGGACGTCGCGCACGCGCGCATCGCCGCGCGCGGCAATCCCAACGACGCCTACAAGCTCGCGCACTGGGAGGAATACCGGCAGCGCCGCTTCGCGCCGACGGGCGACGCGTGCAACGGCCTGCTGCAGTTCGACAACACCGCGCCCGTCGGCGCCGATTACGACGCGCTGCTGCGCGCGCTGGCGCCGCCGTCCGGCGCGATGGTGCCGCCGCTGCCGGCCTGAGGCCGGCCCCGGCGCACGGGCCGCGGCCTGCCGCGGAGTCGCCCGCTGCGGGACCGCCTATCGCGGGGTCACCCGCTGTGGGATCGCCCGCCCCTGCTCCCCGCGCTTATGCGAGCGCGTGCATGCGTTCCAGCGTCCCGCCGTCGTACAGCTTGCCGAAGCGGTTCGCGAGGAACGCCTGCAGCGGCACCTGCTCCTGACGCACGAAGCCGCTCTGCGGCAGCACGCGTTCGCGGAACAGGTCGAGCACCGCGCACATCGCGCCCGCGGTCGTGATCTGGATCGCGCTCATCGGCATCCCGCACACTTCCTTCGCGAAGATCTTGCGGGTGAACACGTCCTGCACCAGCTGGCCGTCCTTCATGCCGGTCACGGTGACGAACACGAGCACCACGTCCTGCTTCGTCGACGGCACCGAGCGGCGCATGATCGTCTTGAGCGTGTCGCGGTCGCTCGCGAGCCGCAGATCCTCGAGCAGGAACTGGATCAGATCGCGATGGCCCGGATAGCGCACCGACTTGTAGTCGAGCGACTCGACCTTGCCCGACAGCGTCTCGCACAGCGTGCCGAGGCCGCCCGAGGTGTTGAACGCCTCGTATTCGATGCCGTCGAGCGAGAAATGCTCGAGCCCTTCGAGCGGCTGCACCCACTGCTGGCGACCATCGCGGATCGCTTCGCACGGCTGGCAGTACTCGTTGATGAGCCCGTCGACGCTCCAGGTCAGGTTGTATTTGAGCGCGTTGGTCGGGTACTCGGGCAGCGCGCCGACCCGCATCTTGACGTCGCGCACTTCGGTGAAGCCCTTGACCAGCTCGTGCGCGGCGATGCCGATGAAGCCCGGCGCGAGGCCGCACTGCGGCATGAATGCATGGCCCGTGCCTTCGGCGAGGCTGCGGATCGCATGCGTCGCGCGCACGTCCTCGGTCAGGTCGAAGTAATGCACGCCGGCGGCTTTCGCCGCGGCCGCGACGTTGACCGCGAGGTAGTACGGCAGCGCGTTGACGAGTGCGTCGAAGCCCTTGAGCGCGTCGCGGATCGCGTTCGCATCCGCGGAATCGACGCGTCGCGTGTCGATGCCCTGCGCCGACAGCTTGGCGAGCGCATCGGCATCGCGGTCGAACGCGACGACCTCGTAATCGCCCGTCTCGCGCAGCAGATGGGCAATGGTGTGGCCGATGAGGCCCGCGCCGACGATCGCGACTTTCATGGTGTGCTCTCCTGACAGGTGGATTTGTTGTGTAGGTGTACAGCCCTGTCCGAGAGTGTAAGGATGAGCAAAATCAGTTCCTAGACGCAAAGTGATGCGGAATGACAGCCCATTTCGTCAAAATGACGTATAGATTTGACGGTTTGTCGTAAACGGCGGGTAAACGCGATAGCGCCCGCGCGACGTGCGGGCCGTCGATACCGTCAATCGTGTGTTGCAAGGAGAAGGACGCGCGCGGCGATCGGCGCGCGCATGGCAGCGCCCGGCCGGATCAGACAGCCGCAGGCATCATGCGACGATGGGAGAGCGAGCGGGCGAAGTGCCGCCGGCGAGACACATCAACCGCCGAACGATCCGCGATCGATCTTGCGCGACAGGATGATCGACGTGGTGGTGCGTTCGACGCCGTCGAGCGCGCCGATCTGGTCGAGCAGATCGTTCAGGCGCTCGGGTGAATCGGCGCGCAACCATGCGACGTAGTCGTACTCGCCGCTGACCGCGCACAGCAGTTGCACTTCCGGCATGCGGTCGAGCCGCTTGAGCACGTCCTTGCCGAACTTCGGCGCGAGGATGATGCCGACATACGCATAGATGCTCGCATCGAGCACGTCCTGGCCGAGCCGCACGCTGTAGCCCGCGATGACCTGGCTGCGTTCGAGCCGGGCGATCCGGGCAAGCACGGTGGTGCGCGCGACGTCGAGCTGGCGCGCGAGGTCGGCGACGCTTGCGCGCGCATCGGCCTGCAGCAGCGCAACGAGGCTGCGGTCGAGTTCGTCGAGCTGGTCGAGACGGGGTGGACGCATGACGTGGAGGGAAATGACGGTGCCGCGATGATAGCGCCGAACCGCTAGGCGCCCAACCGCCCGACCACGAACTCGACGAAGCTCGTGAGCTTGGGCGTCGCGCGGCGATCGCGCGGATACAGCAGATGCACGCGCGACGGCGCCGGCATGTAGGCGTCGAGCACGGGCACCAGCGCGCCGCTCGCCAGTTCCCTCGCGAACAGCGCTTCCGGTTGCATCGCGATGCCGAAGCCCTGCAGCGCGGCCTCGCGCAGCGCCTGCGCGCTGGTCGCGCGGAACCGGCCGCGCGGCGCGACCGGCAGCTCCGCGCCCGCGAAGCGCCAGCCGCCCTCCTTGCCCGAATGCAGCAGACCGAGGCATTCGTGCCGTTCGAGATCGGCCGGCGTGCGCGGCACGCCGGCGCGCGCGAGATAGGCCGGCGCGGCGACCGCGCGCACCCGGTACGGCGCGAGCGGCCGGCCGACCAGCCCGGAATCGGCGAGCGGCCCGATCCGGATCGCCGCATCGAAGCCCTCGTCGACGAGATCGATGATCCGGTTCGACAGATCCAGTTCCACCGACACCTCCGGACACGCATCGAGATACGCGGTGATCGCGGGCGCGAACACCTCGACCCCATAGGTCAGCGGCGCGGTCACCTTGAGCACGCCGCGCGGCGCGGTCGTCATCGCTTCCGCAACCGCATCGGCATCCTTCACGTCGGCGAGGATCTGCCGGCACCGCTCGTAATATTCGCGGCCGATCTCGGTCAGGCTCTGGGTGCGGGTGGTGCGGGTCAGCAGCCGGGTGCCGAGCTGGATCTCGAGCGCCTTGACGTGCTTGCCGGCCATCGCGGCCGAGATGCCGGCCCGTTCGGCCGCGGCCGTCAGGCTGCCGGCCTCCACCACGCCGACGAAGATTTCCATGCTGGCGAGTTTATCCACCGTCGATTTCCATTCGTTTCGGTTGTAAGCAAGTGTCGCGACCGCGCCGTCGCGCGCGATACCGTGATACTAATAGCGTGCGGCCCCAATGCGTGCCGCGCGCGGCCATCGAGGCCGCCTTCGACGACCCAACAGGAGTTCCAATGAAACAACGCTCGCTGATCCTAGCCGCCGCGCTCGCGCTGTCGAGCGCCTTCGCCCACGCGCAGACCCCGGCCGCCGCGCCCGCCGCCGACACCGCCTCGTCCGCGCAGCGCACGGCGCGCCATGAGGCACGCGTCGAGGAGCGCATCAGCTATCTGCACGACCAGCTGAAGATCACGTCGGCGCAGGAAGCGCAATGGAAGGCCTTCGCGGATACGATGCGCGACAACGGCGACACGATGGGCCGCCTGTATCGCGAGCGGCTCGCGAACAAGAGCGTCTCGGCGCTCGACGACATGAAGCAGTACGCGGACCTCGCCCAGGCGAACGCCGACGGCGCGAAGAAGCTCGCGGAGACGTTCGCGCCGCTGTACGACGCGTTCCCGGCCGACCAGAAGGCGCTGGCCGACACGACCTTCCGCAAGTGGCTGCAGGGCCCCGCCAACGGGCACCGCAAGCCGGCCAAGCACGGCAAGGCCGACGCCAAGGCGGCGCCCGCCGAGCAGGCCAGCGCGCCCGCCGCGCAGTAGGCGGCGCGCACACGGCGGAGCGGCCCCGCTCCGCCGTTTTTCTTCTCCTGCGTCAGGCCTTCAAGTCAAGGCGCGGACACGAGCCGCGCGATCATCGCGTGCACCGCCTGCATCTGCACGCCCGATTTCCACGCATAGTTCTGCCCCGTATACGCGAACCAGTCCCAACAGCCGTTCGGATTGTAAGGCACCGTCGTCGCCGCCACTTGCGGGTACAGCACGATGATGCCGTTCGCGTCGGCCCAGCTGTCGTAGGTGGTGTCGTCGCGCACGATGGCCGCCGTCTGCAGGCAGCCGTGGAACACCACGTGCACCTTGCATGCGGTGCCCGCGCCGCACGCCTGCGGCACATAGGCGTAGGCATCGTCCGTCATGCCGCTCGACGCCGGCGCGAACTCGCGCTGGTTGAAGGTGACGACGCGCCCGGTCGGCTGCGCGGCGGGCGGCACGAGCGTGCCGTAGATCGTCGTCAGGATCACGCCCGCCTGGTCGTAAGGCATCTGTCCGACGGTGCAATGGTTCACGTAAGGTGAGCCATTCACGTTGCACGCATTGCCCATCGACGGCGTGATGAACGCATGGCCGGCCGGCACGTCGCTCACATAGGCGAGATTGGCGGACGGCACGCCCGCGAGCCGGAAGAACGTCGCGGTCGCATCCACCGCCGGCTGCCGGACAACGGTGTCTTGCGTACCACTGAACAAATAGAGCCGCACCCGCTGCAGGTTCGAAAGCGCGTCGATCTTTCCGCTCGCCGCGAAGCCTTGCGCCGCGCCCAGCATCAGCGAAGGATTGGGCGGCACGCCGGGTACGCCCCCCATGCAGATGCTCGTATTTACCAGATTGCCCGCCGCGCAGTAGTACGGACCACCCGCGATGATGCCCGCCCCCTTGACCGACGCCGAATAGGCCACCTGATACTGCACCGCCATGTAGCCGCCCGACGACAGTCCGGATACCGATACCTGCGCCGGATCGGCGCCCAGAGCAGGCAGCGGCGACGCGCCCAGGGCGCGTTGCGCGGGCAGCGCCGCGGATCCGGCGAGCGTGATCAGCATGGCAAGCGTGCGAAATGATGTTTTCATCTATTTCTCCTTTTTTATCCGATGAGGTATGCGACGCCGGCCATGCGCCGCGCCCCATCTTCGCCCCCTGTGTGCGATGCAACAAGGTACGTGTTGCCAGGTGCGCCAGGCTCCATTTCGAGATAAAGTGCCGGGTTTTCTTCCTGCAGATCCGATCATGATCGAACTGAACAATCTCGACCTGCGCGCCGATCCGGCCGCGCGGCGTGTCGTCAAGAACGAAACGGTTCAGGTCGAGTTCGCCGCCGCCGCGGGCGAACTGATGAGCCTCGAAGGGCTCAACCGCTATGTCGCGGGCGACGCGCTCGTCACCGGCTCGACGGGCGACCGCTGGGTGGTGTCGCGCGCGCGCTTCGACGCGAAATACCTGCCCGTCGACGCGGCGCTCGCGCACGGCGCGGCGGGCGCCTATCGGAACCGCCCGGCCGTGGTGCTCGCGAAGCGCATGGACGCGCCCTTCTCGATCGCGCGCTCGGCCGACGGCGACGTGCTGCGCGGCATCGCGGGCGACTGGGTCATGCAGTACGCGCCGGGCGACTACGGCGTGGTGCAGGCGCCGCGCTTCGCGCAGGTGTATCGCGACGCCGACTGAGCCCGCTTCCGCCCGATGCGACAAGGCCCGCCATCGTGACGATGGCGGGCCTTGTCCTTTATCGGCGCGGCAACGGCCGCTTACGCGAACGGCGCGTCGATCAGCAACGCCGATTCGCGCGGCACGGCCACGCCTTCCGCATGCATTTCCTCGAACGAGCCGAGCTGCGCCTCGATGAACGCGCGCAGCACCGCATGGCTGCGCGCGCGCTGCTGCGGCGCGAGCGCGAGATAGCGGGCCAGCGCGGCGGGCGCGATCCGCACGTCGAGCGTCATGCGGCGCGGCGTCGCGCCGAAGCGCATGCCGAGCCACTGCACCGACAGGAAACGGCCGGCCTCGTCGCTGCGTTCGGCGAAACGGGTCTGCTCGGGAAACAGATCGCAGACCACGTGCGCGAGCACGTCGAACTCGGCGCTCGCGCATTCGTAAATGTAGTCTTCCATCGCCGCCTCCTAGGCCGCCGCGGCCGCCGGGCGGCATTGGCGCACGAGCCAGAGCGCGGGCAGCGCCGCGATCAGCACGTAGCCGGCGATCATCCAGCCGAACGGCACGGCGCCGAGATTGTAGAGGATCGACGGCAGGTCGCCGAGCGGATGCACGATGATCAGGAGCGGCAGGATCCAGTGCTTGCCGGCGCGCACGCCGCGCCACATCAGCACCGACAGCAGCACCTGGAACGCGAGCGCGGCGACGCGCTCGAGCACCATCACCGTGATCGACTGGACCGACAGCGTCGCGAGCATCACCTGGATGCGCAACGCGAGATTGGCCGGCATGGTCGCGAGCTGCTCGTTCAGTTGGCCGCGATTCGCGAGCCAGGCGAGGTACACCCACTGGCCGAGCACCAGCACGCCGACGAACCACGCCTGCGCGCCGCCGTAGCCGATGCCGTGGCCCAGGCCGCGGCTGTCGCCGGCCGAGCCGCCATAGCGCCGCGCGAGCACGCGCATGCCGAGATAACGGCCGACTTCCTCGAACAGCGCGGCCGTCGCCATGCTGAACGCGAGGAAGGCCGCCGGCTTCGCGAACCACTGCATCGCGGCCGGCTGCGACAGGACCAGCCCGTAGAAGGCCCGTTCGAGCAGGGTCGCGAACAGCGTGAACACGATCACGCCGATGATCGCATCGCGCTTGTCGAGCGCCATCGGACGGCGCAGGAAACGGTACAGCGCAAGCGGCAGCAGCGCCACGAACAACGTGGCGATGATCAGCGCCGCCAGCGTGACGGGAGCAACAGTCATGGACAACATCCTTGGTCGAAATCGCGTGCACCGGCCGGTGCACGCCCCGCATGATACTCAGCTTGCGGTCGACGCGCGCACGATCAGCTCGCCCGGCAGCAGCGTTTCGCGCACCGCGCCCGTCGCGCCGTCGATGCGCTCATGGACGAATTCCACCGCGCGATAGCCGATTTCGTAGGTGGGCTGGCGGATCGTGGTGATGCCGATCAGCTCCGCCCATTCGGGATCGTCGATCGACAGGAGCGCGACATGGCGCTGCCAATCGGCGCCGTGCCGGCCGCGCAGGTGCCGCGCGATCGCGAGCGCGACGGGCGCGTTGGCCGCGAACAGCGCGAGACGGCCGCCCGTGCGCGCGGCCGTCCCGACCAGCGCATCGAGCGCGGCGAGCGCCTGCTGCGCGGCCTCCGGATCCTTGAGGTCCAGCACGATCGGCGCCGGCGCGGACCGGCCCGCGCGTGCGAACGCCGCGCGGAAGGCCGCCTCGCGCAACCGCCGCGAACTGACCTGCGTGAACGGCTGCACGACGAAATGCACCGCCTGGTAGCCCTGCTCGGTCAGGTGCCGCAGGCCCAGCTCGATCGCCGCCGCGTTGTCGAGGCCGATCAGGTCCGCCTCGAAGCCCTCGACCGTGCGGTCGACCAGCACCGTCGGGATGCCGCCGCCGCGCAGCGGCTTGAGCACCGCCTCTTCCGCGCCGAGCGCGTTGACGATCATGCCCTCCACCCGGTAGGTCGTGAGCAGCTGCAGATAGCGGCGCTCCATCTCGACTTCGTTCGCCGCGTGGCAGATGAGCGGCATGTAGCCGAGCGCGTGGCAGGCCGCCTCGACGCCTTGCAGCACCTCGACGGTGTAAGGATTCGTCAGGTCGGCGGCCAGGAGGCCGAGCAGCCGGTTGCGGCCGCGCTTGAGCCCGCGCGCCATCTGGTTCGGCCGGTAGTTGAGCCGTTCGATCGCGACTTCGATCCGCTTGCGCAGATCGGCGGACAACACGTTGGTCTCGCCGTTCAGGTAGCGCGACACGCTGGTCTTGCCGGTGCCGGCCTCACGCGCCACGTCGCTGATGGTCGCGGGACGCTGCGCTGTACTCTGGGATTCAGTCACTATGGTGCCTCGTGACACGTGGCCCGCGCCGCCTCGTGAACGGACGGGCAATTGTTGTTGGAATGGGGCCGCGCGCGGTCTTCGCCGCCCGTCGGCCCCGGCCCGGCGCACACGTCGCCGTGCTGCGCGCCACACGGTACTGCCTCGATCAGCGGGCGATCATAACGCAGCGGGACGGCCCCGACCCTGACGAGCGCTTCTAACCCGCGGCGGCCGGGGCCGATCACAAGGCGCCCCAACCATCCGGAATCCGCACGACCGCGCCGGCCGGCGCGGTCGCTGGTGTTGCCGTTCATCGGCTGCTCCGCTTCGAAGCGGCGCGCCTGCCGCGCCGCGAGATTTTCAGCGGATTCTACCGGCCGGTTCGGGAAAAGCGAGCGAATTCCGAGTATTCGTGCTTGTCAGGCGACGATCGCCGCCAACCGGCCACATCCGCCCGAAACGATCACGCGTCGCGTTGCTCCGGTCGCAACGCCTCGCGGTTGACGATATTACTCCGCAGCGTGTCGGCGAGCGCCGCCACGAGGTTTTCCGCCGCGCAGCGCGCCATCGCATGACGGGTCTCGCGGGTCGCGGAGCCGATGTGCGGCAGCGCGACCACCTGCGGCATCGACAGCAGCGGCGAATCGACGGCGAGCGGCTCGCGCTCGAACACGTCGAGCCCGGCGCCGCGGATCGCGCCCGCGCGCAGCGCGTCGATCAGCGCGGCCTCGTCGACCACCGGGCCGCGCGATGCGTTGATCAGGATCGCGCCGGCTTTCATTCGTGCAAGCTGGGGCGTGCCGATCAGGTGGCGCGTCTCCTCCGACAGCGGCACCTGCACGCAGACGAAATCGGCCTGTTCGAGCAGCGTGTCGAGCGGCACGCGACGCGCGCCGTAGTCGGCCTCGGCCTGTGGATTCGGGCTGCGGTTCGTGTACAGCACCGGCATCCGGAAGCCGAGCGCCCCGCGCCGCGCGACCGCGGCGCCGATCCGGCCGAGCCCGATGATGCCGAGCGTCTTGCCCTGCACGTCGGTGCCGTAGTACTGCTCGTCGATGCTGTGCCGCCACTGCCCCGCCTTCACGAAGTTCGCGAGTTCCACGACCCGCCGCGCGCTCGCGAGGATCAGCGCGAACACGGTGTCGGCGGTCGATTCGGTCAGCACGTCCGGCGTGTGCGCGAGCACGATGCCGCGCCGCGTGAGGTCCGCGACGTCGAAGTTGTCGTAGCCGACCGAGATGGTCGACCACGCCTTCAGGCGCGGCGCGCGATCGAGCAGCGCCGGCGTGATCCGGAGGCTCGCGCCGAGCGCGCCGTCGGCGTCGGGCAGCGCGGCGGCGAGCGCGTCGACGTCGTCCACGCAGGTCACGTCGGCGTGTTCGCGCAGATACGCGAGGACGTCGTCGGGCAACGGCTTGTAGGCGACGATACGGGGTTTCATCGAATCATTTTCCTTGCAACGGATGGGCGAGCGGCGCGGTCGCATCCGGCTGCGGCTTGACGGCGAGCGTCAGCACGACGGCCGCGATCAGCGCGGCGCTCATGAACGCATAGGAGGCCACGGGCGAGCCGGTCGCGCCGTTCAGGTAGCCGACGAAGTACGAGCCGAAGAACGAACCGAGCGCGCCCATGCTGTTGATGAGGGCCATCGCGCCGCCCGCGACATTGCGCGGCAGCAGCTCCGGCACGATCGCGAAGAACGGGCCGTACGGCGCGTACATCGCGGCGCCCGCGACCACCAGCAGCGCATACGAGATCCAGAAATGCGTCGAGCCGAGCGCGAACGACGCCGCGAACGCGGCCGCGCCGATCAGCAGGAACGGCCACACGAAGGCCTTGCGCGAGCCGACCTTGTCGGAGGCCCAGGACGCGAACAGCATCGCGATCGTGGCGGCCAGATAGGGCAGCGCGGACAGCCAGCCGGTCTCGACCATGCCGAGCGACGAACCGTTCTTCACGATCGACGGCAGCCACAGCACGAAGCCGTACACGCCGATGCTCCAGAAGAAATATTGCGCGCACAACTTGATCACGGCGGGCGAGCGGAACGCCTCGCCATAGTTGCGCATCGGCTTGATCGCGGCCTGCTCCGCGGCGAGCGCGGCGGCGAGATCGCGCTTTTCCTGGTCGGTGAGCCAGCGCGCCTGCGCGGGCTTGTCCTGCACCAGCAGCCACCAGCACACGGCCCACAGGATCGCCGGCACGCCCTCCGCGATGAACATGTGGCGCCAGCCGAACTCATGCACGAGGTAGCCCGACACGACCGACATCCACAGCACCGTGACCGGATTGCCGAGGATCAGGAAGGTGTTCGCGCGCGAGCGCTCGCCTTTCGTGAACCAGTTGCTGATGAAGATCAGCATCGCGGGCATCACGGCGGCCTCGACGACGCCGAGCAGGAAGCGGATCGCCATCAGCGACGGGATGTCGCTGACGATGCCGGTGAGCGCGGCGCACGCGCCCCACAGGATCAGGCTCCAGAACACCAGCTTCTTCACGCTGCGCCGCTCGGCGTAGATCGCGCCGGGAATCTGGAAGAAGAAATAACCCAGGAAGAACAGCGCGCCGATCAGCGACGACAGGCCCTTGCTGATGCCGAGGTCCTGGTTGATCCCGGCCGCCGCCGCGAATCCGTAGTTGGCGCGGTCGAGGTAGGCGAGACTGTAGGTGATGAAGACGATCGGCATGATCGTCCACCAACGGCGAAGCGCAAGCGTTGCGGGCATGATGGGTTGTCTCCTGGTGCGAATGGCGCTGGATGCGCGCCGCGATTGTGCCTTTCCCGCGGCGCGCGCCTGCGTCTTATCGGGTGAGCGAATCCTCTAGCCGATGCGGCCGATTGCTGCGTTTTTCGAGGCGATCGAGTTCGATGCGGGTCGGCAGGCCTTCGGAATCGCCGATCACCTGGATCGCCAGCGCGCCGATCCCGTTGCCGCGCGCCACCGCGTCGGCCACGCCCTTCCCTTCGAGCAGCGCGCTCACGACGCCCACCGCGAAACCGTCGCCCGCGCCGACCGTGTCGACCACATTCTCGACGCGTTCCGCCGCCACGGCGCCGCTTTCGCCCGTCGCGGTCTGATAGTACGCGCCCGCCGGCCCGAGCTTGATCACGACGCCGCGCGCGCCCTGGTCGAGATAGAAGCGCGCGATCTCGGCCGGCGTGTCGCGGCCGGTCAGCTGGCGGCCTTCGGCGAGACCCGGCAACACCCAATCGGCCAGCGCCGCGAGCGCGTTGAGCGTGCGCGTCATCACGTCGGTCGAGGGCCACAGCGAGGGCCGCAGGTTCGGGTCGAACGAGATCGAGCGGCCCGCCGCGTGCATCTCGCGCGCCAGTTGGAACGCCAGTTCGCACGACGAGGCCGAGATCGCGGGCGCGACGCCCGTCAAGTGCAGGTGGCGCGCGCCGAGCACGTAGTCCGGCACGTAGTCGGCCAGCGACAGGTGGCTCGCGGCCGAGCCCGCGCGGAAATATTCGACGACCGGATCGCTGCCGTCGTCGCAGCGCGACTTCAGCTGGAAACCGGTCGGATAGCGCGCATCGAGCGTCACGCACGAGGCGTCGATGCCCTCGCGCGCGAGCGTGTCGAGCACGAAGCGGCCGAACGAGTCGCGGCCCACGCGGCTCATCCAGCCGACCTTGAAGCCGAGGCGCGCGAGACCGATCGCGACGTTCAGGTCCGCGCCGGCCGCGCGCTTCGTAAACCGGCCGACCTCGGCGAGCGGGCCGGTCTCGGCGGCGACGAACATCGCCATGGCTTCGCCGTAGGTGACGACGTCGAGTTGCTTGCTGTTCATGCTTGGGGTTCCTTCATCCTGCCGGCGCGCCTCGCGCCCGGCGTGGCGAGATGCGTCAGGCGGCCTCGAGCCACGCGACCCGGCGGCGCGCATCGGCGGCGAGGTCCGCCGCGTCGAGCGGGAATTCGATGCCGCGCGGCACATCGGCCGGCAGGCGCGCGAGCACCGGCCCGAACAGCGGATCGTCGGCGGCGGGCGCCACGGCGAAGCGGCGCGCGCCCTCGCCCGTCACGGCCTTGCAATGAATGTACTCGACGTGCGCGGCGAGCGTGTCCGCCGCCGCGAGCGGCGCTTCGCCGGGCCACTGCCAGTTGCCGATGTCGAACGTCATGCCGAGCAGGTCGGGCGCGCCCGCCGCGCGCAAGGCGGCGAACAGCGTCGCGAACTGCGCGAGCGCGCCGCCTTGCGGCAGCTGGCCGTTCTCGACCAGGATCCGCGCGCGCGCCGGCGCGGCCAGCGCCGCGATCTCGCGCGCGGACGGGTCGCTCGCGTAGCCGCCCAGCTGGAATTTCACGTAGCGCGCGCCGAGCGCGTCCGCTTCGGCGAGCGCCGTCACGAAGCCCTCGCGGTTCAGCGCGCCGGCGTCGGTGTACAGCGTGTCGGGGGTCGAGTACACCGACCACAGCCCGGCCGCGGCAATCGCCGCGCCCAGTTCGGCCAGCGCGCGCGCCAGCGTGTCCTGCCCGGACGCGAACAGTTCGCGCCGCACCTCGAAACCCGCCGCGCCTGCCCGCGCCGCCTCGGCCACGAATGCATGGTGCCCGTCCCGGCGAACGGCCTCGGGACCAAATGCACTCGCGACGATGACGATCTCTGCCTTGTTCATGTTTCTGCCTCGGTTCGAATGGAACCGGTTCCATTAATTTGAACGGAATGGTGCGCCCGTCGCCGGACCCGGGCCATAGAGGAAATCCCTAGGGTTTTCGGTGTGCGGAACGCGCAGGCGAACGCCCGGAATCGCGCGCTTCCCCGGGAGACTTCCTGCGGAGCGTGGGCAAGGCGCGGGCCGCGCCGAACACCCCGGCGGAAATCCCCTCGGGAAAGCGCCGCCATCGGCGGCGATTTCAGGCCTCCCCTCGGAATCGATTTTCGATCGGGATTGCCGCGAAAACGGCCTCTAGGCTGTGGGCGAATCGGGAACGGACGCGTCGGGGGGCATCGCGATGTCGAGCGCCGTTGCATCGCCGGGCGTCGCCGCGCCGTGCAGGCACAGATCGAGGAAACGCGCCGCCGCGCGCGACGGCACGGTGTCGTGCGGCACAAGGATCGAGAAGCGGCGAACCAGCGGCTCGGGATCGAACGACAGCGCGACGAGCGCCGCGTCGTCATGCGTGAGCGACATCGCCGACACGAAGCCGATTCCCATGCCCGCGCGCACCGCTTCCTTGACCGCCTCGACGCCCGCGATCTCGAGCGCGACGCGCATCGGCGCGGCCGCGCGCGCGAATGCGCGCTCGACCAGCTGCCGCACGCCCGACCCCGCCTCGCGCAGCACCAGCGGCTGCGCGCCCAGCTCCGCAAGCGTGGCGCGGGCGCGCCCGCCCGCGCCACGCTGCGCGAGCGGATGCCGTGCCGGCGCGATCGCGACGATCTCGTCCTCGCGCCACGCATGCGTCCCGGTGCCCGGCGGCAGCGCGGCGCCCGGCGGCCCCTCGATCAGCGCGATGTCGAGCGACGCCAGCGCGCTCACCACCTCCGCCGTGTTGCCGCTCATCGTGCGGATCGCGACGCCCGGCGCAAGCGGCTGGAACGCCGCGATCAGGTAAGGCAGCACATAGCTCGCGGGCGTCGTGCTCGCGCCGATCCGCAGCGTGCCGTGCTCCAGGCCGCGCACCGCGTCGCGATAGGTGCGCGCCTGCGCGAAGGTGTCGCGCAGCTGCGACGCGTAGCAGGCAAGCTGCTCGCCGACCGGCGTGAGCCGCACGCCGCGCCCGTCGCGCTGGTACAGCGGCTCGCCGAATTCGTCCTGGAGCTGGCGCAACTGCCCCGACACCGCGGGCTGCGACAAATGCAGCGCCTGGGCGGCGCGGCTGATGTTGCGATGGTCGGCCACGGCGGCGAACGTTATCAGTTGATCGGGGGTCATGATTCGAAAATATCAGATTTCCCGATAGTTTATGTCGCAAATCACAATTTTTCATATCGATATATCTAAACTAGCATTAGCGCTATCGTTCGCCCCGACCCCAAGCCATGTCCACCGCGCCCACCCCGCACCTGAGCACCGCCTCCCCCGCCATCACGATGCGCGGTCAATTGAACGGCGTGCTGTTCGTCGCGCTGTTCGCGGCCGCCGTGACGCGCGTCGCCGAGCTGCCCGCGATCGCCGGCCTCGGGCTGAGCCCGCTGATCGTCGGCATCGTCGCGGGCGCGCTGTACGGCAACGCGCTGCGCGACGGGCTGCCCGCCAGCTGGGCGGCGGGCGTCAATTTTTCCGCGCGCAAGCTGCTGCGCATCGCGGTCGCGGTCTTCGGGCTGCGCGTGAGCCTGCAGGAAATCGCGCAGGTCGGCCTGCCGGGCCTCACGGTCTCGGTGCTGGTCGTGACCAGCACGCTCGCGCTCGGCACCTGGGCCGGCGTCAAGCTCATGAAGCTCGATCGCGACACCGCCCTCCTCACCGCCGCCGGCAGCGCGATCTGCGGCGCGGCGGCCGTGCTCGCATTCGAGTCGACGCTGCAGTCCAAGCCGCACCAGAGCGCGATGGCCGTGGGCAGCGTCGTGCTGTTCGGCACGCTGTCGATGTTCCTGTACCCGCTCGCCTACCACGCCGGCCTGCTCGGCGGGCTCGACGCGACCGGCCTCGGTCTGTTCTTCGGCGGCACGATCCACGAGGTCGCCCAGGTGGTCGGCGCGGCGAGCGACATCAGCCCGCAGGTCACGCATGTCGCGACCATCGTGAAGATGACGCGCGTGATGCTGCTGGTGCCGGTGCTGCTGATCCTCGGCGCCTGGCTCGCGCGCTCCGCGCGCCCCGGCCACGGCAAGCGCAAGGTCGCGGTGCCCTGGTTCGCGCTCGGCTTCCTCGCGCTGGTCGTCGTCAATTCGCTGAACGTGCTGCCGCAGTCGACGGTCCACACGCTGAACGCGCTCGACACCTTCGCGCTGACCATGGCCATGACCGCGCTCGGCATCGAGACCCGCATGGCGCAGATCCGCGCGGCCGGCCCGCGCGCGCTCACCACCGGCCTGATCCTGTATGCCTGGCTGATCGCGGGCGGTTACGCGATCACCTGGGCGGTCCAGCGCTGGCTTGGCTGAACGTCCGTCCACCGCGCATCGCGCCGCGCCCGCCAGGTCTCTCCGGCGCGCGCGGCGCGATGCTATTCTTCCGCTCGATCTCATTCGCCTGCCCTGCTCCGCCGTGCTGTCATTCCTGCTGAAGCTGCGCACCCGCGCGCACACCCTGTTCCGCCTGTCCGACGCCCACACGATGCTGGTCTGGTCGGTGATCGTCGGGATCGGCGGCGCCTTCGCGACGATCGCGTTCCGCCAGGGCATCGAGCTGATCCAGTACGCGCTGTCCGGGTCGAGCGGCAGCTTCGTCGCGATGGCGAAGCGCCTGCCGTGGCACATCCGCTTCTGGCTGCCCGCCGCCGGCGGCTTCCTGGCCGGCTGCGTGCTGCTGATCGCGAAACGCGGCGCCCAGAAGAACGGCAACACCGACTACATGGAGGCGGTCGCGCTCGGCGACGGCGTCGTGCCGGTCCGGCAGAGCCTGTGGCGCAGCCTGTCCTCGCTGCTGACGATCGGCAGCGGCGGCTCGATCGGCCGCGAAGGGCCGATGGTGCAGCTCGCCGCGCTGGCCGCATCGCTCGTCGGGCGCTTCGCCCACTTCGATCCGCCGCGCCTGCGCCTGCTCGTCGCGTGCGGCGCCGCGGCCGGCATCACCTCCGCGTACAACGCGCCGATCGCCGGCGCGTTCTTCGTCTGCGAAATCGTGCTCGGCTCGATCGCGATGCAGAGTTTCGGGCCGGTGGTGGTGGCGTCGGTGGTCGCCAACATCACGATGCGCGAATTCTCCGGCTACAAGCCGCCGTACGAGATGCCGGTGTTCCCGGCCGTGACCGGGCCGGAAGTGCTGCTGTTCGTCGCGCTCGGCCTGCTGTGCGGCGCGGCCGCGCCGCAGTTCCTGCGCCTGCTCGACGGCTCGAAGGCCGCGTTCGCGCGGCTGCCCGCGCCGCTGCCGGTGCGGCTCGCGCTCGGCGGCCTCGTGGTCGGGGTGATCTCGATCTGGGTGCCCGCCGTATGGGGCAACGGCTACAGCGTCGTCAACGCGATCCTGCATGCGCCGTGGACCTGGCAGGCGCTCGTCGCGGTGCTGCTGTTCAAGCTGATCGCGACCGCCGCGACCGCCGGCTCCGGCGCGGTGGGCGGGATCTTCACGCCGACCCTGTTCGTCGGCGCGGTGTTCGGCTCGCTGTTCGGGATCGCGATGCACGCGCTGCTGCCCGGCCATACGTCGGCCGCCTACGCGTACGCGATGGTGGGCATGGGCGCGTTCCTGGCCGGCGCGACCCAGGCGCCGCTGATGGCGATCCTGATGATCTTCGAGATGACGCTCAGCTATCAGGTGATGCTGCCGTTGATGGTGTCGTGCGTGGTCGCCCATTTCGCTGCGCGCGCGCTCGGCCGTGCGTCGATGTACGAGCTGACGCTGCGCCGCCACGACGACGAGCAGCAGCGCGCGCGCCTGAAGACCACCCAGATGCGCGAGCTGATCCAGCCGGCGGCGACCGTCGTGCCGCTCACCGCGAGCGTCGCCGACATGACGCGGATCTTCCTCGAATACCCGGTCAAGTATCTGTACGTGACCGACGAGGCCGGCCGCTTCCGCGGCGCGGTCGCGCTCAAGGACATCACCTCGGACCTGCTCGACAAGCGCGACACGACCGACAAGACCGCGGCGCACTACGCGCACACGCCGTTCCCGCTGCTCACACCCGACATGCCGCTCGGCGTCGCGCTCGAGCATTTCATGGCGTTCCAGGGCGAACGCCTGCCCGTGGTCGAGAGCGCCGCGGCGCCGACGCTCGCGGGCGTCGTCTACAAGACCTCGCTGCTCGACGCCTATCGGCGCATCAACGGTGAGCAATGACGCGCCCGCCTGCGGGCGTCGAGCACCGCGTCATCGCGCACCGCGTCGATGGAATGCGGCTGCGTCGGCGGGCTCAACGGGCGGGCGCGCGCCCGCGCACCGGGCGACGCTCGACGCCGGGCATCCCGTCGCTGCGCGGGACGAGATGCCTTGGCAAATGTGAACTATTCGAAATCATCAACACCAATGGCGCGTTCACCGCTATGATCGCGTCACTCGTCGGGGCGGACGTCGTATCAAGCCCCGATGCACGCCGGATGGAAGGCGCCTCGGACGAGGGTTTTCCCGAGATCGCGCGGCGCAGCGGCGATGCTCGCGTGCAGTTGCGGCCCGTCCGATTCGAACGCCGGGCGGCTGGAGCATCGGCGTGCGATGTCAGTCGCCTGCTGCAGGAAAGTTCTCTGGGCGATCGTCGAGCGCGTTGTCGTCGCGAAGCAGGACGTTCAGGCGACGCCCTGCGCCGCGCGAGCGCCGGAGCGAGCTCCCGCAAACGCGCGCCCCGATCGGGCGGCGCCCTTTCACGGGCAGCCGCTCGACGTGTCCGACGGACGACGCCGCACGGCCCGGCAGGTTTCACCGAAGTCGTTGTTCCCGTCATACGTAATACGAAATAGCAGGCGGCCAGGCATGGGGGCTTGGGCGACGACTTCGACTACCGTGCGGCAATCCCATTCTGCGGGCCCTTCGCTTTCCCGAAACGAAACAGGAAAACCGAGGGAACGCGTGAAGCGGGACGGCCCACGCTCCCCGGACGGACGGCGGATCGCAAACGACCCGCCTGCACAGCCCACCCAACCCGATTTTCCCGTACTCCATCACTCGACTCGAGCGGCGCCGGGCAGTCACCAGACGGAAGTCCATCACATGAACGCTCTCGGGTATTGGCTGCTGCTCTGCCTGCTGCGATTCCTGTCCATCCTTCCCTACGCGCTGGTCGCGAGAGCCGGCAGCCGCATCGGCGCGGCGCTCTACCGCATACCGAGCCGCCGCAGGCACGTGGTCCACGTCAACCTGCGGCTCTGCTTTCCGTTGAAGACCGACGCGGAGCGCGAGGTGCTCGCGCGCGCCCATTTCGAACACGTCGTGCGCAGCTACCTGGAGCGCGGCTTCCAGTGGTTCGGCAGCGCGCAGTCGATCAATCGCCTCGTCGAGATGGACAGCCGCATCGACCTGCACGACCCGGATGCGCCGCCGACGATCTTCATGGGCTTCCACTTCGTCGGCATCGAAGTGGGCTGCATGCTCTATTCGTCGTCGCTGCCCGTCGCGGCGCTCTATACGCGCATGTCGAACAGCCGCCTGTGCGATCTTGCCAAACGTCAGCGCGGACGCTTCGGCGCCAGGATGATCGAACGCAGCGCGAGCGCGAAACATCTCGTCAAGCTGCTGCGCTCGGGCACCCCGGTGATGCTCGCCGCGGACATGGACCACGGCACGACGGGTTCGGTATTCGCCCCGCTGTTCGGCGTGCAGGCCTGCACCTTGACGTCGGTGTCGCGGCTGGCAAAGCTGAGCGGCGCGCGGGTCGTGCCGTTCGTGACCGAAGTGCTGCCGGAATTCCGCGGCTACCGGCTGACGATCTTCGAGCCGCTCGACCACTATCCGACCCACTGCGAATCGCTCGACGCGCGCAGGATGAATGCCTTCCTCGAAGAGCAGATCCTTCGATTTCCCGAGCAGTACTACTGGGTGCACCGGCGCTTCAAGCACCGTCCGGCAGGCGAGCCGAGCGTCTATTGACGGCCGGCGCGACGCGGCGACGGCCCGCTCAGCCCGGCGCGCGGCCGAGCACGACGCGCGCGAAGAAGCCCGCCAGCACGTTTTCCGCCAGCTCGTTCGTCATCAGCTTGGGATCGGCCGTGTAGTAGAACTGCACGCCGTCGCACAGGCTCATCAGCCCGAACGCCAGCACCTCGGCCGACAAGGGCAGCGGCGCGCCCGAGCGCTGCGCGAAGCGCGTGATGTAGTCGGCCATGCGCCGGCACTTGTCCTGCATGAACGCATTGAAGCGCAGGCGGAATTTCGCGTCGCGCGCGGCGAGCAGCTTCGCCTCCGTCCACAGCAGGAAGTCCTCGTCGTTGAGAAAGCGCTGGCTGTAGTAGCGCAGCACGGTCTCTTCCATCTGCTCGCGCGCGCCGCCGCCGTCGAAGATCTCCTGCAGCTCGACCTGCACCGCGTCGTGGTCGCGCGTCAGCAACTCCAGCAGCAGTTCCGCCTTGCCGCCGAAATTCGAATAGAACGCGCCCCGCGTGTACCCTGCCGTGGCGGCGATGTCCTCGACACTCGCCGCCATGTAGCCCTTCTTCATGAACATCACGCGCGCAGCCTTCAGCAGACGCTCGCGCGTCTGGTCCTTGCTCTGCTCCCGTGTCAAACGCTTTGGTCTCATGGCGCGCAGTCTAGCATCTTTTACATTTCAGATTCATCTATACACTCAGATACAACACTGTATTAGAATGCAGGCGAGTTTTCGAAAACAACGGGTGCTGGTGTGCCGCCGGCGTCCGCGTTCCGTCTGGGCAAGCGCGACCTGCTTGCCGGTGTGTCCGCTTCTCTCCTCGTGGAGTCATCGTGAATCGTCCCGGTTCTCGCGCCGCGCTGGTCCTTGCTGTCGGCGCTGTATTCGTCCTTGCCGCCTGTCATCCGAAAGAAACACCGCCTCCGGCGCCCCGCCCCGTCGTCGCGCAACCCGTGCAGGCCGACGGCGCGGCCGTCGCCGCGTCGCTGCCCGGCGAAATCCAGCCGCGCTACGCCACGCCGCTGTCGTTCCGGATCGCCGGCAAGATCGTCGAGCGCAAGGTGCGCCTCGGCGACACCGTGAAAAAAGGCCAGGTCATCGCCCTGCTCGACACCTCCGACGTCGCGAAGAACGCCGCGAGCGCGCAGGCGCAGCTCGACGCCGCCTCGCACAGCCTGACCTTCGCGAAACAGCAGCTCGACCGCGACCGCGCGCAGGCCCATGAAAACCTGATCGCCGCCGCGCAGCTCGAACAGACCGAGAACGCCTACGCCTCGGCGCTCGCGCAGCGCGACCAGGCCGCGCAGCAGCTCGCGCTCGCGAAGAACCAGCTGCAATACGCGACGCTCGTCGCCGACCATGCCGGCTACATCACCGCCGAGCAGGCCGACACGGGCCAGAACGTGTCGGCCGGGCAGCCGGTCTACCAGCTCGCCTGGTCGGGCGACGTCGACGTCGTCAGCGACGTGCCGGAAAGCACGCTCGCGCGCCTGCGCGCCGGCCATCCGGCGCGCGTCACGCTGCCGGCGCTGCCGGGCCGCCAGTTCGCCGCGCAGGTGCGCGAGATCGCGCCCGCGGCCGATCCGCAGAGCCGCACCTACCGGGTCCGGCTCACGCTCGCGCAACCCGACGACGCGGTGCGGCTCGGCATGACGGCCGACGTCGCGTTCGACGGCGCCGCCGCCAGCGTCGACGCGGACGGCGCGGCCTACACACTGCCCGCGACCGCGCTGTTCCACGACGGCCAGGCGCCCGCGGTATGGGTCGTGCGCACCCCGGACGACACGCTGGAGCTGCGCCGCGTCGCGGTCAGCCGCTACAACGAGCGCACCATCACCGTGTCGCAAGGCTTGCATGCGGGCGAGCGCGTCGTGCTGCAGGGCGTGCATACCGTCAGCAAGGGCGAGAAGGTCCGTCCGGTCGCGCCGCTCCATCAGGAGGACGCAGCGTCATGAGCGCCGGCCACGAAGAAGGACGCTTCAACCTGTCCGCGTGGGCGCTGCGACACCAGGCGCTCGTGGTGTACCTGATCGTGCTCGCGACGCTCGCCGGGATCCTCGCCTACACCCGGCTCGCGCAATCCGAGGATCCGCCGTTCACGTTCCGCGTGATGGTGATCCGCACCTTCTGGCCCGGCGCGACCGCGCGCCAGGTGCAGGAACAGGTGACCGACCGCATCGGCCGCAAGCTGCAGGAAACGCCGGGGATCGACTACCTGCGCAGCTACTCGCGCCCCGGCGAGTCGCTGCTGTTCTTCACGATGAAGGATTCCGCGCCCGTCAAGAATGTCCCCGAGACCTGGTACCAGATCCGCAAGAAGGTCGGCGACATCGGCTACACCCTGCCGCCCGGCATCCAGGGGCCGTTCTTCAACGACGAATTCGGCGACGTCTACACCAACATCTACACGCTCGAAGGCGACGGCTTCTCGCCCGCGCAGCTGCACGACTACGCCGACCAGCTGCGCACGGTGCTGCTGCGGGTGCCGGGCGTATCCAAGGTCGACTATTTCGGCGACCCCGACCAGCGCATCTTCATCGAGGCCGACAACACCCGGCTCGCCCAGCTCGGCATCTCGCCGCAACAGCTCGGCCAGGCGATCAACGCGCAGAACGACGTGGCCTCGCCCGGCGTGCTCACGACCGCGGACGACCGCGTGTTCATCCGCCCGAGCGGCCAGTTCCGCAGCGTCGAGGCGCTCGCCGACCTGCTGATCCGCATCAACGGCCGCACCTTCCGCCTCGGCGATCTCGCGACCGTGACGCGCGGCTACGACGACCCGCCCGTCACGCAGATGCGCGCGATCGGCGCGGACGGCCGCGGCCGCGCGGTGCTCGGCATCGGCATCACGATGCAGCCGGGCGGCGACGTGATCCGCCTCGGCAAGGCGCTCGACGCCGAGGTGAAGGCCTTGCAGGCGCAACTGCCCGCCGGCCTCAAGCTGAACGAGGTGTCGAGCATGCCCGATGCGGTGGCGCACTCGGTCGACGACTTCCTCGAAGCGGTGGCCGAGGCCGTGGCGATCGTGCTCGTCGTGAGCCTGATCTCGCTCGGCCTGCGCACCGGGATGGTGGTCGTGATCTCGATCCCGGTGGTGCTCGCCGTCACCGCGCTGTTCATGTACCTGTTCGACATCGGCCTGCACAAGGTGTCGCTCGGCACGCTGGTGCTCGCGCTCGGCCTCCTGGTCGACGACGCCATCATCGCGGTCGAGATGATGGCGGTGAAGCTCGAACAGGGCTACAGCCGCGCGCGCGCCGCCGCCTTCGCCTATACCAGCACCGCGTTTCCGATGCTGACGGGCACGCTCGTCACGGTGTCGGGCTTCCTGCCGATCGCGCTCGCGAAATCGAGCACCGGCGAATACACGCGCTCGATCTTCGAGGTGTCGGCGATCGCGCTGATCGCATCGTGGTTCGCGGCGGTCGTGCTGATCCCGCTGCTCGGCTATCACATGCTGCCCGAGCGCAAGCGCGCGCACGGCGACGCGCACGCCGCCGGCCCGGAGCACGAGCACGACATTTACGACACCCGCTTCTACGGCCGGCTGCGCACCTGGGTCAGCGGGTGCATCGAGCGCCGTTTCATCGTGCTCGGCATCACGGGCGTGCTGTTCGTGATCGCGCTCGCGGGCTTCACGCTCGTGCCGCAGCAGTTTTTCCCCAGCTCCGACCGGCCCGAGCTGCTGGTCGACCTGCGGCTGCCCGAGGGCGCGTCGTTCCACGCGACGCTGCGCGAGACGCAGCGGCTCGAAAAGACGCTCGACAAGCGCCCGGAGATCGATCACCTCGTGAACTTCGTCGGCACCGGCGCGCCGCGCTTCTACCTGCCGCTCGACCAGCAATTGCCGCAGCCCAACTTCGCGCAGTTCGTGATCACCGCGAAATCCGTCGAGGCCCGCGAACAGCTCGCGCGCTGGCTCGAAACGACGCTGCGCAACCAGTTCCCGGCCGTGCGCTGGCGGCTGTCGCGGCTCGAGAACGGGCCGCCCGTCGGCTATCCGGTGCAGTTCCGCGTGAGCGGCGACAGCATCGCGACGGTCCGTTCGATCGCGGAACAGGTCGCGGCGACGATGCGCGGCGATGCGCGCACCGTTAACGTGCAGTTCGACTGGGACGAGCCGGCCGAACGGTCGGTGCGCTTCGATCTCGATCAGCAGAAGGCGCGCGAGCTGGACGTGACCTCGCAGGATGTCGCGAATTTCCTCGCGATGACGCTGTCGGGCACGACCGTCACCCAGTACCGCGAGCGCGACAAGCTGATCGCGGTCGACCTGCGCGCGAAGCAGGCGGACCGCGTCGACCCGGCGCGCGTCGCGACGCTCGCGATGCCGACCCCGCACGGTGCCGTGCCGCTCGGCTCGCTGGGCCGCTTCCACACTGATCTCGAATACGGCGTGATCTGGGAGCGCGACCGCCAGCCGACCATCACCGTGCAGTCCGACGTGCGCGCCGGCGCGCAGGGCATCGACGTGACCCACGCGATCGACGCCTCCCTCGCCACGCTGCGCAAGCAGCTGCCGGTCGGCTACCGGGTCGAGATCGGCGGCTCGGTGGAAGAAAGCGCGAAGGCGCAGAAGTCGATCAACGCGCAGATGCCGCTGATGGCGATCGCCGTGTTCACGCTGCTGATGATCCAGCTGCAGAGCTTCTCGCGCGTGCTGATGGTCGTGCTGACCGCGCCGCTCGGCCTGATCGGCGTGGTCGGCACGCTGCTGCTGTTCGGCCAGCCGTTCGGCTTCGTCGCGATGCTCGGCGTGATCGCGATGTTCGGGATCATCATGCGCAACTCGGTGATCCTCGTCGACCAGATCGAGCAGGACATCGCGGCCGGCCACGGCCGCTTCGACGCGATCATCGGCGCGACCGTGCGGCGCTTCCGGCCGATCACGCTGACGGCCGCCGCCGCCGTGCTCGCGTTGATCCCGCTGTTGCGCTCGAACTTCTTCGGGCCGATGGCGACCGCGCTGATGGGCGGCATCACGAGCGCCACGGTGCTGACCCTCTTCTATCTGCCGGCGCTGTACGCCGCGTGGTTCCGGGTGAAACCGGGCGAACGCGATCCTGAGACGCCGCACGCCGCCACGGGAGCCTGACCATGCGCGACACGACTTTCCCGTTTCCGCACGCGATGCGCACGGCCTGCGCGGCCGGCGCGCTCGCGCTCCTCGCCGGCTGCTCGCTGTTCGGCCCGAGCGGCGAGGCGCCCGCGTCGCCATCGCCCGCGCACTACGGCGCGCAGCCCCTGCCGCCTGAAACCGTGGCCGCGCATGGCGTCGCGCAACGCTTCGAGGTGGGCGCGCAACCGGTGCCCGACTGGTGGACGCTGTATCGCAGCCCGGCGCTCGACGCGCTCGTCGACGAAGGGCTGCGCCACAGCCCGACGCTGGCCGCCGCCGAGCGGAGCCTGACCGCCGCGCGCGAGCAGCTGCGCGGCCAGATCGGCAGCTCGCTGTTGCCGACCATCGACGCGGGCGGCCAGGCGACCCGCCAGCGCGCGCTCGGGGTGCCGGCGTTCGGTCCGCAAACCGTGCTGTACAAGGTGTTCGCGGGGCAATTGCAGGCGAACTACACGCTCGACCTGTTCGGCGCGGCGCGCTTCGCGAACCGCGCGCTCGCGCAGCGGGTCGACGTCAGCGCATTCCAGCTCGATGCCGCGCGGCGCGCGCTCGCGGCCAACATCGTGACGGCGGCGATCACCGCATCGGCGCTGCATGCGCAGCTCGACACGACCGAGCAGCTCGTCGCGCTGGCCGGCCGGCAGGCCGACGACGCGACGAGCCGCCACCGCCTGGGCGCGGTGGCGCGCACCGATCAGCTCGGCGCGCAGCAGAGCGCCGCGGCGCTCGCCGCGAGCCTGCCCGCGCTGCGCCAGCAGTGGCAGAGCGCGCGCCACGCGCTTGCCGTGCTGCTCGGCCGCACGCCGGACCAGGCGCCCGACGACCTCGCGCTCGACGCGCTCGCCTTGCCCGAGCAGGTGCCGGTCGTGGTGCCGTCCGAGCTGCTGAAGACCCGCCCGGACATCCAGGCCGCCGATGCCGCGTTGAAAGCGGCGGCGGCCGAGGTCGGCGTCGCGACCGCGCAGATGTTCCCGCAGCTGTCGCTGACCGCGTCGATGGGCCAGGCCGGCTTCAGCTGGCCGTCGATGCTGTCGGGCGCGGGCGCGATCTGGAGCGTCGGCGCGTCGCTGACGCAGCCGCTGTTCCACGGCGGCGCGCTGCTCGCGCAGCGACGCGCGGCGCAGGCGAGCTACGACGCGGCGGTCGAGCAGTACAAGCAGACCGTGCTCGGCGCGTTCCAGAACGTCGCGGACTCGCTTGCCGCGCTCGACAACGACGCGCAATCGCTCGATGCATCGAGCCGCGCGGCGCTCGCCGCACGCGGCGCATTCGACGACACGGCGGCGCGCATGCGGCTCGGCGCGCTGCCGCCCTCCGCCGCGCGCGCGAGCGAAGAACAGTACCGCAACGCGCGGCTCGACGAGATCCGCGCGACAGGTGCGCGGCTCGCGGATACGGCGCGGTTGTTTCAGGCGATGGGCACGCCGCCCGCCCCGGGCACCGTGGCCGACGCGCCGCGCGCCGCGCAGCCGTAAGCGGATCGGGCGTCCGGCGGGCATCGATAAGTCGGATGCCGAAATGCCGGGTGCGGATGCATCGGGTGCAAATACGCCGGTCGCAAATACGCCGCGCGCCGGAGCGGTTGCCCGACTCCGGCGCGCGGCCGTGTTTCCCGCCCTGCCGCGCCCCCGGTCGCGGCAGCCCCCGTCAACGACGATCGAGCGAGTACTTCCCCGGCCCCGTCAGCGCGAGCAGCAGCAGGCCGCCCGCGATCGCGACGTTCTTGTAGAAGTGGATCATGTTGTCGTACTGCGCGAGGCCCGTCATGCTCCAATAACGATGGCCGATCGCCGCCGTGCCGAGCGTGTAGAGCGCGAGCAGCAATGCAAGCGGCCGCGTATAGAAGCCGGCCGCGAGCAGCAGCCCGACCACCAGTTCCATCACCACCGCGATCACCGCCGCGAGCGCGGGCAGCGGCGCGCCGGTCGACGCCATGTAGGCCACCGCGTCGTGAAAGCCGACGAGCTTTTGCCAGCCGAACAGCACGAACAACAACACCATCATCACCCGGGCAACCAGCAGGCCCCCGTCCCGATACCGATCCAGCGCAAGATATTGCATGGTCTTCACTCCTTCGTTTCGTTCGGGTTCAGGCGCGGCTTGCGCCGTCGAGCGGGCGCAGGTCGAACACCAGCACTTCGGCCTCCCGGCCGTTCGCGAGCGTGAGCGCCGCTGCGTCGCGAAGCCGCGCGCCATCGCCCTCGCCCAACCTTACGCCGTTCACCTCCAGGCTGCCACGCGCGACGTGCACGTACACGTGACGCCGGCCCGTCAGCGCGAGGCGCGCGCTTTCATCGCCATCGAACCGGCCCGCGTAGATCCGCGCATCCTGGCGGATCGCCAGCGCGCCGTCCGCGCCTTTCGGCGACACGATCAGCCGCAGCGCGCCGCGCGTATCCGCGTCGGGCACCTTCGCCTGCTGATAGCGCGGCGGCAGCCCGGCCACCGACGGCCGGATCCAGATCTGCAGGAAGTGCACCGGCTCGCCGCGCGAATGGTTGAACTCGCTGTGCGCGACACCCGTGCCGGCGCTCATCAGCTGCACGTCGCCGGGCACGATCACCGAGCCCGTGCCCATCGAATCCTTGTGTTCGAGCGCGCCGTCGAGCACGTACGACAGGATTTCCATGTCGCGGTGCGGATGCGTGCCGAAACCGCGCGCCGGGGCGACGCGGTCGTCGTTGATCACGAGCAGGTCCGAGAAGCCCACTTGGGCCGGATCGTAGTAGTCGGCGAACGAGAAGGTATGACGCGAGTTGAGCCAGCCGTGGTCGGCGTGGCCGCGTTGATCGGCGTGTCGGATGTCCATCATGAGTTTCTCCGGTTGATCGGCGGGCCCCCGGACGGTGGCGTTGCGCCGATCGATGACGTAAGCTTACGTCAACTCGAATGAGCGAAAAACCTCATAAAACCGATACACTGTCACATCAAAGTGGACACTCATGCAACTCGATGACCTCCGGATTTTCGTCGCGACCGTCGATTCCGGCAGCCTCACCGCGGCGGCCGACCGGCTCCAGCTGTCGAAGCAGTTCGTCAGCCGGCGCATGATGGCGCTCGAGGCGTCGCTCGGCGTGCGGCTGCTGTTGCGCAACACCCGCAAGCTCGCGGTCACCGATCTCGGGCACGCGCTCTACGCGCATGCGCAGCGCATCCTCGCCGACGTCGCCGCCGCCGAGCAGGCGATGGCCGAGCAGCATGCCGCGCTGCACGGTTCGCTGAAGGTCAGCGCGCCGATGTCGTACGGCACCCGCCACCTGTCGCCGCTGCTCGCCGCGTTCCTCGCCGCGCACCCGGCGCTGCGCATGCAGGTCGAGCTGAGCGACCGCCTGGTCGACCTGATCGGCGAGGGTTTCGACCTCGCGCTGCGGATCGGCGCGCTGCCCGATTCGACGCTCGTCGCCCGCCCGCTCGGCACGCTGCGCATGATCGCGTGCTGCAGTCCCGCCTATCTGCGCGCGCACGGCGAACCGGCGAGCCCGGCCGAGCTGCACCGTCACGCCTGCCTGCTGTACGGTCAGGAGGGCCGTACCGGCTGGGAATTCAGCGTCGACGGCTCGCCGCGCACCTTCGACGTGCACGGGCCGCTCGTCGCCAACAACGGCGACGTGGTCCGCGACGCCGCCGGCGCGAACCTCGGCGTCGCGCTGCTGCCCGACTTCATCGTCGCGCCGGCGCTCGCGTCGGGTGCGCTGGTGCCGATCCTCGCGGCCTACGCGCCGCCGCCGCTGCCCTTGCACGTGGTCTACCCGCAGCACCGCCAGGGGTCGTCGTCGATCCGCGCGCTGGTCGCGTTCCTCGAGGAACGGCTCGCGCGCGCCGACGCTTGACCCTCACGTTGCGTGAGGCCGCAGTCTTCATCCCGCACGGAGAACGGAGGAAACCGATGTTGCTGAAAGTGGGCGAATTGGCGAAACGCAGCGGCCTGACGGTCCGCACGCTGCACCACTACGACGCGATCGGCCTGCTCCGGCCCTCCGCGCGTTCCGAGGCCGGCTACCGGCTGTACGACCGGCGCGACGTCGCGCGGCTGCACCAGATTCAGGCGCTGCGCCGCTTCGGTCTTGCGCTGGCCGACATCGGAACCTGTCTCGCCGGCCCCGGCGCTCCGCTCGCGCTGCTCGTCGAGCGGCAGATCCACGCGCTCGACGCGCAGATCGGACAGGCCGCGCAGCTGCGCGACCGGCTCGTCCGGCTGCACGCGTCGCTGCGCGACGGCGCGGAGCCCGAGCTTGGCGATTGGCTCACCACACTGGAGATGATGACCGTGTACGACCGTTATTTTTCAAGCGAAGAACTGACCCGCCTGCCGCTCAGCCAGCTCGACAAGGCGCGGGAAACCGAATGGGCGGCGCTCGTCGCCGACGTGGACGCGCTGCGTACGGCCGGCGTGCCCGCGGAGCATCCGGACGCGCAGGCGTTCGCGTTGCGCTGGATGACGATGCTGAAGGCAGATACGAACGGCGATCCGCGCCTGCTCGCGAAGCTGAACCTGATGCACGATCGCGAGCCCGCGGTGCGGCAGCAGACCGGCATCACGCCCGAGGTGCTCGCCTACGTGCTGCGCGCCTTCTCCGAGAGCCGGCTCGCGATCTACGCGAAATATCTGACGGCCGACGAGATGCGCTTCACGCGCGCGCATTTCGGCCGGCATGCGTACGAATGGCCGCAGTTGATCGGCGAGGTGCGCGATGCGCTCGATCAGGGCGTCGCGCCGGATGCACCCGCCGGACGCGCGCTCGCGGCGCGCTGGCACGCGCTGTTCCGCGCCTTCGCCGGCGACGATCCGGACACGCAGGGCAAGTTCCGCCGGGCGCATCTGAACGAGCCGGAACTGATGACCGGCTCGTGGGCCGACGACGCGGTGATCGCATTCATCCGCGCCGCGAGCGCGCCGGCGAACTGAGGCGGCGGCGCGCCGGCCGGATGCCGGATGCCGCCGGCGCGCGCGCAACCCGCGCCTCGCCGCCGTCATCGCCGGAAACCAGGCGATCGCGGTTCGAAACGTCAGGGCGTGCGTGCTGCGGGAACGGGCACAACGCGAGGGTGGGCCAAGGCAACCGCGCAGGCGGTCGCCTTGGCTGTCCAGGGCGTCATTTCCAGGGCGTCAGATCCAGGGCATCAGGCATGGCGCGAGACTCAGTCCGTCGAGCCGGCCGGTCAGGACCGGATTGGCAGCGACAGGGCTGGAATCGCTTGCGAGACCAGTGGCGCCGACAGGGCCACTGGCGCCGCGTGGGCACTCAGCTGTCGTGCGATTGGCACGGCAGCCGGTGGCGCCGTTGCAGGTGGCACACCCAGCATTGGCACCGCGCTGCCCGCGAGGATCGCCGAGGCTTCGCTCAAGCGTTCCACGACTGGCGCCAACGATGTGTGGATCTGCGACAACTTCTCATCGTCTATCTTTCCCATAGCTTCATCACCTCCTTTATTTGTCAACGGACAAATAGTGGCGCACCCGACGGGACTCGAACCCGCATTCCCCAGCCCCCAAAACTGGTACTTTTGAAACCTAGGCTCCACGGCCCTCGGCCCGGCCCTCCGCGCCACATTGACGCCCTGGAGAGCTGCGGATCGGTATTGCCGGGCGTGCTTCCGCTTCGCCGTCGATTCCATTGTCCGATTAAGCTACAGGTGCAATGCTTGAATCCCCTATTCCTCACAGCCGGAGCAACTGCTTCAGGCTGTTGATCAACCGGTCGACATCCTCCGGGCCGTTGTAGCCCTGTACCGAGATCCGCACGCGCGGCCGGCCCTCGAAGCGATCCACCGACACGTCGATCTGGTGTTCGTGGCGCAACGCGTTCATCAGCCATACGTCGTCGGTCTCGGGCGGCAGCGGCACGCAGACCATCTGGCCGTGCCACTCGGGCGCGCCCGGCGGATGATAGAGCGGCTGCCGCGTCAGGGCCGCGACCTCCTTCTGCGCATCGCTCGCGAGCGCGATGCAGCGCTTGCGCACGCTGTCCCAGTCGTGTTCCGCCTGGAAGGCAAGCGCGCTCGGCACGCTGAGGAACGGCGAGATGTCGCGGCTGCCCTGCCATTCGTGATACTCGACGAACTTCGACGGCCCCGGGTTCTTCGGCTCCCATCCCCAGCTGACGACGAGCGGATCGATCAGCAACTGGACGTCGGGGCGCGCATACAGGAACGCGCTGCCCTTCGGCGCGCACACCCATTTGTGCAGGATGCCGACGAAGAAGTCCGGATCCATCGCGCGCAGCGACAGCGGCAGCTGCCCCGGCACATGCGAGCCGTCGACGACGGTGAGAATGCCCCGCGCGCGCGCGCGCGCGCAAATCTCGGCGACCGGAAACACCAGCGCGGTCGGCGACGTCAGCTGGCTGATCAGGATCACGCGCGTTCGCGGCGTCACGGCCGCCCAGAAATCGTCGACGAACTGCGCATGCGTGCTCACCGGCAGCGGCACCTGGTGCCGCACGATGTCGAAGCCGCGCTTCTGCGCCATGCAGCGCCACAGCCGGTCGATCCCGCCGTGTTCGTGATTGGTCGTGAGCAGTTCGTCGCCGGGGCCGAGCGGGATGCTGCGCGCGATGATGTTGACGCCCGTGGTGCCGTTGCTGACATATACTAGGTTGTCGCGTTCGGTGTCCACGTAGTCGGCCAGCACGGCGCGCGCATGCGCCATTCGCTCGGTGAAGCGGCGCGACAGGAAGTCGACCGGCTCGCGTTCGAGTTCGTACTGCCACTGCACATGTCGCTCGAATACCGGCCGCGGCGTCGCGCCATACGCCCCGTGATTGAGATAGGTCACGTCCGGGTCGAGCAGGAAATACGCCTTCAATCGCTGTGTCATGGTCCGATCCCGCATTCAATGAACATCGCGAAAACATGGCTGCGTCCGCAAACCGGCTGTTGAACGCATGGCGCCGGGGCGGCCCCGGGCTCGCGCTGCGGGTCGTGTTCGACCGGCTGGTCGACGCCGCGCTCGAACGGCGCTTGCGCATCCGCACCCGCGGCCTCGTGCCGATCGAATCGCTCGTCGACGAATGGCACGGCTGTCACGATTACTACCCGTCGTCGATCCGCGCGTTCAATCGCGTGCTGCGCGACCTCGCGGTCACGCGGCAGGACGTGTTCGTCGACTACGGGTCCGGCATGGGCCGCGCGATCGTGCTCGCGTCGCGCTTCCCGTTCCGCGAACTGATCGGCGTCGAGGCGTCGGACCGGCTCCATCACACCGCGCTCGCCAACGTCGGCCGCGCGCTGCCCGACGCCGAGCGGCAGCGCATCCGCCTGCAGCACGGCGACGCACGCGCGTTCCGCTTGCCCGAGACGGCCACGGTGCTGTATTTCTACAACCCGTTTCATGGCGACATCCTCCGCACTGTGTTTGCCGACATCGAGCGATCCCTCCATCAACATCCCCGGCGACTGACCATCGTCTTCAACAATCCCGCCCACTTCCGGCACATTGAAGGCGACTACGGCTGGCTGCGCGCGCGTCGCGAGTATCGGTTCGAATATCCGATCGCGGTCTACGAGGCCATGGCGGCCTCGGCCGCTCCGGGCGCGTAAAACGGCCGCTCCCCGACGATCGTGGTCCGGTACATCGTGCGCAGATGACGCGCCATGTCGTAGTCGGTCGCGCGATGCGCGAGGCAGCGGTTGTCCCAGATCAGCAGATCACCCGCGCGCCAGCGGTGCCGATAACCGAAGCGCGGCTCGTCGAACGCGATCGCATGCAGTTGCGACATCAGCGCATCGCTGCGGCTCGCCTCCATGCCAACGATCCGCCACGGCACGACGCCGCCGATATACAGCGCATTGACGCCCGTCTCCGGATGCGTCCTCACCAGCGGCTGCAGGACGTCCGGCCACAGCGCCTTCTGCCCGGCCGGCGGGACGGGCCGCTGCGGATAATGGAAAGGCAGCGTCTGCACGCGGTCCATCACGAACCTGCGGCCGTCGATTTCCGCGCGCAGCCGCGCGGGCAGCGCGCGATAGACGGCCGTCATGCTGATGAAACAGGTGTCGCCGCCCGCGTCCGGCACCGCCTTGCCGTACAGCAGCGTGCCCGCGGGCGGACATGTGAGGAAATGGCCGTCGGTATGCCAGTAGCGGCCGCTGATCGCCGCGCCGAGCGGCTTGCCGCCGACGATCTCGTTCGACAGCAGCAGCACTTCCGGCTGCGCCGCGCACGCATTCTCGCTGCGCGTATAGACGACGGGCTCGCCGAAGCAGCGCGTAAACGCGACCAGCTGCGCCGGATCGAGCGTCTGCTCGCGAAACACCAGCACGCCGAAGCGCAACCACGCGGCGCGGATCTCCCGCATCGTCGCCGGTCGCGGGGCGATGCGCGCGTCCAGGCCTTCGACCTCGGCGCCGAGCGTCGCGGCCAGCGGGCCGATGCGGAGCGGCGAGCGGTCAGTCATGGATCGACTCGAGATGCGCGGGCACCGCCTGCGGGACGAGCCGCCGCATGCGCATCAGGCTGTCGGCCGCCTGCGCGCCGTCGAGATTGATCGCGAGCGCATCGTGGCCGTTGCGGCGCGCGAGGTTGGGCAGGATCAGCAGACCCCGCCGCCGCTCGCCGCCGACGAGCAGGCCCGCCTCCGACCACGCGTCGAGGCACGGACCGAGGTGGTCGATGACGAACTCCCCCCGGTAGCCGAAACTGCTGATGCTGCGCACGGCGACGCCGGACGCGCGCAGCCACGCGCGCACGGCCAGCGGCACGTAGGCGGCGGTCAGGCGCGGATTGCAGTCGCCGACGAACCAGTAGCGTCCATCCTGTCCGAGACACGCATCGAAATTCACCGGCCCGCGATACCCCCGGGCGGCCAGCGCGCCCGCGAGGGTGCCGCACTGTTCACTGAGCGCGCGCACGCGACGATCGTCCGACCAGGCATCGTCGAGGTGCAGCCCCAGAAACTGGCGGCGCTGCGCATCGCGATACCACTGCGCGCCGGCGTCGACGACGCGATGGCCGCCCGCCTCGTCGACGAACAGGGTCACGCCGACGCTCGCCGGGCTGCCCGCCTCGACGGGCGGCCGCACGACGAGCTGCACGATCAGCGGCAAGCGCGCGCGGCGTGCGGCCTGCGCCTGCCGCAGCGCGCGCAGCGTCGCATCGTCGGGCGTCGCGCCTTCCCACGCCGGCGGCAGCGCGCATTCCGCGCGCAACTCGCGCACGAACGCCGGCTCGCCGAAGCCCTCGGCGAGCAGCCAGCGCCGGACTTCGGCGGCGAACGCCGGCGCGCGGTCGGCGAACGTCGCCGCGGACAGGATCGCCGACACATTGCCGCTGGAGTCCTGCGACGATTTCAGGAACAGCGCGTCGGGCGGCGCCGCGAGCCCGCAGGCGTCGGCGAAGCGCTGCGCGAGCGTCGTCCAGTCGCGCAGCGCGACGAACGCGTCCGGCGCCAGCACCATGCCCCGCACCTGCGGCGGCCCGCCGTCGATTGCCGCCTCGCGCTGGAACGCCATGAAGCGCGCCTTGTTGTGCCACGTCTGCGCGAGCGAGGCCACGCGTTCGCAGTCCGCGTCGTCGAATACGACGCGGACGTTCCGTTCGCGCAGCAGGTCCGTCAGTTCGCGCAGCATCCGCGCGGCGGTCGGCGACACCTGGTTCATGACGAAGCCGATGCTGGCGCCGTCCGCGGCCAGCGCGCGCGCCGCGCGGTCGAACGATTCGGTGGCGGACAGCGCGAGCGTCGACAGGTCGCATCGCACATAGAGCGGCGCCGGAATGCGCGGCGCGGGCAGCCCTTGCGCCTCGGCGAGGTGCCGCAGCCGCGCGTCCAGCGCCGTCAGCAGGCGGTCGTATCGGCGGCCATGCGCGTCGTCGAACACGAGGATCACGCTCGGCAGGCCGAGCAGGCTGGTATAGACGAGAAAGCGGTCCTGGCAACGGAACACGAACGTGTTTTCCGCTTCGCCGCTGTCGAGGATCAGGCCGCCGCCGATGAACGCGAGCCGCCGATCGCCGCGACCGAACGCGAAGAAAGGCAATGCGTCGACGTCGACAGGATTCATGCGTCCTCCGCGTCGGCGGCGTGCGCGACTTCGGCCGCCTCCAGCGCGCCGGCCCGGCGCAGCGCATGCAGCGTTTGCCGGGTCGATTGCGCACGACGGTCGCGGATCGCGTCGGGGCTCGCGCACGCCGACATCACGCGCTCGATCTCGCGCGCGGCCACGCCGGCATCCGCCAGGACGTCGCGCGCGATGCCCGCGTCGGCGAACAGGAACGCGTCGATCAGCCCCGGCCACAGAGGCCGCAGCGCCGCGTGCACGTCGGCCGGCCACTGCGGCCACACGATTTTCAGCAAGCGCGAGAAATACGCGCTGTGCCGGGCCTCGTCCAGGTAATGCTGGTGCAGGAACGTCTGCACGTCGAGCCGCAGCGCATCGTCGCGCCAGTCGTCGCGCAGCGTGTGGGTGATCAGCGTCTCGGCGACCACCGCCGCGCAGAACCGCACCAGCGACGCATTCACGCCGGGCAGCGCCGCGACCTGCCGTTCGACGTGCAGCAGGAAGCCGTGGCCGCGCCGGGGGCGCGCCGCTTCCGTCGCCGCCGTCACCTGCGTCATCAGCTCCTGCGCGAGCAGCGCGTGAAACGCCTCGTCGCACTGCACGCGCAGCGCGTCGGCCACCACGCGGTCGTCGTAGCGTGCATCGAGCGCGCGCGCCGCAATGTCGCGCGCCACCGTCGCGATCAGTGTGTTCTCGAGCGCGACGGTGAAGCTCAGATGCGCGATCAGCAGGCCGGCGGCGATCCGCTCGCGCGGCGCGTCGCGCAGCGCGGGATGAGACAGGATGCCGCCCTGCCGCTCCGCCATCCACATGCCGGACGCGTCGGTCAGCCAGAAGTCGGCGGGCAGCGTGCGCACCGAGGCGGCCCGATGCCAGTCCTGGAACGGCGAACAATAGGCGTGCGTCATCACGCGCGCTCCGGCGTTGCCGCGCGGACCCCGACGCCCACGCCCTCGGTGGTCGGGCATTCGACGAAGCAGTCGTATTCGTCGGCGACGAGATCGAGGAACGGGCCCAGTTCTTCGCGGTTGCGGGCGATCATGTCGTCGAAGAACGGACAGCCCGAGTGATCGCGAAACAGGATGTTGTGGCACACGAGCAGCGAGCGCGCGGCCAGCCGCGGCAACGCCGCGCGCAGCAGGTGCGCGTAGAGCCCCTTGCCGCGCCGGGTCGGGTCCGGATGGTCGCGCGGCAGCTCGGCATCCAGCACGACGAGATCGAACGGCTCGCCGCCGCGCGACAGGTAGTGTTCGCCGGTGTCGCAGACCACGTCGACGCGCGCCTCCGGATAGAGCCGCGCGAGGCTCGCGCGGGCGACCTCGGCCACCCGCGGATCGGGGTCGACGAGCACGGCCTCGCCGCCGCACGCGACGATTGCAGGCAGCGCCCAGGCCGCCCAGTAGCCGTAGTAGCTGCCGAGGAACACCGTCCTGCGCGGCCGGAACGCGAGCGCGATCGCCAGCAGCAGCCGGCCTTCCTCGGGGTAGATGTAGGTGCCGAGCCCCTGGTGATCGAAACCGCCGCGAAGATAGGCGGCCACCCGCGCGCCGGTCTGGCGGAAATCCGCCGGCAGCACGAGCCTCATCGACGCCAGCTCGGCGAACGCCGTGTCGACCGCCGCATCGATCGACGCGGGAAAGCGCTTCGCGAAATGCACGTCGTTCGCCGGTACGCCCTGCTCGATCAGGTCCGGACGGATCCGTTCGAGGAACGCGGAAAACTCCGCGCGGCTGCGTTCGCCCGCCCGGAATCCGCGATATTCCGGCGAATCCCGCAAGACCGCGTCGAGCAGTTCGAAGATCGGACCGGTGAAATTCATGCGATCGCCTCCCGTTCAGCCCCCGCCGCCTCGACGGCGCGCTCTCCCGGCCACGCGGCGCCGGCCGCCAGCCCCGCGCCGCCGAGCGCCTGCCATAGCGCCTCGGTGATATGCGGCGCCAGCGGCGCGAGATACAGCGCCAGCCGCCGCGTCGCGTCCGCGAGGATCGCGAGATCGTCCGGGCGCGGCGGCTCGGTCTTGTACAGCGCCGCCTCGAAGGTCTGCACGCGCTCGAACAGGAACGCGAAGTTCTTCAGGGCGAGGTGGTAATCGTGACGCCGGAAGTCCGCGGCCATCCGGTACTCGCCGGTCGCCAGCCAGCCCAGCATCCGCTGGCCGAGCGGGCTCGGCTTGACGGCGGAGCCGGGCGACGTCGGTGCGCCGTCCCGGCAAGCGGGCGTGTCGGCGACCCGGTGCACGAAATCCCAGAGCCGGACCAGAAAAGCGTGCTGGCGGCGCACGAGCGCGTCGGACCAGTTGACATCGCGCTCGGGCGCCGCCGCGCCGATGATCGCGAGGCGCAGCGCGTCGGCGCCGTAGCGCTCGATGATCGACTGCAGATCCACGGCATTGCCCGCGCTCTTGCTCATCTTGCTGCCGTCCTGCCTGACCATGCCGAGCGCAAGCAGCGTGCTCACCGGTTCCTCCACGTCGGCGATCCCCATGCGCCGCAGCGCGCGGGCGATCATCCGCACATGGAAGAAACAGGTGCGCACCTGATCGGCCCCGCCGATCATCAGATCCACCGGCAGCCACGTGCGCGCGTCGTCGCGGTCGAACGGATCGTCGCCGCCGAGCCGCATGCACAGCCAGTGATACCACCACGGGCTTGAATAGGCTTCGAGGGTTTCCGTGTCGCGCCGCGCCGGTTCGCCGCAGCGCGGGCAGCGGACCTCGCGGAAGCCGGCATGGCGTTCGAGCGGATTGCCCGGCTGCCGCAGGTCGACGTCGTCGGGCAACACCACCGGCAGCGCGTCGTCGGGCACCGCGACGGGGCCGCATGCCGCGCAGTGCACGATCGGAACCGGCGGCCCCCAGTAGCGGTTGCGGGCCACGTTCCAGTCCTGCAGCCGGTAGCAGACCACGGCTTCCGCCTGCCCGGCGGCGAGCATCGCGGCGCGGTCGCACCCGCCGGTCGCGTGCGGGTCGAGCCCGTATTGCGCGGCCAGCAGGCGGTCCGCGTCGAGCGCGTCCGGACGGCCGGGCCGCGCGCCGTCATGCGCGACGTCCTCGACGACGATGGGCAGCGCGACCGCACCGGCTGCGCCGGCCGCCTGAGCAAACCAAGGGGCGTGCGGCTGCGCGCCGGCCTGCCGGTCATCGGGGAGATCCCCGCTCGCGCCCGCCGCGATCGCGAGCGGATGCAAGCGCCCCACCACGATGAAATGCAACCGCGCGAGCCAGGCTTCGTCGTCCAGCTGGAGTTCGATCGCGCCGGGCCGGCCCGACACCGGCAAGCGCAGCCGCAGGCCGTGACGCCGCCCGATCCAGTCGCGATGCATCTTCTTCACGTCCTGCGGCCAACCGGAAAGGCGTTCCAGCCCGTCCAGCATCTCGTCGGCGAACGCCGACTCGCGCACGAACCACTGCGGCCGCACGCGCGTCTCGACGCGCTGCTTGCAGCGCCAGCAGCGGCCGTCGTCGACGAGGCTCGCCGCGAGCGTGACCTCGCACTGCGGGCACCAGTCGGCCGGCGCGTCGCGCCGGAAGCAGTAGCCCGCCTCGAACAAGCGCACGAACACCCACTGGATCCAGCGGTAGTACGCCGGCACGTGATACTGGGTGATGCGCCGGCGGTCGTGGCCGAGCCCGAGGCGCACGAACTGCGCGGCCATCGCCTCGCTGCACCGGCGCGCCAGCGCCTCGGGCGTGCAACCCGCGTCGCGCGCCGCCAGCTCGGTCGGCAGGCCGAACGTGTCGAAGCCGGTGGTGTACATCACGTCGTACCCCTGCATCCGGCGGAACCGGGCGTCGGCGTCGGCCAGCACGTAGTTCCGCGCGTGGCCGATATGCAGTTGTCCCGTCGCGAACGGCGGCAGTTCGATGATGAACCATTTGGGCCGGCCGGGTCGCGCTTCGGTGTCGAACACCCGCGCGTCCTGCCATGCCTGTTGAAAGTGAGGTTCGAGGGTGGCCGGACGATACGGCCGCGGAGCGTGGGCGGCGTGCGTGCGCTCGGCGGTCATGCCCAGCACTCCACGGCCCGCACGCGATCGAGATAGGCGCCCGGCAGCACGTCGGCCGCCGCCAGCAGGTGATCGAGGTAGTCGCGCGTGGGCTTGAGGTTCGGGCGCACCATCGCGGGGTTGGCCACGTAGGTGAAGGCGGCCGTCAGGCGGCCGCTGACGGCGTCGCGCACCAGCACCGCGACGCGCCGGTAGTGATGCGGGACCAGCTCGATCGCGTCGAGTGCGTCGAGCGCGCCCGGATGCATCAGGTTGAGCGTTCCCTCGACTTCGCCGCCGCTTGCCGGCTCGATGTTCGCGAAGCCGATATGGTCGTGCTGCGACGACACCTTGTTGAAGGTCAGCCGGTAGCAGTGGATGATGCCGGGCCGCCGGTCGACCAGCACCTCCCCGAAGCGGGCGAGGCGCTCGCGCAGGCGCGCCTCGCTCATGTTGGAGCCGTACGCGAAATAGCAAATCTGGCTCATCGTGTCTCTCCGCACTGATCCAGTCGTCCCGCCGCGCGCCGCCATCGATTGCCGTTCGACCCGCGGGCGTCTCCTGGCGGGGCTCCGGGCCGCCCGACTTCGAGATCCACGCGGATGGGACAACGCGCGCGCGCCGGATCGAGGTCCGGTGAGTCGCGCCGATGATCGGCTCTCGCTGCGGTGATTTTTTCCGATCCTTGATCAAAAACTAGATCGGAATCAAGGGCATATCCAGCTACCAATTCTGGTAGGCAGCGGCGGCGCGCGGCGAAGCGTGACGAAAGGCTCGCGAAGGGAAATCCGCGGATGCCAAGCCGGCGCCGCGCCTCATGAACCCTCGCCGGGACGGGCAGCAACGACGCCGGCAAACAAAACGCCCGGCGCGGAGGACTCCGGCGCCGGGCGTGGCGGACGACGGGCGGCGCGCCGTTACAGCACGGCCGCCATCCGCTTGCGCTCGTTGCGCAGCATCACGTAGTTCGCGCCGACGACGCCGATCGTCACCGCGGCGATGAACAGCGTGGCGAGCGCGTTCATCTCGGGGTTCAGGCCGAGCCGCACGCGCGAGAACACGACGAGCGGCAGCGTGGTCGAGCCGGGGCCGGACAGGAACGCGGACAGCACGAGGTCGTCGATCGACAACGTAAACGACAGCAGCCAGCCCGACACCAGCGCCTGCGAGATCAGCGGCAGCGTGATCGTGAAGAACACCTTGAGCGGCGTCGCGCCGAGATCGAGCGCGGCCTCCTCGAGCGAGGGATTCAGCTCGCGCACGCGCGACTGCACGATGATCGCGACGTACGACATGCACAGCATCACGTGGCCGAGCCAGATCGTGAACATGCCGCGCTCGGCCGGCCAGCCGAACCACTTGCCCAGCTCGATGAACAGCAGCAGCAGCGAGATGCCCTGGATCACCTCGGGAATCACGAGCGGCGCGTTGATCATCCCGCTGTACAGCGCGAAGCCGCGAAACCGTCCCATCCGGGCCAGCACGAAGCCGGCCCAGGTGCCGATGAAGACCGAGGCGAACGCGGTCAGCACGCCGATCTTCAGCGACAGCCAGGCGGCCGCGATCAACTCCGAGTCCTCGATCAGCGCCGCGTACCAGCGGGTCGAGAAACCCGACCAGACGGTGACGAGCGCCGACTCGTTGAACGAGTAGACGATCAGGCTCAGGATCGGGATGTACAGGAAGCCCAGCCCGATGGCCAGCGCGACGAACTGCAGATAACGATTCGGCTTCATCGACGGCGTCCCTCCAGTTCCTTCGCCTGGTAATACTGGAACACCGCCATTGGCACCAGCAGCAGCAACACCATCGCGACCGTCACGGCGGACGCCATCGGCCAGTCGGCATTGTTGAAGAACTCATTCCACATCACGCGGCCGATCATCAGCGTATTCGCGCCGCCGAGCAGCTCGGGGATCACGTACTCGCCGACGGCCGGGATGAACACCAGCAGGCAGCCTGCGATGATGCCGTTCTTCGACAGCGGCAGCGTGATCTGCACGAACGCCTTCCACGGCTTCGCGCCAAGGTCGTAGGCCGCTTCGAGCAGGCGCAGGTCCATCTTCACGAGATGCGCGTAGAGCGGCATCACGAGGAACGGCAGATACGAGTAGACCATCCCGATGTAGACCGCGATGTTGGTGCGGTACAGCTCGATCGGCGTGCTGATGAGGCCCGTCGACAACAGGAAGTTGTTCAGGAGCCCGTTGTTCTTCAGGATGCCGATCCACGCGTACACGCGGATCAGGAACGACGTCCAGAACGGCAGCATGACCGCCATCATCAGCAGGTTGCGGCTGGCCGGGTTCGAGCGCGCGATGTAGTACGCCATGGGGTAACCGAGCAGCAGGCACAGCAGCGTCGTGATGCCCGCGACCACCACCGAGTTCACGTAGGTCGCGAAATACAGCGTATCGGTGAACAGGAACGCGTAGTGGCGCAGGTTCAGCGCGATATGCAGCACGCCGTCGGTGAAGCTCGTCAGCTCGGTATACGGCGGAATGCCCAGTTCCAGCTCCGCGAAACTGATCTTGACGACCAGGAGGAACGGCACCAGGAAGAACAGCAGCAGCCAGATGAACGGCCCGGCGACCACGGCCGAGCGGCCGCTGAGCCCGAGCTTGCGCACCGGCCAGGTGTACAGGGACGAGAGCGCGCTCATGAGGTCAGCACCACGCCCGCGGCCGCGCTCCAGCGCACGTAGATCTCGTCGCCCCAGCCGGGCGATTCCATGTCGGCGATCGCGAGGCTCGACACGTTCGCGATCACGGTCTTGCCGGAATCGAGCTTCACGTGATACAGCGAGTAGCCGCCGACATAGGCGACGTTCGAGATCACGCCGTGCGCCCAGTTGTAGGCGCCCTCGGGCGGCTTGCGCGTGAGCGCGATCCGCTCGGGACGCACCGACACCGTCACCGGCATGCCGAGCGGCCCGGTGATCCCGTGGTTCACGTACAGCCGCGACGGCAGGTCCGGCGTTTCGATGAACACGTGGTCCGGCTCGTCCTCGACGACGTTGCCGTCGAACAGGTTGGTCGAGCCGATGAATTCGGCCGAGAACCGGCTGTTCGGATACTCGTAGACCTCGTGCGGCGAGCCGATCTGCACGATCTCGCCGTCGCTCATCACCGCGAGGCGACCGGCCATCGTCATCGCCTCCTCCTGGTCGTGGGTGACCATGATGCAGGTGACGCCGACCTTGTCGAGGATGTTGACCAGCTCGATCTGGGTGCGCTGGCGGATCTGCTTGTCGAGCGCGGACATCGGCTCGTCGAGCAGCAGCAGCTTCGGCCGCTTGACGAGCGAGCGCGCGAGCGCGACCCGCTGTTGCTGGCCGCCCGACAGCTGGTGCGGCTTGCGGCCCGCGTAGCGGCTCATCTGCACGAGTTCGAGCGCGTCGCGCACGCGCTCCCTCAGTTCGGCCTTCGGCACGCCTTCCTGCTTGAGACCGAATGCGACATTCGATTCGACCGACATGTGCGGGAACAGCGCATACGACTGGAACATCATGTTCACGGGCCGCTTGTACGGCGGCATCTGCGCGAGATCCTCGCCGTCGATCAGGATCTTGCCCGAGGTGACCGACTCGAGGCCGGCCAGCATGCGCAGCAGCGTGGACTTGCCGCAGCCGGAACTGCCGAGCAGCGCGAACAGCTCGCCCTTCCGGACGGAAAGATTGACCTGGCGCACCGCCACGGTCTCGCCGAACTGCTTCACGACGTCGACGATCTGAACGAAATTCTCGGCGCGCGCATCGGCGCCGGACTGAGGCGGGTTGGACGGCGCGCCCGCGACCGGCGCGCTCGACTGGCTATTCATAATCGGGTGCTTCTCTCCTGCGTTTGACGAACAAAGCCCCCGGGGTTGCCAGGGGCTTCATGATCCGATGCTTGGCGGGCCTTGCGCGCCGCTTCAGCGTCCTGACTTCAGCTCCGTCCAGAGACGCGTCTGCAGACGCTGGATCTCGGGCGGCAGGGGCTTGAGCAGGAACAGCGTCTTCACGACCTCGGGCGGCGGATAGACGGCCGGGTCGTTGGCGACGTCCGGGCGCACGTACTTGCGCGCCTCGAGATTCGCGCTCGGGTAGTACACCGCGTTGGTGATCGCCGCGTGGACCTTCGGGTCCTCGATGTAGTTGATCCACTCGAGGGCCGCTTCCTTGTTCTTCGCGTCCTTCGGAATCGCCATCACGTCGAACCAGACGCCCGCGCCGCCCTTCGGGATGTAGTACTCGACCTTGTAGGGCTTCTTCGCCTCGAGGGTGCGGTGCTTGGCGATCACGACGTCGCCGGACCAGCCGAACGCGAAGCAGATGTCGCCGCCGACCAGGTCGTTGATGTAGCCCGACGAGTTGAACTGGGTGATGTACGGGCGGATCTTCTTGAGCACCTGCATCGCGGCCTGGTAGTCGGCCGGGTTGGTGCTCATCGGATCCTTGCCGATGTAGTGCAGCGTAGCCGCGAACATCTGGTCGGGCGCGTCGAGCACCGACACGCCGCAGGTCTTGAGCTTCGAGAGGTTCTCGGGCTTGAACAGGATGTCCCAGTTGTCGAGCGGCACCTTGCCCAGGATCTGCTGGGCCTTGTTGACGTTGTAGGCGAGGCCCGTCGTGCCGTAGGCCCAGGGCACCACGTACTTGTTGCCCGGATCCGCGCCGGCGACGAGCGCCATCAGCTGCGGATCGAGATACTTGAGGTTCGGCAGCTTCGACTTGTCGAGCGGCGCGAAGATGCCGGCCGCGATCTGCTTGCCCGCGTAGTTGCTGGTCGGCACGACGATGTCGTAGCCGGAATTGCCGGTCAGCAGCTTCGCCTGCAGCGTGTCGTCGCTGTCGTAGTTGTCGTAGCGAACCTTGATGCCGTTCTGCTTCTCGAAGTTCGGGATCGTGTCCTTCGCAATGTAGTCCGACCAGTTGTAAACATTGAGCTGCGTATCCTTCGCCGCCGCGGCCGATGCAGCCGCGCACAGCGCCAGCGCCGCGAACCGGCCCGCCACCTTTGCTTTCATCCCGTTCTCCCGTCCGACCGGCTTGGATCCGGCCTTCATCTGCCTCGCCATGACGGCGCGCCGTGCGCGCCGCCCCTCGAAAACCCCGAAAACTACCATTAATCCCCCGCCGTAACAAAAAAAACACCCGGCTGTCGCGCAAACGGAACAGATTCGCGCGGCGGCTCGCCCGCCTTCCGGCGCGAGGAAATGGCCGCAATTTTATCGGGTTATCGCCCCGTGTCCATCCCCGAAAAATTCGCGCGCCGCCCGAGCCGATCACCTACCCTAAATTTGTGCGCCGCTCGTTCGTCATTCCATTGAGAGCGGGCGCATTCCGCACCCGTCCCAACCGACCGCAGGTGCGCCCGACCATGAACAGCCACCCGTTCGCCACCCGCCCGGACGCGGGCCGCCCTGATGCGGGCCACCCCGACGGCGATCGCCCGTCCGCCCCCGGCGATCCCGGCGGCCCGCGCCGCTGGCTGTCGTTCGCCGGCGCGGGGATGCTCGTCGCGGTCGGCTACATGGATCCCGGCAACTGGGCGACCGCGCTCGCGGGCGGCGCGGCCTACGGCTATCGGCTGCTCGGCGTGGTGATCGCGTCGAGCCTGATGGCGATGCTGCTGCAATGGCTGGCCGCGCGGCTCGGCGTGGTCTGCGGGCGCGATCTGGCTCAATTGTGTCGGGAACACTATGGCCGCCGCACCACCGTGCTGCTATGGATCGCGGCGGAGATCGCGATCATCGCGTGCGACGTCGCCGAGGTGGTCGGCGCGGCCGTCGCGCTGCAATTGCTGCTCGGCGTCTCGCTGACGGCCGGCGTGCTGCTGTCGGCCGTCGGCACGCTCGCGATGCTGGCGCTGCAACGCCCCGGCACGCGCCTGCTCGAAACCGTGATCACGACGCTGATCGGCTTCGTCGGCCTGTGCTTCGTGGTCGAGGTGGCGCTCGCGCAGCCCGACTGGCGCGCCGCGCTGGCGGGCACGGTGCCGCCGCCCGCGCTGCTGCGCGACGCGGGCATGCTGTGGATCGCGGCCGGCATGCTCGGCGCGACCGTGATGCCGCACAACCTGTACCTGCACGGCTCGCTCGTCCGCCATCTGGCGGCCCCGCGCGACGACGCCGCGATCCGTCGCGCGCTGTTCGGCGTGAACCTCGATACGTTCGTGTCGCTGTCGATCGCGTTCGTCATCAACGCGGCGCTGTTGATCGTCGCGGCCGCCGTGTTCCACGCGCACGGCCACCATGACGTGACCGACCTCGCCGACGCGCACCGCCTGATCGCGCCGATCGTCGGCAACCAGTGGGCCGGCATCCTGTTCGCCGCCGCGCTGCTCGCCTGCGGGCTGTCGGCGACCGTGACCGGCACGCTCGCCGGCCAGGCCGTGATGGAAGGGTTTCTCGCGCTGAGGCTGCCGCGCTGGCAGCGCGCGCTGCTGACCCGCTCGCTCGCGATCGGCCCCGCGCTCGTCGCGGTCGGCCTGTACGGCCAGCACGGCTCGAACTCCCTGCTGGTCGCCAGCCAGGTCGTGCTGAGCCTGCAACTGCCGCTCGCCGTGATCCCGCTCGTGCGCTTCACCTCGGACCGCGCGCTGATGGGGGCGTGGCGCGTGCACGGCGCGGCGCTCGCGGCCGCCTGGGCCTGCACGGCGATCATCCTGCTGCTGAACGGCGCGCTCATCTGGCAAGCGGTGACGGGCGCCTGAATTACAATGGGGCGACTGCGCGCGCGCCGCCACGGTGCGCTTCCGCTCACCGCTCCAACAGGATTCGTCGCCCGCCCATGCCCGCACGTCCCGTTGCCCCGTCCACCGTCCGCCGTCCCGTTTCCTTCCACTCCCTGGCGCGCGCCCTGTGCGCGGCCGCCGTATTCGCGAACGCGCCGGCGCACGCCGCCGTCGCGCTGCTGCAGCCCGCGAAGGAAGCCGCCGCGAGCGCGCCGCTGACGCTCACGCTGCTTTATTCCGCCGACGACGATGCGCCGCTCGACGTCGCCCCGCCCGCCGCGCTCGACGTCACGCTGACGGCCGACGACAAGCCGCCCGTGCCGCTCTCGCTGGCGCGCGACGCCGACGTGCCGGATCGCTTCACGCTGCGACCCGGTGCGTACCGCAAGGTCCGCTACGCGGCCGCATGGCCCGCGACCCTGCGCGGCGGCGTCACGATCACGCCGCTCGGCCTCGACGCCTCGCCCGCGCTCGTCGTGCTCAACCGCGGCCCGCGCCAGGCCGAGCTGGCGCGCGCGGAACAGGCGGCCGCGCAGGCGACGACGCCCGCCGCGCGCGACGCGGCCAATACGCGCCTCGCCACGCTCGACACCGCGCCGCTGCCGCCCGGCGACGCGCTGACGACCGCCGCGCCGGGCTGGCTGTCGTCGCACCTCAGCTACTACGAGCCGATCTACTTCGGCGTGGGCGCCAACGGCGGCACGAGCGCGCGTTTCCAGCTCAGCTTCAAGTACCGTCTGCACCTGCCCGACGACCCCGCCTCCCGGCGCTTCATCGACAACCTGTACTTCGCGTACACGCAGACCTCGATCTGGGATTTGTCGAGCGCGTCGAAGCCGTTTCGCGACACGAGCTACAAGCCGCGCCTGTTCTATTACATCGCCGACACCGGCTGGCGCAGCGCCTGGTTCACGCGCATGGGCGCGGCGGCCGGGATCGGCCACGAATCGAACGGCCGGGCGGGCAGCGCATCGCGCAGCCTGAACATCGCCTTCGTGCAGCCAACCTGGGAGTTCGGCAAGCTCGACGACTACCACCTGCAGGTATCGCCGATGTTCTACTACTACCTGGAGAAGAGCGAGAACGAGGATATCGCGGACTATCGCGGCTACCTGGACCTGCTCGTGAAATACGGCAGCCCCGGCGGCTGGCAGCTCGCGACCACGTTGCGCAAGGGCGCCCGCCACGGGTACGGCAGCGTCGACGCGCAACTCAGCTATCCGCTGTCGAGGCTGATCGGGCAGGCCTGGGGCGGCTACGTGTGGATCGGCTACTTCAACGGCTACGGCGAGGACCTGCTCGACTACAACCGCCGCCAGCACTGGATCGCGCGGATCGGGTTCAGCATCGCGCGCTGAGCCCGCCGGCGACGCCTGCCCGCATCGGTTAACATAGCGCCTCGCGCCGGCGCCCGGCGCACCGCTTCAACCCAACCGAACCGTAGATCCGATGACCTCCAACCTTCATGACAAACCCGACAGCCCGTGCATCGGCGTCTGTTCGACCCTTTTTGACGATGTCTGCAAGGGCTGCGGTCGCACCGCCCTCGAGGTCGCGAACTGGGTGTTCATGAGCGATGCGGAGAAACAGGCCGTGTGGGAACGCATCACGCGCGAAGGCACGGCCATGCGCTTCCAGTACGACAAGCTCTGATCCGGCCCGCCGCGCAGGCCAACGCATCACGCGGTCGCACAAAAAAGAGTTCATCGCCGGCCTGCGGCGCGATTGTGTAGCCAGTCGAGCAGTGAGCCGCACGTCGATATTGCCGGACTCCGGCCAGGCTCGACGGGCCGTGGCCGGAATGGGTAGCGATGAGCGCTATGCCGGCGTCACTCGTTGTAAAACGGCCGCCACGGCTCGATGAGCATCCTGGCATCAGCGGGGCTGCAGAACCCTTCACGACTGAGCACCTCGTCGCGCGGCTTGCCATCGAAACGTTCGACGATGCCGTTTTGCCATGCGCGACCGGGCGCGATGAAGGCCGGGCCGACAGACGCGTCGCGCAGCCAGCGCACGACGCGGGCAGCAGCAAAATCCGCCATAGGCCTCAAGCGCGCATTGATCCACGCGCTGCCGTCGCCCCCTGTCCCATCAGTTGCCCTTGGGCATGACCTGTGGGCCCGCACCGCCGGCGAATTTCTCCATCTCGATGACCTTGCACCGCATTTCAACCTGCGGAAGCATGACGGCCGCTGGCAAGCCCAGGACGAAATCGATCGTCGCCACGACATCCTCGACCTGGATCTTCGCCTCATTCGCGATGCGGCCGTCATTGGTCATGTCGGTATTGACCACACTGGGGCACAGGCAGGTCACGCGCACATCGAAGGGCAGCAACTCCTTGTGCAGAGCCTGCGCGTAGCTGATCAACGCGGCCTTGGTCGCCGCATAGACCCCGAGCTTTGGCAGGCTCTCTGTCCCGGCCATCGAGGAGATCAGGAGGATCTGTCCGCCCCCCTCAAGCCGCATGCGGTTCGCCACGAGATTGGTGACAACCAGGGCGCTGGTGAGGTTGACGTCCACCATGGAAATGACATCCTCGGTCGCAAGAGCCGAACCACCCATCTTCAAGACCCCGGCCGAATTCACCAGCATGGTGATCCGCATGGGGCCGGACAGGGCTTTCACGACGGCCTCGTGCACCTGATGCGGCAAACGCATGTCCACGCTGAGCAGCTCAATCCTGCAATCCGGGTGCAGGGCCAGGATCTGGGCCCTGGCTCGAGCGAGCCCCGCAGGATCTTGTGCCAACAGGAGCAAGTTCATACCCCTGCCAGCCAGGTACTTTGCAACTGCCAGGCCGATCCCTCGGCTGCCGCCTGTGACAAGCGCATAGGCCGGGCGCTGATCATCTGCAGTACCCAACATGGATTGATTCACCATCCTTATCTCCAAAACGAACTTCATGTTGTTCATCGTGCCGGCCACGCGGCCGAAGACGACCGAGAGAAACGAAAATCCCGCGGGTGGAAGCCGTGCCGCCCGACGAGGACACTTCCGCGAGCGCTTCCCCATGCTCACGTCGCGGTGGTAATGCGCCATGCGCCGCAGAACCCGCAAGAGGAACAGCATATCCGGCCTGACGAGAATTGGGGTGATGTCGAATCGACGCCATCAGCCCTCACTGCCATTGCTTCTACGCTGCACCCTCTTGATCTTGAACGCCGTTACCCGGATGCGGGGCCGCGCGCGGCGACGGCGCGCCTTGCCGTGCGGTGATACCCGTAGCCGCTCGGCTGCGAACTTGCCTGGCACGCGTTATCGAACGATTCTCGATGGCGGTCAGACCACGCGTCTTTGCAGGAGTTGATATTGTCGATTGCACGCGACCTTCCAGATTCGACTGATGCGGCCCATCCTGGCATCGCTGCGGCGACATATAGCGCCATCGCGGATCTTGGAAAGATTCGACGAGAATTCTTCATGGCGGCCGCCCCGCTCAAATTTCAATGATGCTTGCAAATCCACTTTGTGAAGCTTGATACCTCGGAATGCCTTTCACTCTCATCAGGCCAGATTATGAAATACGGAATTGGCGCATTGACCTCGATAGCATGTATCTACTGGAGATCTCCACGCTCAAGATAAGGCCGTGCAAATTTTTTGCGTACAAGAATAATGCCAAGGCCAGCGATCGCCGCCTGAATTAATGCACTGTTATTATCCAACAGGCGACCAAATGAAGGCTCGATAATCGGAAGCCCAGCCGCCTCCAACCAATCATGCCCATCTCGACATGAAACCCGAAGAAAAGGCAAAATCGAAAGCGATGAAGCGCCAATCGGCGGAAGCTCGTTGGATAGCGATTTATTTGCACAAACAATCAAAGTATCGCGACTCAATTCCCGGGAGCAGTGTTCACTTTTCCAATGACCGCCACCCCAAATGCAAGCATCGAAATTCATACCTTCAACTGACCGTTCGCAAGCTCGCGTATCGATCGATGATTTAATATCAGGATGAATGGCGTTGAATAGATGAATGTTAGATATGAGCCAATGCAAAGCAAAATCTACGCAAACATTTACGTGCAACTCCGATGCATTTGGAGCGGCAGGTGAGGTTGCCACCGAGATTGCCTTCTGTAGATCGATCAATCCATGCCTGACTTTGCGAGCTAGTTCAATTGCAGTCTCGGCTGGAATCATTCGACCCCAGCCTGCTCCGAAGCACCGACGAAGTCGTCACGGATAAGCTGAGCAGTTGCGCGTGACCTGCGGCGGCATCCTGTGACCAATCACGCGGCGTATCTCGCGTCGATATTGTCGGAATCCAGGCAGGCTCGACGGATCGTGGCTGCGACCAGCGCCATGGGGCCCGCGCGTGTTATAGAACTGCCGCTGGCGTTCGATGAGCACCTTGCCTCGGCGCGGCTGTGGAACCATTCGCGGCTCGGCAGTTCGCCATGCCGCTTGCCGTTGAAGCTATCGACGAACTCGTTTTGCCACGGACAGAGGTGGCCTCGCTCGTTCGGACAGCGTCGCGCAGCGGGCCTCATCCGGAGTCTGATCCGCCGGACTCGAATGGAGCCATTTCCTGTTGCCCAACGCGATGCATTCGCCGATGAAGCGTCGGGTATGGCTGACCGACTCATACGCTTTCGGGCGGGCCTCTTCATACTTGATGCTGCGCCGCACCCGCTCGACGAACACGTCACACGCTGTTTGCGCACCTGGCTCATCGTGTACGTACCCACGAGCCCCCTGACGTCTTAAGCTCGTTTGCTGCGCCAGTCCGTCACCGCACTTGCCGGGCTTGGGACGTGGCCAGCCCCGCTGCCGGAGATTCCCGCATACCGGGCCGCGTCACGCACTGCCCTGGATCCCAAACCCGGCGGCAGTCCAATCCTCGACGAACCAAAAAAAAGCGGCATGCAGAACGCCATGCCGCCAACCCCAACACATGTTGCGGACGGGCGCCTGCCCGTCCGGAATTCAGAACTTCATCCCGACGCCCACGCCGAGAATCAGCGGATCGATATGCAAGCGGCCGAGCGATTGGCCGGCGAGCGTCGCGTCGGTATGCATCCAGATCTTCTTCAGATCGACGTTGACGAACAGCTTCTTGGTGACCTGCACGTCGACGCCGAACTGCAGCGCCGGGCCGAAGCTGTGATTGCTGACCGAGATGCCCGTGCCGCCCGCGTTCAGCCCGTTGTTATAGAACAGCGTGTAGTTGATCCCCGCGCCGAAATACGGCCGCACCTTGCCCGCATGATTGAAGTGGTACTGCAGCAGCAGCGTCGGCGGCAGCACGTTCACGCCGCCGAGGTGACCGAGGCTGCCCGAGTTGATCTGGTGCCGCGACGTCCCGAGGATCAGTTCGACCCCGAGGTAGTCGCGGATCATGTACGTGAAGTCCAGCTCCGGCACGATGGCATTGTTCACGCCGACGTTCAGCGCGGACAAGGTGCCGCTGGTGCGATCCTGCGGCATGATGCTGATGGCGCGCACCCGCGCAATGATGTCGCCCTGTGAGATACCGTCGCCGGGCGACGCCGCCTGCGACAGCGTAGGCGTCAGTGCGACGCACGCTGCGATGGCGGACAAGGCGACGAGACGAGGACGAATTGTTTTCTGCATGATTAGAACCCCCTGGAAACTGATGCGATTTTCCAGGGACCGTTCCCATTGCATATTGACGGCCGTCAAGCGAGCGAGAACGTGGGGCGGTTTGCCGCAGGCTCAGGCGCGACGCCCGTCAGCAGCAGGTCGAGCAGGTCGCGCACGCTGCGGATCGCGGCGCCGAACGGCAGCGGCTCGCGGCCCCGGAAGAACAGGCCGTTCGCGATGTCGCCGCGCAGCGCGGCGGTAAGCCGCGTGTCGATGCAGAAATGCCCGAACTTCTCGATGCCGTCGCGCAGGCCGCACACGCCGAGACATTCGAGCGAGGTCGGGCAGCGCTGCTTGAACGCGCCGAGCTTCGCGCGGATCCGCGCCTCGTGCCGCAGGTAGCGTTCGAGCCACGGCGTCTTCACCGCGCGCGCCGGCAGCCCGGTCACGCTGATGAATTCCACGATGTCGTCCTGTTGCGCATCGGCGAGGATCCGCTTGAAGTTCGGATGCGCATCGCCCTCCTCCGTCACCGCGAACGGCGTGCCCACCTGCACGCCGTTCGCACCCGCCGCGAGCGCGGCGCGCAGCGCGGCATGGCTGTTGATGCCGCCCGCGACGATCAGCGGGATGCGTTCACGCTCGATGCCGAGTTCGGCGAAAGTGCGCGCGGTTTCTTCGAGCACGCGCGCGAACTCGAAGCGCGGATCGCGCATGTCGTCGAGATTCGTGACGCCAAGGTGGCCGCCCGCATGCGCGGGATGCTCGATCACGATCGCATCCGGCAGACGGCCCTTCTTCATCCATTTCTTCACGACCAGCGCGATGCCGCGGCTGTCCGACAGGATCGGGATCAACGCGATGTCATGGCCGCGCGTCATCTCGGGCAGGTCGAGCGGCAGGCCCGCGCCCATCACGATCGCGTCGGCGCCGAATTCGCAGGCCACCTGCACGTAGTCCGCCTGCGCGCTGACCGCCTTCATGACATTGACCGCGATCATGCCGCGCCCCTGGCTCCAGGTGCGCGCGAGCTGGATCTCGCGCGCGAGCGCTTCGAGATTCGCACCTTCGAGCGTGGCGCGGTCGGATTGCGGGCGGCAGCGTTCGAGCAGGTCGGCGTGGTGATGACGCAGATCGATGCTCGCGATCGTGCCCATCGCGCCTTCGCGCGCGACGCTGCCCGCAAGACGATGGGCCGAGATCCCGACGCCCATGCCGCCCTGGACGACGGGCAACAATGAACGGCCGCGGATCTGGAGCGGCGGAAAGGAAGGGAGTGCGGTCATCGGAACCTCTTCAGTGCAACGAGGAAAAAGCCCGATGATCGGCGTTTGCCCGCCGCGCGCGTTGACGGCCGTCAACAAACGCGCGGCGCGCGGCGACGCGCTACGCCGCAGGCGGCGTATTCAGCTGCATCGATTTGTACTCGAGATATTCCTCCAGCCCGTACACGCCGTTCTCGCGACCGCGGCCCGATTGCTTGAATCCGCCGAACGGCGCGGCCGGATTCCATGCACCGCCATTGATATCGACCTGGCCCGTGCGGATGCGTCGCGCGACCTGCAGCGCGCGCGCGTCGCTTCCCGCCCACACCGCGCCGCCGAGCCCATACGGCGAATCGTTGGCGATGCGCACCGCATCGTCCTCGTCGCGGTACGTGATGATCGACAGCACCGGGCCGAAGATCTCCTCCTGCGCGATCGTCGCGTCCGGCGCGACTCGGCCGAACACCGTCGGCTTCACGAAGAACCCGCGCGACAGCCCGTCCGGCAATTCGACGCCGCCCGTCACCAGCTCCGCGCCTTCGTCGATGCCGCGCTGGATATAGTCCCGCACGCGCTGCTGCTGAGCCGCCGACGCGAGCGCGCCGTGGCGGGTCGCGTCGCTGCGCGGATCGCCTGCGACATAGCGCTCGGCCGCGGCCTTCGCGAGTTCGCGCGCTTCTTCGTAGCGCGCCTCCGGCACCAGCATCCGCGTGTGCGCGGAACAGGTCTGGCCGGCATTGAGATAGCACGCGCCGACCGTGCCCTTCACCGCCGTCGGGAAATCGGCGTCGTCGAGCAGGATCGAGGCGGACTTGCCGCCCAGCTCCAGCGCGACGCGCTTCACCGACGCCGCCGCGAGTTCCGACACGCGCTTGCCGACGCGCGTCGAGCCGGTGAACGACACCATGTCGATCTCGGGCGCGCTCGCGAGCGCTTCGCCGACCACCGGCCCGTAGCCGCAGACGAGATTGAACACGCCGGCCGGCAGGCCCGCCGCGTGAATCGCCTCGGCCAGCACGAACGCATTGAGCGGCGCGACCTCGGACGGCTTCAGCACCACCGTGCAGCCGGCCGCGAGCGCGGCGGCGACCTTCAGCGTGATCTGGCTCAGCGGATAGTTCCACGGCGTGATCGCCGCGACCACGCCCACCGGCTCGCGCACGACGAGCGAATTGCCGACCCGCTGCTCGAATGCGAAGGTCTCGGCGAGCTTCGCATACGTGCCCCAGGCGTGGATCGGGCCGCCGACCTGGATCGCGCGCGACAGCTTGATCGGCATGCCGACTTCGCCCGTGATCAGTTGCGCCAGCTCGTCGGCGCGCGCCTTCAGGTTCGCGGTGATCGTGCGCAGATACGCGGCGCGCTCGGCGGGCGGCGTCGCGGCCCAGCCGTCGAACGCGGCGCGCGCGGCGGCGACGGCCGCGTGCGCGTCGGCCGCGTCGCCGGCCGGAATGCGGCCGATGACGGCCTCGGTGCCGGAGTCGATCACGTCGATCGCGCCGCTGCCGGACGGGGTGCGCCACGCGCCGTCGATATAGAACTGTTCGTAGGTTTGCATCGTGCGGTTCCTGTCTCCAAGGGAGCGGACATTCTACCGAGCCGCTCGCGCGAGCGCGATCCCGCATGGCCGCTCGATGAAGCCGCGATGACACGATTCTCATTTGGCGCTCATCCGGGCGGAGCGGCGCATTCCTAGCATCGGGGCTGAATCGCGATGATCGGGCGCCGCCGGGCCGCCCCGGCAGCGCGATCCGGCCGGCGCCCTGGACGGGCAGCCTGCGCCCCTCCGTCCTATATCCGTGTGGAGCATCCGATGAAATCATGCAGCGCCCTTCCGCTCGCCAGCCTCGCCCTGTTCGGGGCGACCGGCCTGGCCCAGGCCCAATCGAGCATCACCCTCTACGGCCTCATCGACACCTCGCTGACCTACGTGAACCGCGTCAACGCGAACGGCGACAGCCAGATCGGTCTCGGCAACGGCAACCTGCTCGGCAGCCGCTGGGGCTTGAAAGGCTCGGAGGATCTCGGCGGCGACCTCAAGGCGATCTTCACGATCGAGAACGGCTTCGATCCGAACAGCGGCGCACTCGGCCAGGGCGGCCGGATGTTCGGCCGCCAGTCGTTCGTCGGGCTGGAAAGCGCGCGCTACGGGACGCTCACGATCGGCCGCCAGTACGACGCGCTCGCGGACGTCGCGTGGCCCGTCACCGGCGACTACTACTTCGGCAGCGTGTACGCGACGCCGGGCGATGTCGACAACTACGACACGTCGTCGCGCACCAGCAATGCGATCAAGTACACCTCGCCGACGCTCGCGGGCTTCCAGTTCGTCGGCATGTATGCGCTGGGCGGCGTCGCGGGCAAGACCGGGTCCGGGCAGACCTGGTCGGTGGGCGTGGCTTATGGCAACGGACCGCTCAGCGTGGCGGGCGGCTATTACTATGCGGCCAATGCGGCGCCCTCGGCGGGCGCGCTACGCAATGCGTGGGGCGGCACGTCGGACGGCACCTTCGACGGCTCGCTCGTCAACGGCGGATACATCTCGGCGAAATCGATGGGCATCGCGCGCGCGGCCGTGCAGTACGTGGCGGGCCCGTTCACGCTCGGGCTCGATTACAGCAATGCGCAGTACAAGCCCGATGCGTTCTCGACCTTCCGCGAGACCGAGAAGTACAACACCGGGCGCGGTTTCGTGAATTACCAGGCGAACGCGGCGGTGCTGGTCGGGGTGGGCTACAGCTACACGAAGGCGAGCGGCGATACGAGCGCGACCTACCATCAGGTGTCGGCGGGCGCGGATTATACGTTGTCGAAGCGGACCGACTTCTATCTGGTCGGCGCGTGGCAGCGCGCGAACGGCACGCAACGCACGATGAACGGCGGCACGCAGCCTGCGCAGGCGTCGATCGGGTCGTATGGGTATGGCGGGACGCGCACGCAGAGCATCGTGGCGCTGGGGATGCGGCATCGGTTCTAGAAATGGCCGTGACCCGCTGGGTGCGGTGCAAATCTCCCAGCGGGTATAAAAACACGCGAACCCGTAAAACCACGCTAGCGCACGTCACAACAGCCTCGTTCTACTCAAACAGACGTGCCGGGAAAGCATTGTGCGGCACTACTTTACCAAGCTTGCCCAAAGTTCCGGAAACGTGGCAACTTCCGTTATAAGGAACGTCAATCTTAATGCGCTGCTGCTCGTGGTTACACGGATCAATCAGCAGATGAATCTGATCTTTCGAGAGTGAACATATTGTTGTGCCCCCGCACACCAATGCCAACCACACCAGATCTTGCTTATCGCACACCTTTTCGATCGCTTTCAACTCTCCTACTGAAAACACATGATTCCATGACGGTCCTCCTCCAGTCCGGTATTTTACAAACACATGCCTATCCGTATTGATAAGGTAATGGCCGTAGTTTCCCGTACTGGCTTTGTTCAGCGCTTTAAAAGATACGTGTTCGGTAATCTGCGTCAGCGCAACACCATGATAGAAGTCTTGTTCCTGGATTTTCATTCCAATCCCCATGAAATCATTCATTTCAGGAAGATTAGAATATTCAAATCGAATAGCAACAAGCTTTTATCCCTCATGCATGAGAGATCACGCCGTGCCGCAGAGCATGCATATGCTCGCCAAATGAAAAAGGCCCGCCGAGGAAAACTCAGCAGGCCTTTCGGGTACTTCACATTGGAAATATCCGGCAGCGCTTACGCCTGCCCCTGGCTCGTCAGGAAGTCTTCGTAATTCCCGCCGAAGTCCGTCAGCGTGCCGTCCGTCTTCACTTCGATGATCCGGTTCGCGAGGCCGCTCACGAACTCGCGGTCATGCGACACGAAAATCAGCGTGCCTTCGAACTTCTCGAGCGCGATCTGCAGCGACTCGATCGATTCCATGTCCATGTGGTTGGTCGGCTCGTCCATCAGCAGCACGTTGTGGCGGCCCAGCATCAGCTTGCCCCAGATCATGCGGCCCTTCTCGCCGCCCGACAGCACCTTCACCGACTTGCGGATGTCGTCCGCCGAGAACAGCAGGCGGCCGAGCGTGCCGCGCACCATCGTCTCGTCGTCGCCGTCCTGGCGGTAGTAGTCGATCCAGTCCATCAGCGTGATGTCGTCCGGGAACTCCTCGTAGGTGTCCTGCGGCATGTAGCCGATGTTCGCGTTCTCGGCCCACTTCACCGAACCATGCTCGAGCTCGAGCTTGCCGAGCAGCGCGCGCAGCAGCGTGGTCTTGCCCGCGCCGTTCTCGCCGATGATCGCGATCCGCTCGCCCGGCTGCACCGACAGGTTGAAGTTCTGGAAGATCGTGCGCTCGTACTTCTTGGTGATGGTGTCGGCCACCACCGCGATGTTGTGCAGCTTCTTCTCGAATTCGAAACGGATGAACGGGTTCTGCCGCGACGACGGCTTGAATTCCTCGATCTTGATCTTGTCGATCTGCTTCGCGCGGCTCGTCGCCTGGCGCGCCTTCGACTTGTTCGCCGAGAAGCGGCGCACGAAGTCCTGCAGTTCGGCGACGCGCTCCTTGGCGCGGGTGTTCGCCGCGGCCTGCCGCTCGCGCGCCTGCGCCGACGCGAGCATGTAGTCGTCGTAGTTGCCCGGCCAGACCTTCAGCGTGCCGAAGTCCATGTCGGCCATGTGCGTGCACACCGAGTTCAGGAAGTGGCGATCGTGCGAGATGATGATCATCGTCGAGTTGTACTCGTTGAGCACGGTTTCCAGCCAACGGATCGAGTTGATGTCGAGGTTGTTGGTCGGTTCGTCGAGCAGCAGCACGTCCGGCTTCGAGAACAGCGCCTGCGCAAGCAGCACGCGCAGCTTCCAGCCCGGGGCGACGTCGCTCATCGGGCCGGTGTGGAACTTCTCGTCGATGCCGATGCCGAGCAGCAGCGCGCCCGCGCGCGCCTCGGCGTCATAGCCGCCGTACTCGGCGAACTTCGCCTCGAGTTCGGCCGCGTGCATGTAGTCGTCGTCGGTCGCGTCCGGGTTCGCGTAGATCGCGTCGCGCTCCGTCATCGCGGCCCACATCTCCGTGTGGCCCATCATCACGACGTCGAGCACGCGCACGTCCTCGTAGGCGAACTGATCCTGGCGCAGCTTGCCGAGACGCACGTTCGGCTCGAGCGCGACATTGCCTCCGCTCGACTCGAGGTCGCCGCCGAGAATCTTCATGAAGGTCGACTTGCCGCAACCGTTCGCGCCGATGAGGCCGTAGCGGTTACCCTCCCCAAACTTGACCGAGATATTCTCGAACAGGGGCTTGGGCCCGAATTGCATCGTGATGTTGGCAGTAGAAAGCACAGCGTAGCCCGTTTAGAGATAGATCGACGGAAAACCGGGTAGTTTAGCAGGAGTCGGTGAACTGCTGCGCGGCGGACCGCCAAAGCGCCCATGAGCACAGGCCGCGGCCCCCATCCGGAAAGCCCGGCGCGGCGGGCGCAACGCGGTTCCCGGGGAGAATTTGCCGGCATTCCCGCCGGCGGCGCACAGGCTTCCCGCGCCGGGCCGCCCATCGAGCAAACCCGTTCGCTCGACGTCAGACCCCGTTTCCACTCGACCCGACGGCGGCGCGCGGCGTGCGCCCGCCGTCCGCCGCCGAGATGGCCTCGCGCCGCCCTACTTCGCGGCGGCCTTCTTGCCCGGGGGCGGCGCCTTGGGCGGCGCCTTCAGTTGCGCGAACATCTCCGAGCACGGCACACCCTTGTTGTTGCTCGGCGCGATCAGCGGGATCAGCGCGGCGAACGGGTTGATCAGGCCGAGCCCGATCATCGCGCCCGCGCGCAGCGCGAGCGCGCCCACGCTCACGCCGACGTCCGGATTCTTGAAGGTGCCCTTCACGTACAGCGGCGAGCGCAGCGAGAACACCCGGAAGCCCTTGGTCTGCGGATGAATCGACATGTCCAGCGATTCGTCGCGCAGGTTGACCGTGCCGTCGACGCGGATCACCGCATCGTCGGTATCGAGCGCGAACAGCTTCGCATCGAGCACGCCGTTGGTCGCGGCGAAATCCACCGCCGCGCAATTGATCTTCACGTCCTTGCCGCCGAACAGCTTCTCGTACACCACGTTCGCGACGTTCAGGCCGGCCGCCTCCATCAGCAGCCGACTGATCGCGCCATCGGTGACGAGCGCCTTGACCTCGCCGTTGGCCGTCGCGGCGAGCGCCGCGGGCGAATTGCCGGTGGCCGACAGCGCGGCGTCGCCGTTGATCTCGCCCAACGCGGACTGCATCACCTTCTGCGTCGAGAACAGCTGCTTGAGCTTCAGGTGGCGCGCCGCCACCGTGAAGCGGCCCTTGAGCGGCGCGCCGCTGCCGTCGAGCCGCGCCTCGGTCGACAGCGAGCCGCCCGCGACGCCGAACGTCAGCGGTTGGAGCGACAGCACGCCGTCCTGCATCACGATGTGCGTGTAGAGGTCGGTGATCGGCAGGTCCGCGCTCTTGACCAGCTTCTTGCCGGTGAACTTGACGTCGGCGTCGAGCGCGCGCCAGCGGTCGGTGTGGAACGTCTCGACCGGCAGCACGCGGCCGCTCGGCTGCTTGGTGGTATCGCCGCGCTGGGCCTTGCTGGCGGCCGTGTCCGCGCCGACGATCGGCGCGAGATCCGAGAATTGCAGCAGGTTCGACACCAGTTCGCCCGACAGTTTCGGCCGCGGCTCGCGCTGCTCGAACGCAAGCGTGCCATGCAGATCGCTGCCGCCGACGCGGCCGTCGAAGTTCTCGTAGCGGAACAGGCTTCCGCCGCGCCGGAAGTTGCCGATCAGGCGGCCCTCGGTCGCGTACGGCGGCGTATCGGGCAGGGTCACGCCGGTCAGCGGATACAGGTGCGACATGCTCGCGCCTTGCAGCCACAGCCGCAGGTCGAGCGCGGCGAGCCGGGTTGGGTCGGTCAGCGTGCCGACCACCGCGAGCCGCGTGTCGCCCGCCTTCACGTCCGCCTGCAGCGGGAACGGCCGAGCGGCGTCCTGCAGCGCGAGCACCCCGCCGAGCTTGCCGGTGCCGTCGATGGGCACGCCCTTGTAGCGCCCCTTCACGGTCAGGCCGAACGCATAGGTCGGCCCCGCCGGCTTGGCGGCCGCGCCGGAGGCGCCGGCCGGCGCGCTGACCGCGGGCGGCGCGGAGGCCGAGACCGCGCCCGACGCCACGCTTGCACCTGTTGCCGCCGAAGCGCCTGAGGCGGCCGACGCAGCGGAGGCGGCCGACGCATCCGACGCTGCCGTGGCGTTCGCCTTCCGGCTCAGCTGCGCTGCGCCCCGCTTGCCGACCCGCTGGGCCGACGCGGCGCGCGAGGTGGCTTCCTGCTGCGCGAGCACGTCGCCGAGCGGGATCGGTTGGCCGAGCGTGTCGATCGCGACGGTGAGATCGGCTTTCGTGACGGCGTCGCGATACGCAACCGTGCCTTTGGCAAAACCGAAGTTGCGCAGCTCCACGTTCCACGGCGACGGCTGCGCCGCCTGCTTGAAGGTGAAGGTCCAGGTGTTGCGGCCATCGGCGAGCCGCTCGAGATCGAGCGCCGGATTGACGAGGCGGATCGACGGAATCACGACCTTGTGCGCGAGGAGCGGCAGCACCTCGACCTCGGCTTGCGCGGCGTCGAGCGTCGCGAACGCGGGCGCCTTCGCCCATTCAGGATTGCCGATCACGATCTGGGTGGCGGAGACGCTCGGCCAGGGCACCCAGGCGCGCCAGCCGGTTTCGCCCTCGGGCCGTCGCCAGCCCAGCCTGAGGTCGCCGCGAATCTCGAACGGGCGCCCCAGCGCCTCGCTCGCCTGTGCGTTGACCCACGGCTTCACGTGGTTCCAGTCGAAGGTATAGATGAAGATGCCGAACGCCGCGAGCAACACCACGACGCTGCCGGCGATCCATGCGGCCGATTTGCCGAGAGCTCGGGAAAGCGCCATGCCGGTTCCGTTGTTGTTCTGGGATCAGCCAAGCGTGCCGCGCGTGCCGTGCGCAAAGGCGCGCAGCGCGCGACGCGGCGAGGCATGGCCGGTATTATGACGCACGTGCCGGGACCGCCCCGCCCCATTTACCCTTTTTTTCATTTATGACGGCAACCGCCCTGATCGACGCGCGCGGCATCACCCGGCGCGACGCGTCGACCGGCAAGACGCTTCTGGCCCCCACCGATTTCCGGCTGACGGCAGGCACACGCATTGCGCTCACCGGGCCGTCGGGCTCGGGGAAAAGCGTGTTCCTGCGCGCGCTGGCGCTGCTCGACCCGCTCGACGGCGGCGCCCTGTTGTGGCGCGGCGAGCCGGTCGCGCGCGCGGCGATCCCGCGTTATCGGCGCAATGTCGCGTATCTGCGGCAGCGGCCCGCGCCCGCCGACGGCAGCGTCGAGGACCTGCTGCGCTATCCGTACACGCTCGCGGTTTATCGCGATCGGCGTTTCGATCGCGCGCGCGCCGCCCGACTTGCGGCACAGGCGGGCCGCCGCGACGATTTTCTCGCGCAGGCGGCGAGCGAATTGTCGGGCGGCGAGGCGCAGATCGCGGCGTTGTTGCGCGTGCTGCAACTCGATCCCGAGGTGTTGCTGCTAGACGAACCGACCGCCGCGCTCGACCCCGAGTCGACCCGCGCGATCGAGGCGCTGGTGGCCGCGTGGTTCGACGCCGCGCCCGACGCGCGCGCCTATCTGTGGATTTCGCACAATCCCGCGCAGGCCGCGCGCATCGGCCCGCGCCATCTGACGATGCAGGCGGGCGTGCTGCGCGACGGCGCATCGGAGGCCGCGTCGTGAGCCCCACCCTGCAGGACCTGAGCCTCGTCGACGTCGGCATCGCGGCGGCGCTCGTCGCGGTCAACGGCGCGTTGTCGCTGGCCCTCTCGCTCGGCCTCGGCCGCAAGCTCGCCTGGGCGGCGCTGCGCACCGTCGTCCAGCTGCTCGCGATCGGCTATGTGCTCGGCTGGGTGTTCGCGCATGCGAGCGGCGTCGTGGTGGTGCCGTTGATGGCCTTGATGACGCTGATCGCGGGCTTCGCGGGGGCCGCGCGCGGCAAGCGCACGTACGCGGGCCAGCGCGCCGACAGCATCCTGTCGATCTGGTTCAGCAGCTGGTTCGTCGCGGCCGTCGGCCTGTTCGTCGTGATCCGCATCCATCCGTGGTACGCGCCGCAGTATGCGATCCCGATCCTCGGGATGATCCTCGGCAATACGCTCACCGGCGTCTCGCTCGGCGTCGAGCGGATGACCGAGGAGCTGACCGCGCGCCGCGATCGCGTCGAGACCGCGCTCGCACTCGGCGCGACCCGCTGGGAAGCGGCCCAGGACGCCGCGCGGCAGGCGGTGCGCGCGGGCATGCTGCCGACCCTCAACCAGATGGCGGTGGTCGGCGTGGTGAGCCTGCCGGGGATGATGACGGGCCAGGTGCTCGCGGGCCAATCGCCGCTGCAGGCGGTCCGCTATCAGATCGTCATCATGTTCCTGATCGCGGCCTCGTCGGCGCTCGGCACGGTCGGCGCGGTGCTGCTCACCTGCCGCCGCCTGTTCTCGGCCGAGCACCGCTTCCTCGCCGCCCGCCTGATCGAACGACGCCGGAAGCAGGCGGCCGGCTGAGCCGCGCGCGGCGGCGCTCAGCGCTTGATCGACACCGTGACGCGCGTGCCGTCGCTCATCGTGAGGGTCTTCGAGCCGCCGCCCGTCGGAATCGACACCCACCTGACCTGGCTCACGGTCACGGCCTTCGGGCACTGCAGCGCCTTGCCGCCGACCGTCACCGCCTTGCGGCCCTGCGGCGCGCTGGCCTGGAAGCTCAGCTGCACGTTCGCGACGCCCTTGCTGTCGACCGACGGCGCGACGCGCACCTGGGTCTGCCGGACCATCGCGCCGTTGGCGTCGCGCGGCAGCGAATCGCTCTGCGGGCAGCCGTCCGGCACCGGCACCGCGCCCGACGGCGGCACCGACTTCCAGTTGAAGTCGTCGGTCTCGCCGGAACGGATCTTGCGGGTTTCCTGCGTATTGCCGAACAGTTTCGAATCGACCTTGACGGTGTACTGGAGCTGGCCGTCGTTGCCGCCGAGCAGGCTGGCGTTGATCGGCGGCGCAGCGCAGGCGGGGGCGCTGAGGAAGGCGGCCGCCAGGACGGCGGCGGAACCGGTGGCGGCGATGACTGTGGTGACGCGTTGGCCCATGCTGACCTCCTTATGAGGTGGCGCCGCGCGAACGGCTCCACCGGGTTATCGATGCATGATGCCTGCCAGTCTAACGCCAAGCGCCGCCGCCGGCGTTGACCTGACATCGGGTGTTACCCCGCTTGCGCGCCGCGCCCGCCGCGCCCTCAGAAACCGCTCAGCACGAGCTTGCCGATCGCGCGGCCGCTCTCGAGCAATTGATGCGCGCGGCGCAGATTCGCCGCGTCGATCCGGCCGAGATGCTCGCCGACCGTCGTGCGCAGCGCGCCCGCGTCGACGAGCCGCGCCACCTCGGCCAGCAGCGTGTGCTGCTCGATCATGTCGGGCGTGCCGAACATCGCGCGCGTGAACATGAACTCCCAATGAAACGCCGCGCTCTTCGCCTTCAACAGCTCGACGGGCACCGGCCGCTCGTTCTCGACGATCGTGCAGATGCCGCCCTGCGGCCGGATCAGTTCGGCCGCCGCCGGGAAATGGCGATCGGTGTCGTTGAAGATCAGCACGTAGTCGACCGTCGGATGGCCGACCGCCTTCATCTGCGCGGGCAGATCGCCGAAATGATCGACCACGTGGTCCGCGCCCAGCTCGCGCACCCACTGCGCGGATTCAGGGCGCGACGCGGTCGCGATCACCGTGAGTCCGCCCAACTGCCTGGCGAGCTGGATGCCGATCGAGCCGACCCCGCCCGCGCCGCCGATGATCAGCACCGACTTGCCCGCGTCCGCGCCTTGCGGCGACACGCGCAGGCGCTCGAACAGCGCTTCCCACGCGGTGATGGCGGTCAGCGGCAGCGCGGCGGCGGCCGCGAAATCGAGCGTCTCGGGCTTGCGCGCGACGATCCGTTCATCGACGACGTGATACTCGCTGTTCGCGCCCGGCCGCGTGATGCTGCCCGCGTAGAACACCGGATCGCCCACCTTGAACAGCGCGACCCCGGGCCCGACCGCGACGACCGTGCCGGCCGCGTCCCAGCCGAGCACGCGCGGCGACGCCTCCGTCTGCGCCTTGGGCGCGCGCACCTTGCAATCGACGGGATTGACCGAGATCGCCTCGATCCTCACGAGCAGGTCGCGCTCGCCCGGCTGCGGCATCGGCAATTCGAGGTCGAGCAGCGCATCCGGCTGGTCGATCGGCAGGTATTGATGCAATCCGACAGCTTTCATCTTGGGCTCCTGGCAAACAAGTCTGGGACACGGCGCGAAGCGCGCGCCGACGCATGACCCGCATCGTAGAGCGCCCCATCCTCATTAAAAAGCACCATAATCCCTGAAACATTTTCTGGATTTTCAAAAGAATGATCGACGCGCCGCCGCCCTCGCCCGACAAACCGCTCGACCTGCTCGACGTGGCGCTGTTCGTGCGCGCGGCGCGGCTCGCGAACGTGTCGGCGGCCGGCCGGGAGTTCGGGCTGTCGGCCGCGGTGGCGAGCGCGCGGCTCGCGCAGCTCGAACGCCAGCTCGGCGCGCGCCTGCTGCATCGCACCACGCGGCGCGTGAGCCTGACTCAGGAAGGCGAACTGTTCATCGCGCGCGCCCAGCCGCTGCTCGAAGCGGCCGACGCCGCGCGCGCGGCCGTCGGCCGCGGCCGCGCCGAGCCGCAGGGCCGGCTCAAGGTCTCGATGTCGTCGTCGTTCGGCCGCCAGCACGTCGCGCCGGTGATTCCCGCGTTCCTGCGCCGCTACCCGGACGTCTCGCTCGATTTGCGGCTGTCCGACGAAATCGTCGATCTGGTCGACGAGGGCATCGACATCGCCGTGCGGCTCGGTGCGCTGAAGGACTCCTCGCTCGTCGCGCGGCGGCTTGCGGCGAACCGCCGCGTGATCTGCTGCGCGCCCGCCTATCTGGCCGCGCACGGCGCGCCGCGCCATCCCGCGGACCTCGCGCGGCACGAGTGCGTGATCCTCGGCGACCAGCGCGACTGGACCTTCGCGACGCCGGCCGGCCCGCAGACGGTGCGCGTCGGCGGACGGCTGAGCGCGAGCAACGGCGAGGCGATCCGCGAGGCCGTGCTGGCGGGCTTCGGCCTCGCGCTGAAGTCGACCTGGGATGTCGGCCCGCACCTGCGCGACGGCACGCTCGTCAGCGTGCTCGACGACTACCCGCTCGCCGAGCCGGTCGCGATCTGGGCGGTCTACCCGAGCCGCGCGTTCGTGCCGCTGAAAACCCTTGCCTTCATCGACTTCCTCGCCGCGCACTTCGGCGATCCGCCGTACTGGGACCGGCCGGCCCCGCCCGCCGGCTGACGCGCCGGCCGCGCGCCGCCCCGCTACAATAGCGAGTTGGCCCGCGCGTGCCCGCTGCCACATTTTTCTTTGCCAACCACTCGCCATGACCACGAATCTCGTTATCCAGAGTCCCTCGCCGCTGTCCGACGCGCATTACAAGCCCCTGCTCGCGCTCGCCCGCGGCGCGCGCATCGTCGCGCTCGATCCGCACGCGATCCGCATCGAGGAGGCCAGTCCCGCGCAGCAGCCCGATCTCGACGTCTATTGCGGCACCCACGGGCTCGACTACGGTTTCGTCGACGCCGGCCTGCGGCTCGCCGACTTCGGCCTGGTCGCGATGGACATGGATTCGACGCTGATCACGATCGAGTGCATCGACGAGATCGCCGATTTTTGCGGACGCAAGGCCGAGGTCGCGGCGATCACCGAGGCTTCGATGCGCGGCGAGATCCCCGATTTCAACGAGAGCCTCGCGCGCCGCGTCGCGCTGCTGGCGGGGCTCGAGGCGAGTGCGCTCGAACAGGTCTACGCGACCCGGCTGCGGCTGTCGCCGGGTGCAGAGGCCATGCTGGCCGGCGTCAAGGCCGCGGGCCTCAAGACACTCCTGGTGTCGGGCGGCTTCACCTTCTTCACCGACCGCCTCAAGGCGCAGCTCGGGCTCGACCATGCGTATTCGAACGTGCTGGAAGTCGTCGACGGCAAGCTGACGGGCAAGGTGCTCGGCGAGATCGTCGACGCCGACGTGAAGGCGCGCCTCGTGCGCGACACCTGCGCGGCGCTCGGCATCCCGCCGAGCCGCGCGATCGCGATCGGCGACGGGTCGAACGACCTGAAGATGATGGCGGAGGCCGGGCTGTCGGTCGCGTTCCGCGCGAAGCCCGTGGTGCGCGAGGCGGCGAGCGTCGCGTTCAACCACGTCGGACTCGACGGCCTGCTGCGGCTGCTGTAACGCGCGGCGCAAGCCGGGCCCGGATGCAACAACGGCGCATGCGGAAATCGCATGCGCCGTTGTTGCATCGACAGCCGGCCTCGCGCGGCGCGCGGAACCGGCGGCGGCGTCAGCCGAACGCGATCCCGAACGCGCGTTCGATGTCGGCGCGCAGGTCGGCCTCGTCCTCGAGCCCGACGTAGAAGCGCACCAGCGTGCCCTGGTGCGGCCAGGTCGGCCGCATCGACGCGACATCGTAGGGCATCGCCAGGCTGCATGCGCCGCCCCAGCTCCAGCCGATCGCAAACAATTCGAGCGCCTCGACGAACGCGTCGACCTGCGCCGGGCTGTAGCGCCCATCGAACACGACCGAGAACAAGCCCCCCGCGCCCGTGAAATCACGGGCGAACGACGCGTGCCCCGGGCAATCCGGAAACTGCGGATGCAGGACCGCCGCGATCTCCGGCCGCGCCTTCAGCCAATGCGCGAGCGCGAGTGCGTTCGCGCTGTGCGCGTCGAAGCGCACCTGCATGCTCGGCAGGCTGCGCAGCACGAGCGAGCAGTCGTCGACCGACACGCCGATGCCGAGGCGCATGCGCGCCAGCTTGAGCTTCGCGTGCAGGTCCGCGTCGGCCGTGATCGTCGCGCCCATCAGGAGGTCGCTGCCGCCCGACTGGTACTTGGTCAGCGCCTGGACCGAGATGTCGACGCCGTGCTCGAACGGCTTGAACGCGAGCCCGGCGGAATAGGTGTTGTCGATCGCGGTCACGATGCCGCGCGCGCGCGCGACGGCCGTGATCGCACGCACGTCGGGCACTTCCATCGTCACCGAACCCGGCGCTTCCAGCCAGATCAGCTTCGTGTTCGGCTGGATCAGGTCGGCGATGCCCGCGCCGATCAGCGGATCGTAGAAACGCGCGCTCACGCCGAAATCACGGCTGAGCCACGTGCCCAGGTCGCCGTTCGGGTTGTACACGTTGTGCGGGATCAGCACGTCGTCGCCCGCCTTCACCACGCCGAAATAGACATTGGTGATCGACGCCAGCCCCGACGGCTGCAACAGCGCATGCCTGCCGCCCTCGATCTCGGCCAGGCGCTGCGCGAGCGCGAGCGAGGTCGGCGTCGCGTGCAGCCCGTAGCGCCACTGGCTGTCGTCGCGCCAGTCCAGGTTGCGCATCGTCGCGAGATCGGGGAACACGACCGTCGAGCCGCGCTCGACCGGCGTGACGAACGAGCGGAAACCGTCGGGAATCGCGTCGTCGGGTTGCACGATGCGGGTTTGCAGCGCGCGCTTGGAAGTGGATGCTGTCATGGCTGGGTAAGTTCGTCTGCTGCCAGGAAATGCGGCGCGCCCGCGTTCGGGCGCGCCGCGCCGGAGTACGTCATTCTGCGGTGCTCACGTTGCGCACGCCGCCGACCGGCTGCCCGACAGTGGGCGGCGGCGCCTCGCGGCGCGCGGGCGGCGCGGCGGGCGCCCCGCCCACCGGATGAAGCACGATCGGCTGCGGGTCCGACTCGTCGCTGTTCATGCGGTCGGCGCTCAGCGCGCCCGCGGCGTCGAAGTGGCCGATCCAGACGCCGGTGATGTTGGTGCCGTCGTTCGACTCCTCGACCTCGAGCGTGTCGCCGTCGCGATCGCCCGCGAGCAGCACGACCTCGCCGGTATCGCCGTACTGGTACTCGCCGTGTACGCCGGGCTCGTCCTGCTTCGGCCCGAGATGCACGACGATCGGCCGGCCGCCGAGCGTGCCCTCGTAGCGCTGCAGCTTCGCGAACGCCGGGTCCGGCTTGAGCGGCCGCGCGGGCGCGGTATCGTCGCGCAGCACGGCCGCGCCCGAGGCGCCCGAGGCGGGCGCCGCCGCCGGCTGCGCATACGCCGCGCCGACGGTCCAGATCATGACGGCCAGTGCCGCCCATCGCATGCCCAACTTCACCCCCACCTTGCTTGACTCCGTCAGATACGTTCGAAGATCGCGGCGACGTTCACGCGCCGCCCGTTCACATCGCCGCCGCGCCAAGAGCCGCGGCATCACGCGGTCAACCACGCCTCGACCGCCGCCCGGGTCGGAATCGGCGCAACCGCGCCGAAGCCGCGCGTCGACAACGCGGCGGCCGCGTTCGCATAACGCGCCGCCGCGAACGGATCGTCGCCCGCGACGATCCGCGCGACGAACGCCCCGCCGAAACAATCGCCCGCCCCAGTCGCGTCGACCGCCTCGACCACCTGCCCCGGCACGAGACGCCGCGCGTCGGGCGTCGCGACATACGCGCCCTCCCTGCCGAGCTTCAACGCGACGATGCGCGCGCCGAGCGCGAGCAGCGCCTCGACGATCGCATCGCGGTCGTCGAGGCCCGTCAACGCCGTCACGTCGTCCCAGCTGGGCAGGCAGATGTCGGTATGGCGCAGGGCTTCGCGCATCACCGCGCGGGCGCGCGGCAACGGCCACAGCTTCAGGCGCAGATTGGTGTCGAAGCTCACTTGCGCGCCCTGCGCGCGCGCATGCTCGATCGCCGCGAACGCGGCGTCGCACGCACTTGCGCCGATCGCGAGGCTCACGCCCGACAGGTGCACGACGCGCGCGGCGGCGAGCGCGTCGAGCGGCAGGTCGCGCGGCGCGTAGCGGCTCGCGGCGGAGCCCGCGCGCAGATAATCGAACTGATGGCCGTGCGCGCCGTGCGACACGAAATACACCCCGGTCGGCGCGCCGCCGTCGATCTTCACATGAGTGGCGTCGACCTGTTCCCGCTGCCACAGATCGCGCAGCAGGCGGCCGAAATGATCGTCGCCGACCGCGGACACGAAGCCCGTGCGCGCGCCCTGCCGCGCGGCGGCGATGCAGAAGTTCGACGTATCGCCGCCGAAGCCCTGCAGATAGTCAGGCGCGCCGGGACGCGACTGGTTGAACTCGACCATCGCCTCGCCGAGCGCGAGAATCTCGGGCGCGCCGTCCAGCCGCATTGTCGTCATCGTTCAGACCTCGCCCCAGAGATCGTGGCCGTCGGCGCCGGTGATGCGGACCGACACGAAATCCCCCACCTTGTAGCGCTTCGACGCCTTGGCCGCCGGCTCGACATAGACCACGCCGTCGATTTCCGGCGCATCGGCCGCGGTGCGGCCGATGCCGCCCTCGTCGTTGACCTCGTCGATGAGCACCTTGAGGGTCTGGCCGACCTTGCGCTCGATGCGCGCGGCGGACACCTCCTCCGCGACCTCCATGAAGCGCGCGCGACGCTCCTCGCGCACCTCGTCGGGCAAGGCGCCGTCGAGCTCGTTCGCGGTCGCGCCCTCGACGGGCGAGTAGGCGAAGCAGCCGACCCGGTCCAGTTCGGCTTCGCGGATGAAGTCGAGCAGCGTCTCGAACTGCGCCTCGGTCTCGCCCGGGAAGCCGGCGATGAAGGTGCTGCGGATCGTCAGGTCCGGGCACATGTCGCGCCAGGCCTTCACGCGCTCGAGCACCTTCTCCGCGTTGGCGGGGCGCTTCATGCGCTTGAGCACGTCCGGATGCGCGTGCTGGAACGGCACGTCGAGATACGGCAGCACGTGCCCCTTGAACGGGCCCTCGGCCATCAGCGGAATCACCTCGTCGACGCTCGGATACGGGTACACGTAGTGCAGGCGCACCCACGCGCCGTAGTGCGCGGCGAGTTCGCCGAGCGCGGCGACCAGGTCGGTCATGCGGGTCTTGATCGGCTTGCCGTTCCAGAAGCCCGTGCGGTACTTCACGTCGACGCCGTACGCGCTCGTGTCCTGCGAGATCACGAGCAGCTCCTTCACGCCGGACTTGAACAGGTTCTCCGCTTCGAGCATCACTTCGGCGACGGGGCGCGACACGAGGTCGCCGCGCATCGACGGGATGATGCAGAACGTGCAGCGGTGGTTGCAGCCCTCGGAGATCTTCAGGTACGCGTAGTGGCGCGGCGTGAGCTTGATGCCCGCGGGCGGCACCAGATCGACGAACGGATCGTGCGGCTTGGGCAGGTGGCTGTGCACCGCCTGCATGACCTCGCCGAGCGCGTGCGGGCCGGTGACGGCCAGCACCTTCGGATGCACCTCCTCGATGAGGCCCGAACCGCTCGCGCTCTTCTTCGCGCCGAGGCAGCCGGTGACGATGACCTTGCCGTTCTCGGTCAGCGCCTCGCCGATCGCGTCGAGGCTTTCCTGCACCGCTTCGTCGATGAAGCCGCAGGTGTTGACGACGACGAGGTCGGCGCCGTCGTAGGTGCCGGAGATTTCATAGCCCTCCGCGCGCAGCTGGGTGATGATCTGCTCGGAGTCGACCAGCGCCTTGGGGCAACCAAGGCTGACCATGCCGATTCGGGGGCCGTGAGCAGCCTTGGCCTTTGATTCTGAAGAATTTTTCACTGATGCTTCCGGATGTGGGGTAGAAACGGCCCCCTGAGAGACGAAACCGTTGTTGGGCGGCATTTTACCTGTTCCAACCTGCGCCGACGCCACATCGCTCCTGGCGAAATTTGAGCGGCGGGCATTCAACTTATGCGCTGCCCGCAGCCCGTCATGTTCCGCAGCGGGCCCAGCCCGGGCCTGGCCGCTGATCAACCCCGACGCGAACTGACACGGCCCACTGCGATAAAAAACCGCGCCGAGCGACGCCGTTGCCGTGCTACAGATCGAGAAACATCCGAATCGCGTCTCTGATCGCGTCCATTTCTTCGTCAGTCGCACGCTCGTCGTTGAACTTAAACTCCCGCGCCCTAAACGACAGATTCGCGATCGATCCACGAGGGCGACACCGGGTCTCGCGAGACTCGAAATTCGAATCGCCGACTTCCGGATGAGAACCGACGCGATGCCGCTCCCCGCGTGCGAAACGTCATGCGGCGGCTGGGGCGCGGCAGCGCGCCATTCCGCTTTAGTACTTGAATGAATATAAATCATCAAACTTCGTTCAAGTCAAATTTCCCGCTCAGCGGAAGATTCCGATAATCAATCCCGAATCGCACCCCATCAGATTTCGCTCAAACGGCGAATGATGTCTGCGCGTTTCACATCATCAACCAACGTCTGAGATCAACACAATGAAACTCGCAACAAGCACCAAACTCATTTCGACGCTCCTGGCCGCGGCGGGGCTCAGCCTCGCATCGGCGGCTCACGCGTCGGACGGCACGATCACGTTCACCGGCAACGTCACGGCCGGAACCTGCAAGATCGATGGCAAGGATGCCGGCGCCACGACGAACAAGTCGGTCGTGCTGCCCACGGTGAGCACGGGCGCGCTGAACACGTCGGGCGCCGTGTCCGGCCGCACCGGGTTCGGCTTCAAGCTGACGGGCTGCGCGGTGGATTCAGAGGACTCGAAGGGCAACCCGACCAAGGTCCAGGTCACGTTCGAAAACGCGACCAACGTGACCACGGACGGCAAGCTGGCGCTCGACAAGGGTTCGGTCGACACGCCCGAAGCCAAGAACGTCGTGCTGCAGATCCTGAACGACAAGCAGGACCCGATCAAGGTCGGCGCGAACTCGCCGGACCAGAACTCGCAGGTCGTCTCGATCGACTCCGACGGTACTGCCGAACTGAACTTCTTCGCCGAATACCTGGCGACGGGCGCGGTAACCGGCGGCTCGGCGAACTCCTACGTCCAGTACTCGCTCGTCTATCCGTAAGCCTCCTCGTAGCGGGCCTTCCCGCGCGGAAGGCCCCGGCGGCGTGCGCCGCACGCCGCCGGCCCCCTGTCCGTCGATATCCATCCCCCACCACCCCTCCGAGTCATCATGAACGCCATCGCCAAATCGCTCAAGGTCATCGCCCTGGCCTCCGTCTTGATTGCGTCGCAAGCCTGCGCGAGCGTCGTGATCTCCGGCACCCGCCTCGTCTTTCCCGGCGACGAACGCGAAGCGACGGTCAAGCTCACGAACGAAGGCGCGGCTCCCGCGCTGGTCCAGGCCTGGATCGACAACGGCGACGCGCATGCATCGCCTGATTCCATCAACGTGCCGTTCACGCTCACGCCCGCGATGTTCCGGATGGAGCCGCAAAAAGGTCAGACCTTGCGGATCATCTATACGAACGAGCCGCTTCCCGCCGACAAGGAATCGCTGTTCTGGCTCAACGTGCTGGAAATTCCGCCGAAGCTCACCGGCGACGCCGCGCGCAATCAGCTCCAGGTCGCGTTCCGCTCGCGCGTCAAGATCATGTATCGCCCGAAGGGGCTGCCGGGCAGCGCACTCCTGGCGCCGGCACAGGTTCGCTGGCAAGTCGAGCACGGTGCGGACGGCCTCTACGCACTCAAGGCGACCAACCCGACGCCCTATGTCGTCAACATCGGCAGCGTGCAGCTCCATTCCGGCGGCCAGCGCTACGACGCCGGCGCCGGCTACGTGCTCCCCGGCGGCACGCAGGCATTCCCGGTCGCGAAGCTTGGCGCGCCGCCCGCCGCGGACGCGAAGGTCCAGTTCAGCAGCATCAACGACTGGGGGGCATCGATCAACAATGAAGCCCCCGTATCGATGCGGTAGCGCCGCACCGGTGCTCGGCTGATCCTGTCCGGGCGCCGCCCGAACGTCGCCGGCCGTTCCGCTTCGACGCCACCCGGATCGACAACGCGTCTCACGCCAACGGCACTCAGCCTTCGCGCTTCCACGCTCGCCCCTGGTATTCAGAATAGGATTCCTGATTAATGAATTTGCCGCCCTCGACCCGACATGCTCATCGGAGCGCCGCCCGCCTGCCTCGGACCAAGCCGATGTATGCGTTCGTGCTGTCCAGTCTGGCCGCCTGGGCCGGCAACACCCACGCGAGCGACCTGCAACCGCCCCAAGCGGAAACGGACGCGATGCAGGTCGCACAGGCCGACGTCCCCGACGCGCGCTTCGCGCAGGTTCAGTTCGACCCCAACTTCCTGAACAACGGCGTCGGGCAGTCGGTCGACATCCGGCGCTTCGAACGCGGCAACTTTGCGTCACCGGGCGCCTACAGCGTCGACCTCTTCGTCGGGGAAAGCTGGGCGGGACGCTTCGACGTCGAATTCAAGACCACGCCCGGCGCGTCCGAGGCGCAACCCTGTTTCGACGAAGCGCAGTTGCGCCGCATCGGCGTAAATTTCTCAAAGCTGCCCGCCGAAACCACCGCCGCGATCGTCACCCAGGGCGAATGTCGCCGGATCGATCAGGTTATCCCCGAAGCGAGCGCGCTGTTCGACTTCAGCGAACAGCGCCTCACGCTCAGCATCCCGCAGGCATTCATCGACCGCCGTGCACGCGGCTATGTCAGCCGCGACCAATGGGATTCGGGGGTGCCCGTCGGCATGCTCGACTACAACCTGAACGTCTACAGATCGAAGATCAAGGGCAGCAGCGCGGACACGCAGGGCTATCTCGGGCTGAACAGCGGCGTCAATCTCGGCAACTGGCATTTCCGTCACAATGGTTCACTGTCGTGGTCGGAGCGCAACGGCAGCCATTACCAGAACATTTCGACCTACGTGCAGCGCGACCTGCCGTCGCTGTCGTCCCAGCTCGTGCTTGGCGAAACGTATACGTCCGGCGAGCTGTTCGATACGACGCAGTTCCGCGGCGTGCGCCTGTCGACCGACGACCGGATGCTGCCCGACTCGCTGCGCGGCTATGCGCCCGTCGTGCGCGGCGTGGCGAACAGCAACGCGAAGGTGAAGATCAGCCAGAATGGCGTCACGCTGTACGAAACAACCGTCTCGCCGGGGCCGTTCGAGATCAACGACCTCTACCCGACCGGCTATGGCGGCGACCTGCGTGTGGCCGTGTTGGAAGCGGATGGGTCCGAGCATACGTTCACGGTGCCCTACGCGGCCGTTCCGCTGTCGCTGCGGCCCGGCATCCAGCGCTACAGCTTCGTGGCGGGCGCATTGCGCAGCCAGCAGAATTCGAGCAACCCGCTGTTCATGCAGGCGACGTACCAGCGTGGCCTGACGAATCTGCTGACCGGCTACGCCGGCGTCACGGTTGCCGCCGGCTATGCCTCCGCGATGCTGGGCAGCGCGCTCAATACGCGGCTGGGCGCAATCGGCGTCGACTTCACGCAGGCCACGACATCGGTGCCGGGCGTGAAGCGTTTCAGCGGGTCGAGCCTGCGCATCAGCTATGCGAAATCCATCACGCCGACCGGCACCAACGTCTCCATCGCCGCGTATCGCTATTCGACCAACGGCTATTTCAACCTCAACGATGCGATGAACACGCGCAGCGCCGTACGCGACGGTTTCTCCGTCGATACCGTCTGGCGGCAGCGCAACCGCGCATCGCTGATGCTGAGCCAGCGGCTCGGCGACAAGGGTGGGCAACTAAGCGTGACCGCCGCGGCATCAAACTACTGGAACCGCGGCGGTTCGGACGTCAGTTACGCGGTCGGCTACAACAATGCCTTCCGGAATATTTCATACGGCCTGTCGGCCACGCGGCAGCGCAATGCCGGCGGCGACATGAGCACGCTGTATTACGCGAGCGTCACGATCCCGCTCGGCAAGTCCGGCTCGACGATGGTGACGAGCAACGTCTCGCGCAACACGCAAGGCAGCACGCAAGTGCAGTCGATGCTGTCCGGCTCGCTCGGCGTCGACAACGCGTTGTCGTACAGCGTCGGGGCCAACTACATGAGCGGCCAGGGCAGCGCGAGCACCGACGGCAACGGCAGCCTCACGTACCGGGCGCGCGTCGCCGAGCTCAATGTCAGCGCCGGCGGCAGTTCGACCTACCAGCAGGGTTCGCTGTCCATTCGCGGCGCCGCGGTCGCCCACCAGGGCGGCATCACGCTGTCGCAGCCGCTGTCCGAAACATTCGGCATCGTCGAGGCGAAGGGCGCGGAAGGCGCGCGGATCACGAACGCGTCCGGGGTGCGGGTCGACGGCCGCGGCTACGCGATCGTGCCTTATCTCACCCCGTACAACCTGAATACGGTCGAGATCGATCCGAAGGGCATCTCGATGGACGTCGAACTGAAGGAAACGAGCCGGCAAATCGCGCCACGCGCCGGCGCCGTGCCGCTGCTCAAGTTCGACACCGACACGGGGCGTTCGGCGCTGATCGCGGCGCGCAAGGCAGACGGCACGCCTTTGCCGTTCGGCGCGGCTGTTGTCGACGAGAGCGGGACGGATCTCGGCGTCGTCGGCCAGGGCAGCAAGTTGCTCGTACGCGGCCTGCAGGACAAGGGAGAGCTCACGGTTCAATGGGGCGACGATGCACGCTCGATCTGCCGCATCGCATACGAATTACCGGTCAAGGAGCGCACGCGTCGCGCCGGCGACCTGCAGAACCTCAGCGGTATTTGCAAGACAGGCACGATCTAGGGCGATGCGACGCCACGCTCGGCGTCAGGCACGCGCCGCCGAGCCGTGCCGCGCGATCTGCCCGGCAGTACACCGGCACCCGCCTTGGATCGACTCGCGACTGAGCGACCGTTTCGGTAGAACGATACAACACCGATCCACCTCGGCCCCGACTCCCCGGCGATCGGCAACAGCATCAATGGTGCGCCGGACAGGCCCGCAACGGCGAGATCGTTACGATTCCATTCGAGGCACAGTATGTGAAAACGGGGGCGACCGTTACCCCGGGTATCGTCAACGCGTACGCATCGTTCACGTTTTCCTATATTCGGCGGGCAAACTGCACGGCCGGCCGACCGGCTCCGAGGACGTGGATCGCATGACGACGCGCCGGCCGTCTATGCCAGGATTCCCAAGGACAGGAGGTTGCGACCGACCGGTTTGAATCCACGCTCAGGTGATACGCCGCAAGGGCGCGCGGCGATCGTGCGGAGCACGATGCCGCATCGGTCTGAGCCATCCGCCTCTTGCCGCGCCCTGCCCTCGCGCCGGCGCGCGCCCTCACCCGGCGATCAGCTTCAACCCCGCCGGCAACGATTCGCCCAGCACCCTCGCCGTATCGGCCGCGTCCAGTTCCACCACCTCGCGCACCATGCCGATCCATGCGGCGGGCGCATGCGCCGCCGCGAGCCGCTGAATCACCGCCTCGCGCGTGGCCGGCGGCACATCGCGCACGCGATCGCCCGTCATCCGGGCGATCTGCACGACCGCGAACGCAGCGGGTTCCACCTGCTTCCAGTCGAGCGCGAACAGCGCATCGAGCCAGCCGCCCACCACCTCGGCCGGCACCACACCGTGCGCGCTGCCATAGAACGGCCGGCGGGCGCCGACGCGACCGAGCGCCCACGCGCCCAGCGCACGCTCGCCCGCCTTGCTCAACGCCGCGACCAACCGCTCGGCAAGCGCGATCTTGCGTTCGACCGGCAAACGTTCGAGCGAGGCCGACAAGCGCATCATGTCCGGCAAGCCGATCTTGTCCAGATCGAATGGCAACTCGCGGGTCTTGCCCTCGACCGGTTCGAGAAACGCGATCGCGTCGCGAACCTGCTGCTGCGCCTCCGTCTCGAGCCCGCCCGCCGCGCGCCGCCACAGCGTCCACCATTCGGACCACACCTGGGCGCTCTTCACGTACTGGATACCGTCGTCGAACAAGGGCCACAGCTGTTCGATGCGCCACGCGTCGAGCGGATGCCCGAAGCCCGGACGCATGCAGTGTCCCGCGAGGTTCAACCACACGCGCTCGTGATCGGCCGAGCGCCTGCGCCGCCGTGCGCGCGCCAGCAGCACATCGAACAACGCGCGCGCGAGCACGACGTCCCAGTCCTCGCACGGCCCAAGCAATTGCTCGAGCTGGGCGCGCAGCCGGCGCGTGTCTTTCGGATCGACGCCCGCCGCGCGGTCGCCGAACGAACGCTCGATCAATTCGATCGCCTGATCCAGCCGGGGATGACGCGCCGGCTCATCCCGCTCGCCGGACGCGGCGGCCTCGCCGCGCAGCTGGAATTCGAGCCGCCAGCGCTGCGCGGGATCGTCCGTCGCGATGCAATGCATGTCGAGCGTGCCGACTTCGGTCAGCGACGTCGCGAGCGTCACGGGCGTCTCGTGCGCGGCGGCGGCGCCCCGTCGCCCGACCACCGTCGCGATCGGCGGCAGCCTGATGAAATCGCCGTCGTCGAGCGTGACGATCTCACCGGGGCGATACACGGTCTCGACCACCGTCGACACGAGGTGAAAGCGCACCGGCTGCCCGAGGCGCAGCGCGAATACGCGATCCGCCAGCGGGATCTCGCGCCCCTCTTCGGTGCCGCGCGGCAGCAGGCACACGCCGCGCGCAGGTTCGCCGTCGGCATCGAGCACGAGGAAATAACTGCGCGGCGAGCCGCCGCCGACGCGCGGCGCGTGCCCGTCTCGCGCCAGGCCATATGCGACCGCGCCGCGCGCGACCGCGATGTCGGGCTGATCGTTGTGCAGTACCGTGAGCGGCTGGCCGCGCCACGCGCCGAGCATGCCAGTGAGGCGCCCCGCCAGCGCGCCCGCGCGAAACACGCCGCCGTTGAGCAGCACCGTGTCGGGCAACGGGCCTTCCGCATGGCGCGCCAGGAACGCGGCCACGTGCCGCGTGATCGCCGCGTCGCTCGCATACGGCAGGCCGAACTCGACGATCGCGCCGCGCGCGCGGCGCGGCAGATCGCCGGACGCGGCCGGCGGGAAGAATCCGTCGACGACGATCTGTTCGACTTCCTGCCGCGTCAGTTCCGCCGAGCGCGCGCCGCCGACGAGCCGGCTGCCCGCGCCGAGCAGCGTGAGCGTGACCGCCTCGGGCGCGTCGTCGCCGAGCAGCCGTTCCTTCGCCGCGCGGCAGCGCTCGACCAGTTGCGACAGCTGCGCGGCCGACAGCCGCGCGCCGGGCTCGCTCAAGCGCGGCTCGACGAGCCGCGCGAGCGCGAGGTCCATGTTGTCGCCGCCCAGCATCAGGTGATTGCCGACGCCCGTGCGCGTCAACACGGGCTCGCCGTCGTCGCGCAGCGTCACGTCGATCAGCGTCAGATCGGTCGTGCCGCCGCCGACATCGCAGACCAGCACGCGCCGGGCGTCCGCGAGCGCATCGCGCCAGCTCGCGCGATGCCGGTAAAGCCAGTCGTAGAAGGCCGCCTGCGGTTCTTCGAGCAAGCGCAGCGACGGCAGCCCCGCGCGGCGCGCGGCCTCGACCGTGAGCGCGCGCGCGCCGTCGTCGAACGAGGCGGGCACCGTGAGGATCACGTCCTGGGCCGCCAGCGGCGCAGCCGGAAAATGCGCATCCCATGCGGCGCGCACGTGGGCCAGATAGCTCGCGCTCGCCTCGACGGGCGAGACCTTGGCCACGCCCTCCGACGCGCCCCACGGAAGAATCGGCGCGAGGCGGTCGACCGCCGCATGCGACAGCCAGCTCTTCGCGCTGGTGACGAGCCGGCCCGGCACCTGCGCGCCGAGCGTGCGCGCGAACCGCCCGATCACGGCGGCCGGCATCTCATTGCGCGCCTGCCAGGGCAGCCGCAGGCTGTCCGGCGCCTGCTCGCCGGGCGCCGGGTGATAGCGCGCCGACGGCAGCAGCGGCGACGCGCCGACCGCCCCCGGCCCGACCAGTTGCGCGATGTCGAACACCCGGATCGCATCCGAACCCGGCGCGACATACGCGACGACCGTATTGCTCGTGCCGAGATCGATGCCGATCGTATAGCGTTTCATCGGCTCAAATGGCGCCGCGCACGTCGAATTCGACCTTCCAGCGTTCATCGGTGCCGCTCGGGATCGCTTCGAGTTCGAGCGTGCCCGTTTCGGTCACGTGCGCGCGCAGCTTCACCGGCACGATCTCGCCGACGGTGCGGCCGTCGGCCGGCAGCGTCGCCTGGATTTCCTCGAGTTCCTGCAGCTCCTCCGGCGACCAGTAGTCGAGCAAGGCGCCGACCTGATCCTGGCGGCGCACCGACGAACCGAAGAAGCGGAAATGCACGGGCTCGCCGACGACGAGGCCGAACTCCTGCGGCGGCAATGCCGCGGTCGTGCCCTCCTCCATCCCGAACGGCGCGACGCACAGCGCCTGCACCGGCGGCTCCAGCCCGGGCACCGCGGGCATCGCCGATTCGACCGCGACGTAGTACGCGCGGGCCGTGCCGCCACGGATCCGCACACCGCGGCCGCGCTTCACGAAGCCGTAGTACGCGGCGCCGCGCGCGACCGCGAGATCGAGATCCGCGCCGTCGAGCAGACGGGCCGGCGCCGCGCCTTCGGCCGCGAGCCAATGGTTCAGCGTATCGAGCACGCGCTGCGTGAGCAGCGCCGACTTGAACACGCCGCCGTTGAACAGCACCGCCGTCGGAGGCAGGAACGTCGCGCCCTGAGGCAGCGCGCGCCCGACGCCTTCCAGTGAGTCGAGCGCCGCCACCTGGCGGCCGAGGAACGCCGCGAGGTGACGCGTGATCCCGGCGTCCTGCGCATACGGCAGACCCAGCTGCGTGAGACCGGCGCGCGCGCGGCTGGCCGGTCGCGCGGCCGCGTCGACCTGCGGGAAGAAGCCGTCGAGAATCGTCTGCGTGAGTTCCGCGCGGGTCAGCTCGGTGCGGATCGAACCGCCGATCAGCTTCGAGCCGCGGCTCGGCACGACGAGCGGCACCGCGTCGGTCGACGCATCGGACAACAGCGTTTCCTTCGCGGCGCGGCACGCGTACGTGAGCGCGCGCAGCTGCCACGGATCCGCCTGCGTGCCTTGCGCCGCGAGCTTGCGCGCGACGACGTGCGCGAGCGCGAGGTCCATGTTGTCGCCGCCGAGCAGGATGTGCTCGCCGACCGCGACACGGTGCAGTTCGAGATTGCCGTCGCGCTCGACGACCGCGATCAGCGACAGATCGGTCGTGCCGCCGCCGACGTCGACGCACAGGATCAGGTCGCCGATCCGCACCTGCTTGCGCCAGCCGCCCTCGCTTTTCTGGATCCAGCTGTAGAGCGCCGCCTGCGGCTCCTCGAGCAGCGCCATGCGCGAATAGCCGGCGGCGCGTGCGGCCTCGGCCGTCAGCTCGCGCGCGGCCGGATCGAACGACGCGGGAATCGTGACCGTCACATCCTGGTCGGCGAACGGCGCATCCGGATGCGCGTGATCCCAGGCTTCGCGCAAGTGGGTCAGATAGCGGATCGCGCTTTCGAGCGGCGACACGCGCGACACCTCGGGCGGCGCATCGCCGGGCAGGATCGCCGCGCGGCGATCGACGCCCGGATGACACAGCCAGCTCTTCGCGCTCGACACGAGACGGATCGGCGTGCCCGCGCCGCGGCTGCGCGCCATCTCGCCCACCGCGAAATCGCGCGAGGCGGTCCACGGCAAGGTCAGGTCGCCCTGGGCCAGTTCGCTCTCATGCGGCAGGTAGAGGAAGGACGGCAGCAGATCGCGCGATTCGAGCGCGCCGGGCGCGGTCAGCTGCGCGATCGGCAGCACGTGTTGCGCGAGCTTCTCGCCGTCGCTTGCCGCGCAATCGACGTAGGACAGCGCGCAGTGCGTGGTGCCGAGATCGATGCCGATCGAATAACGGGAATCGCTCACAGCTCCACCTCCGCCGGCGCGATCACCGACGCGTCGTGGCTGCCGGTCAGCTTGGGCAGGCGCACCTCGGCCACGCGCCAGCCGCGATGGCTGACGGTGCCGGTGAACGGCGCCGCGCCGACGACGTTGCCGGTCACGCGCACCGCCGTCGCGTCGAAGCCGGCCGGCAGCGTCACGCGGCTGCCTTCGGCCTCGTCGCGCACCGGGACGATCGTGAAGTGTTCGCGCAGCGCGGCGCGGCAACCGTCGTGCACGAGCCGCGCGGCCGCGCCGATCTCGGCGTCCGCATAAGCGGCGATGTCTTCCTCGACGAAGTCGAGGAAACGCGCGTCGCGTTGCAACAGGCCGAGCAGTTGCAGCGCGGCCTGCGGGCTTGCCTCGTGCAGTTCGGGCGCGGCGGGCTTCACGGGCGCGGCGGCCGGCGCCGGTTGCGCGGAAGCGGACGCGCCATCGCGCACGCGCTGCACGCCGGCGGCGAACTCGCGGTTGCCGAGCACGGAAAAGAACGCACCAACGGCAAGCGACAGCCTGCCGAAGAAGGACAGATTGGATTCGGGCATGAAACGTGGACTCCGGTGGGCTCGCGACACGGCGAGCGGTCTTGCCTGGGCGGCGGGCACGGGCGTGGACACGCGCAACACCGTCGGTGTGTGCCTTTCCGCCCCCCTCGCGAGGGCGCAAAACCCGTATTTTGCCCTGTGTGGCCGACCGACGCGAAAGTTTGGAGGCAAACGGTTCTCACGCGGGACGATATTGCGCGGGGCGCGGTGCTCAAAACGACGCCGCATTCAGCGACCACGCACGCTTGCCGGCGGCCCCCCGCCATTGGCCTGGAAACGCTTGCGCAGGGTCCCGGAGGCGAGAACGGAACACCGGGAAGCCCTCGACACGCACGATCGATCGCAATCGATCGAACCGTAGCAGCCAGTCGCGGCTCGTCGACTGCTCCCCGCCGCGAGCCCGTCATGCTCGTTCAACTACGCCGTCATTCCGCATCGCCCCGGTTCGCGCGTCAAGCGATTCTCGAAGCATCGGGCGCGTGCTTCAAATTGAAGCGACCGACATGTCGCCCCGTCCCGTACGCCACCTCGGCAAAAGACGCGCATCACACCGACAACCGCACCCGCAGGTACGCGGCTGTCCCTCGATCTCTCACGCGCGTGCACGCGCATCGATTGGGGATTCCGCCGACGACACGCATAATGCCTCGTCATCTCGTCGCCCTTTCCAATCATGTTGCCCCGGAGCCTGCCCCATGTGTGATTCGATATCCTGCACACCGAAGACGATCATATCGACGCGCCGTCGCTTTCTGCGCACGACGGGCGGGACAGCCATTGCGGCTGCGCTTGCCGGCGTGCTTCCCAACCGCGCCGCGGTTGCCGCGGACGACAAGGCGTCCGCGCCGAAGCCGCAGAACGCCGTCTCGCCCGACGATGCGATCAAGCGCCTGATGGAGGGCAACGCCCGCTACGTGGCGGGCGTGACGCGCCGTCATGATTTCGTGCACGAGCGGGAAGCGCTGCGCGGCGGACAAAACCCGTTCGCCGCCGTGCTCGGTTGCGCAGATTCGCGCATCGCGCCGGAATATGCATTCGACAGCGCCCGAGGCGATCTCTTCGTCACGCGCGTCGCCGGCAATTTCGTCAACGACGACGTGTTGGGCAGCCTCGAGTACGCCGTTGCGGTTCTGACGATTCCGGCCATTCTGGTGCTCGGCCACGACCAATGCGGCGCTGTGGAGGCGGCGGTCAAGGTCGTGACGCAGGGCGCGACCTACCCTGGGAAGATCCAGTCGCTTGCCGAGTCGCTCGTGCCGGCGGTAGACAAGGTCAAGCACCGTGACGCGCCGCATCTGCTCGATGCGGCCATCGTGCAGAACGTCCGCGACAGCATGGCCGGCCTGCGTGCGCATTCGTCCATCATCCGGAACGCGAGCGAGGCGGGAACGCTGAAGATCGTCGGCGGGGTTTACCGCCTGGCGAGCGGCAAGGTCGAATCCGTGGTGTAACGCCGTCGGGCCTGCGACCGGTTCACCGGCTTACGCCACCGTCACATTGTGATTCCGGCCACGGTTTCCTAAGCTGATTGCATCGCTCATCCGATAACGAGGCAGACCATGTCCGCATACCGCCCGATCACCGTGCGCGCGATCGACAACCAGAACCATCAGCTGTTCGAGTACGCGGTACCGTTTTCATTGGAGGTCAGCGCCCGGCAATTGCTGGAACAGGCCTTCGTGCTGGGACAAACGGCCAGCACGGCCGATCCGTTCCTCTTCACGCTCGAGTACTACGGATACAGTGAATCGGCGCAGTATCCCGGCTACCTGGGCTACGAGGTCGAAAGCATCGCCGGTCTCTCGAACGGTGCGCAGTACTACTGGGAACTGCTCGTCAACGGCGTTTCATCCGCGAGCGGCGCGGACACCACCTATCCGAATCCCGGCGCGACCGTGACCTGGCAATACACGGCGATTCCCACGGCGCCCGGCGAACAAAGCCGCCGCGCGGCGCGCGTTCGGACGCGCCACAGCGCTCGTGCTTGAGCGGGAACGGCGGCGCGCGAGTGATCCCGATGCAGCGCGGGGTCGCGCGCCGGGTCGGCACAACGGGTTCGGGGGACGGTGGGGGACCACCTGGAACGGCACCGCGACGCGCAGTCGCGCGACATACGCAGCCGCGCCGGACGGCGCGGCGGTCGCTCGCAACGACAGCGGGGAATAAACGGAAGACGCGAACGCCTGCCAGCCGGCGCGGCGATATCGCGCGCGCCGCCGACTCGCGGATTTACTTCTTTACTTCTTTTCCGGCTCGCCCGGCCCCGGCTGCTGGAACGGGAACGCGTTGAACATCGACTTGGCCTGACTCTGCATCTGCTCCTGCATCTGCACGAACATGTTCTTCGATTGCTCGATGTAGCTGGTCATCATCCCTTGCATCATCGGCGCCTGCATGTTCATGAACTGCGACCAGACCTCCGGATTCATCGCGTTGGTGTCGTAGAGGTTCTTCGACTGGTCGGCCAGCTTGTTCTGGATATCGATGAACGCCTGGATATTCTTCTCCAGGTAGGTGCCCATCATGCCCTGCATCGCATGGCCATAGAAACGGATGATCTGCGACAACATCGACGACGAGAACATCGGCACGCCGCCGCTCTCTTCCTCGAGAATGATCTGCAACAGGATGCTGCGCGTCAGGTCCTCGTTGCTCTTCGCGTCGATCACCTTGAAGTCTTCCTGCTCGAGCACGAGCTGCTTGACGTCGGTCAGCGTGATGTAGGTACTTGTCTCCGTGTCGTACAGCCGGCGATTCGGATATTTCTTGATGAGCCGTTCGGCCGTCTTCTTTGTATTGGTCATGTAACGCCTTTGAGCGCCAGCGCAGCGCAGTGACGACGCGCCGCCAACCGCTCGGCGACGCGTACCCGGAACCACCCGAACCACGCACCGGCCGGCGAGCGCCGGCCGGCCGCATGGCTCAGCCCATATGCAAGCCGCCGTTCAGCGAGAAATCGGCGCCGGTCGAGAACCCGGACTCCTCGGACGCCAGCCACGCGACGATCGAGCCGATCTCGTCGGGCGAACCGAGCCGCCGCACCGGAATCGTCGCGACGATCTTCTCGAGCACGTCCGGGCGGATCGCCTTCACCATGTCCGTGCCGATATAGCCCGGCGACACCGTGTTGACGGTCACGCCCTTCGTCGCCACTTCCTGCGCGAGCGACATCGTGAAGCCGTGGATGCCGGCCTTCGCGGTCGAGTAGTTGGTCTGACCGAACTGACCCTTCTGGCCGTTCACCGACGAGATGTTGATGATCCGCCCCCAGCCGCGCTCGACCATGCCGTCGATCACCTGCTTCGTGACGTTGAAGAGGCTCGTGAGGTTCGTGTCGATCACGGCCGTCCAATCCTCGTGCGTCATCTTGCGGAACACGACGTCGCGCGTGATGCCGGCGTTGTTGACCAGCACGTCGACCTCGCCGACCTCGGCCTTGACCTTGTCGAACGCCTGCTTGGTGGAGTCCCAGTCGCCGACGTTGCCCTCGGATGCCACGAAATCGAAGCCCAGCGCTTTCTGGTCCTCGATCCACTTCGTACGCCGCGGCGAACTCGGGCCGCAGCCCGCGACCACCCTGAAGCCATCCTTGTGGAGGCGCTGGCAGATGCTGGTGCCGATGCCGCCCATCCCGCCCGTTACGTAAGCAATTCGCTGAGACATAAACATCACTCCATTATCGTTTTGAGAAGCGCCGAGCGGCAACCCTCTTTCCTCGCCTGCGTTCCGGCTGCGCCGCCTCCGTCAAGGAAACCGCGCGGCCGGCGTTCGTCACGGACGCTCGACGGCCAGCGCAACACCCATCCCGCCGCCGATGCACAGCGATGCAAGACCCCGTTTCGCATCGCGCTTCTGCATTTCGTACAACAGCGTCACGAGAATCCGGCAACCGGATGCGCCGATCGGATGGCCAATCGCGATCGCGCCGCCGTTCACATTGATCTTCGAGGTATCCCAGCCCATCTGCTGGTTCACCGCCAGCGCCTGCGCGGCGAACGCCTCGTTGATTTCCATCAGGTCCAGATCGCCGGGCGTCCAGCCCGCGCGCTCCAGGCAGCGCAGCGACGCCGGCACGGGGCCGATCCCCATCACGCTCGGATCAACGCCCGCGTTCGCGAACGCCTTGATCCGCGCGAGCGGCTTGAGGCCCAGCGCCTCGGCCTTCTTCGCCGACATCACGAGCACGGCGGCCGCGCCGTCGTTGAGGCCGGACGCATTCGCGGCCGTCACCGTGCCGTCCTTCGCGAACGCCGGCTTGAGGCCCGCGAGCGATTCCGCCGTCACGCCGTGGCGCACGAACTCGTCGGTCGCGAAGCGCACCGGCTCGCCCTTGCGCTGGGGAATCTCGACCGGCACGATCTCGTCGTCGAAGCGGCCCGCCTTCTGCGCGGCCTCCGCCTTGTTCTGCGACAGCGCGGCGAACGCATCTTGTTCCGCGCGGCTGATGCCGTACTCCTTCGCGACGTTTTCCGCGGTGATGCCCATGTGGTACTGGTTGTAGACGTCCCACAGGCCGTCGACGATCATGCTGTCGACGAGCTTCGCGTCGCCCATCCGGAAGCCGTCGCGCGAACCCGGCAGCACGTGCGGCGCCGCGCTCATGTTTTCCTGGCCGCCGGCGATCACGATCTCGGCATCCCCCGAGATGATCGCGTTCGCCGCGAGCATCACGGCCTTCAGGCCGGAGCCGCAGACCTTGTTGATCGTCATCGCGGGCACCGCGGTCGGCAGGCCGGCCTTGATCACCGCCTGCCGTGCCGGATTCTGGCCCGACGCCGCGGTCAGCACCTGGCCGAGGATCACTTCGCTGACCTGCTCCGGCTTCACGCCGCCGCGTTCCAGGACCGCCTTGATCACCGCGGCGCCCAACTCGGGCGCCGCGATCTTCGCGAGCGAACCGCCGAACTTGCCGACCGCGGTGCGCGCGGCCGATACGATCACTACGTCAGTCATTTCACCACCCTCCGGGCCCGGCGCGACGCGGCGCGCCGCGATTCACCCTGTTAAAAATTCCAAGCAAGGACGCCATGAGCGTGCGCCCCGTTCCGCGATTCGTCAATTCCGCTGCAGTACGTACCGACCCGGCGCCGGCTCGACGACCGGGTGGCGCGCCGAGCCCAATTGGGTGCGCGCCTTCACCTTGCGGCCGCCGAACGGATCGAGCCAGTCGATCCAGGTGGGCCACCAGCTGCCCGGATGCTCGGTCGCGCCGTCGAACCATTCGTCGGCCGTGGCCGGCAAGGCGCGCGCCTCCGCGTCATGAGTCCAATAGCTGCGCTTGTTCTTCGCAGGCGGGTTGATCACGCCCGCGATGTGGCCCGATGCGCCGAGCACGAACTTGAGCGGCCCCGTCAGCAGCGAGGTCGACGCGTACGCGGTCGGCCACGGCACGATGTGATCCTCGCGCGAGCCGTAGATGAAGGTCGGCACGTCGATGCGCGACAGGTCCACCGGCTCGCCGCACACCGTCAGCGCGCCCGGCTCGCGCAGCTGGTTCTCGAGATAGGTATGGCGCAGATACCACGCGTACATCGGCCCCGGCAGGCTCGTCGAGTCGCCGTTCCAGTACAGCAGGTCGAACGGCGCCGGCGTGCGCCCCTTCAGATAGTTGTCGACGACGTAGTTCCAAACGAGATCGTTCGGGCGCAGGAACGAGAACGTGTTCGCGAACTCGACGCCGAGCATCAGCCCGGGCTTGCCGCCATGCTTGCCGCCGATGGTCTGCTCGCGCATCTGCACGTGCGCCTCGTCGACGAACACGTCGAGCACGCCCGTGTCGCTGAAATCGAGCATCGCGGTCAGGAGCGTCATCGAGGCGACCGGGTGTTCGCCGCGCGCGGCGAACACCGCGAGCGCGGTTGCCAGCATCGTGCCGCCGACGCAGAAGCCGAGCGCGTTGATCTGCTCGCGGCCGCTGATCTCGCGGACCACGTCGATCGCGGTGAGCATCCCTTCGTCGATGTAGTCGTCCCAGGTCTTGTGCGCCACCGAGGCGTCCGCGTTGCGCCACGACACCAGGTAGACCGGATGGCCGCTGGAGAGCGCGTGCGCAACCAGCGAATTCTCGGGCTGCAGATCGAGGATGTAGTACTTGTTGATGCAAGGCGGCACGATCAGGAGCGGCCGCTCGAACACGGTCGGCGTCTGCGGCTTGTACTGGATCAGCTGGATCAGGTCGTTCTCGAACACGACCGCGCCCTCGGTCGTGGCGAGATTGCGGCCGACCACGAATTGCGACTCGTCCGTCTGCGAAATCTTGCCGCGCTGCAAATCGCCGAGCAGATTCATCATGCCGAGGCGCAGGCTCTCCCCCTGCGTGTCGAGCAGGTTCTTCTGCACGTCGGGATTGAGCGCGAGGAAATTGCTCGGCGAGGTCGCGGCCGTCCATTGCTGCACCGCGAAGCGGATCCGCTCGCGCGTCTTCGCATCGGTCTCGACCGCATCGGCCAGCGCCTGCAGGTAGCGCGCGTTCAGCAGATACCAGGCCGCCGCGAACGCGTGCGCGGGCGACGCCTTCCAGGCATCCGCGCTGAACCGGCGGTCCTTCAGCTCGGGCGCTTCGAGCGTCGTCGCCGTGGACTGGCGGATCAGCGCCGCGCATTCCTGTGAGTAATCGGTCTGCAGCTGCTGCAGGCGCGCGGGCGGAATCGTGGCGACCGGCAGCTTGAACGCCGCGAGCGGCCCGGTCGCGCCCGCCCAGTCGGCGGGGGCCGGCGGCGCGAACGGAAACGCGGCGGCGCCGAACGGCGACGGCCCGGCAGCGGCGCCGGATGCGGCGCGCCCGCTCTCGGCGGCGCGCGCCCAAGCGCCCAGCCACGTCTCGAAGATCTGCTGCATCTGCTGCGCCGCCGGATCGGCGGACTGCTTACCGTGGGTGCGATCGGCCTCGGGGGATGTCGACGATTTTTTCGGTGCTGTCATACCTGCATTACCGGTGATACCTGCGCGGGTTTCCTGGAAATCCTGCTCGAGCCGCGTACCGCCCTCATCCCGCAGACGGTTGCGCCGGGCGGGCCGTCATGCTCTGGAGTATTTCCTCCAGATTCTGACGCAGTGCGGTAGTTTTATCATTATCGTTTTCCCCATGTGACCTGTGACGTCAATCAACGATCGGCCCGCCGGTTCGGAAAACCCGCGGAAAATGGCGAACGCAAGGCCACACGAGGCTTCGCGGCACGTCATCGAAGCGGGCAGTGTAAGCGAAGCGCGCGCGAAAATCGAACTGCGCAGTGCAGCAAAAATATCGTTCGCATACCGTTGGGAATTGCAACAAACCAGCCCGATTGGCCCCGTTCGCGAACGCACTCAATCCGCGAGCCAGATCAGCGCCGCCATGCGGCCCGTCACGCGGTCGCGACGGTACGAGTAGAAGCGCTCGCGCGCCGTCACCGTGCAGAGATCGCCGCCGCTCACCTGCGTCACGCCGAGGCGGGCGAGGCGCAGGCGCGCGAGCGCCGCGAGATGCGCGAAATATTTGTCGTGCGCCGCGTCATGCGCGACGAACGCGCGCGCGGTGGCCGTGTGCTCGGCGAGCGGCGCGGCCTCGAGAAATGCCGCGCGCACCTCCTGCCCGACCTCGAATGCCGTCGGCCCGATCGCCGGGCCGAGGTAGGCATGCAGGCGCTCGGGCGGCACGCCCGCGAGCGCGGCGACGCGCTGCGCGGTGCGCTCGATGACGCCCGACACGAGCCCGCGCCAGCCCGCGTGCGCGGCGCCCACCGCCCGCCCCGCGTCGTCGCACAGCAGCACCGGCATGCAATCGGCCACCATCACGACGCACACGACGCCCGGCGTGTCGGTCACGCTCGCATCGGCGTGCGGCGGCGGCGCATCGGGCGCGGCGGCCAGCGCCGCATCGGCCCGCACGATCTCGACGCCGTGCACCTGCTCGAGCCACGCGGCGCGCGGCTGGCCGGTCAGCGCGAGAAGCCGCGCGCGGTTCGCCTCGACGTGCGCGGGATCGTCGCCGGTGTGCAGGCCCAGGTTCAGGCCGCCCGGCAGCGCGATGCCCTCCTGCCAGCGGCCGTACGGCGGCAGGCTCACGCCGCCCGCGCGGGTCGACACCAGCGCGCGCACGCGCGGCGGCGCCTGCCAGTCGGGCTGCAGGCAATCGGCGGGCGTCAGCGCGGGCAACATCGTCATGGTCGGCCATCCTCGTCGTCGGGATACGGCTCGCCGTCCAGGCGCGCCGCGTCGAAATCATCCTCATAGACCGCGTCGTCGTCGCCGAATTCCGCTTCGTCGTGACCGAAGCCGAGCGCCTCGACCAGCGCGGCGATGTCGTCCGGCAGCGGACAGCGCCACTGCATCGTGCGGCCGCTCACCGGATGTACGAGCCCGAGCCGCCACGCATGCAGCGCCTGCCGCGCGAATCCGTCCGGCAGCGGCGTCACCGAACGCTTGCCGCGCGCGCGGCCGTAGACCGGATCGCCGAGCAGCGGATGACCGACATGCGCGCAATGCACGCGGATCTGGTGCGTCCGCCCGGTCTCCAGGTCGCACTGGATCGCCGAGACCGGCTGGCGCGACCACAGCGTCCGGTCGACGGTGCGGAAATGCGTGCGGGCCGGTTTGCCCGACGCACCGGTCACCACCGCCATGCGGGTGCGCTCGCGCGGATCGCGGCCGATCGGCGCGTCGATCGTGCCGTCCTCCGGCATCTGCCCCCACACGAGCGCGAAATAGCGGCGCTTCACGGTGCGGGCCTGCAACTGGCGGACGAGATCGGTCTGCGCGGCCAGCGTGCGCGCGACCACCATCAGCCCCGAGGTCTCCTTGTCGAGACGGTGCACGATGCCCGCGCGCGGCAGCCCGGCCGCCGCGTCGCCGTAGCGATGCAGCAGCCCGTTGAGCAGCGTGCCGCTCCAGTTGCCCGCCGCCGGGTGCACGACCATGCCGGCCGGCTTGTTGATGACGACCAGCGCCTCGTCTTCGTAGACAATCGTGAGCGGCACCGGCTCCGGCGCGAACGCGAGCTGTTCGGGCAGCAGATCGGGCACGAGCTCGATGGTCGCGCCGAGCGGGACCGGCTGGCGGACCCGCGCGGGTTCGCCGTCGACGCGCACGCGCTGCGCATCGATCCAGCTTTGCAGCCGGTTGCGCGAAAATTCAGGAAAAAGCTGGGCGAGCGCCTTGTCGAGGCGTTCGCCGGCCAACGCCGGCGGAACCTCGACGACGCGCGGCGCGGTATCGGCCGCACCGTCGGACGACGGCGCGGGACGCACCTCCAGCGCTTCGCTCGTCAGATCATCGTCGAGCGAATCACTGGAAGGAGCGTTGGACGACGAGGCGCTTGGGCTATAATCGTCGCTATTTGCCATGCCCGGCCGGGCATGCAATGAACTTGAACGGGTCATTTAGACTGGGTCACCGAGACTTAAAGCTAGGACATGCGAGCCCTATTCACCATGATGAATTCGACCAAACGCGCGGCAAAACCTGTGGCCGGCTGGATTGCGCTGGCCGCGGCCGCCGCACTCATCGCCGGCTGCCACGGTTTGCCGCAGAAGAGCGATGAGACCGCTGTCTGGTCGAACAACAAATTATACTCAGAGGCTCAGGATGCGTTGACGGGCGGCGACTGGGGCAAGTGCGCGAAGTACTTCGAATCGCTGCAGGGCCGTGACCCGTTCGGTCGTTTCGCGCAACAGGCGCAGATCAACGTCGCCTACTGCAACTGGAAGGACAACGAGCCGGCCGCAGCCGACCAGGCCGTCGACCGCTTCCTCCAGCTGCACCCGGATCACCCGGACATCCCCTACGCGTACTACCTGAAGGGCATGATCCACTTCAACGACGACCTGGGCCTGTTCGGCCGGTTCTCGGGCCAGGACATGAGCGAGCGCGACCCGCAGGCGCTGCGCGAGTCGTACGACGCGTTCAAGGTCGTGGTCGATCGTTTTCCGAAGAGCAAGTATGCACCCGACGCCGCCGCGCGGATGCGCTATATCGTGAACGCGCTCGCCTCGCACGAAGTGCACGCGGCCGATTATTACTATCGCCGCGGCGCCTACGTGGCCGCGATCAACCGCGCGCAGCTCGCGATCAAGGAATACAAGAACGCGCCCGCGATCGAGGACGCGCTGCACATCATGACGCTGTCGTACACGAAGCTGAACCAGCCGCAGCTCGCCGACGACACCAAGCGCGTGCTCGCGTCGACCTTCCCGGACAGCCCGTACGTCACCGGCCGCTCGCGGCCGGGCGCGAAGAAGTCCTGGTGGCAATTCTGACGGCAGCCCGCCGTCCGGGCGGCGCGCAGCGCGCCGGCCGGACCAGGCAATAAAAAACCCGGCCTGGCGCCGGGTTTTTTATTGCTTCGGGCGAAGCGCCGCTCAGGCCTCCTGGGCCGCGCGACGCTCCGTGAAGAACTCGCGCACCACCTCGATCTCGCGCGTGCGCTTGAACGGCGGCAGGCTTTGCCAGATGCGTCGGCCGTACGGCTTGTCGACGAGCCGCGTATCGCAGATCATCAACACGCCGCGGTCGGTTTCCGCGCGGATCAGGCGGCCCGCGCCCTGCTTCAGCGTGATCACGGCCTGCGGCAGCTGGTGCACGGCGAACGGGCTCAAGCCCTTCTTCGTCAACGCTTCGAGCCGCGCCGCGAGCACCGGGTCATCGGGCGGCGCGAACGGCAGCTTGTCGATCACGACGAGCGACAGCGCGTCGCCGCGCACGTCGACCCCTTCCCAGAAACTCTGGCTGCCCACCAGGATCGCGTTGCCGTACGCACGGAACCGGTCGAGCAGCTCGGTGCGGCTCGCGTCGCCCTGCACGAGCAGCGGCGTCGACCAGCCGCGCGACTCGATCGCGTCGCGCAATCGGTTCGCGATCCGGTCGACCGCGCGCAGCGTCGTGCACAGCATGAAGACCCCGCCGCCCGCCGCCTCGATCGCCGGCCACGCTGCCTCGAACACCGCGTCGGTGAACGCGGGCGACGACGGCTGCGGCAGATTGCGCGGCACGTACAGCAAACCCTGGTTCGGATAATCGAACGGACTCGCGAGCGTCATCGAGCGCCGCGCGCTGAGCCCCATCTGCGCCGCGTAATGGGTGAAGTCGCCGCGCACCGACAGCGTCGCCGACGTGAAGATCCAGGCGCGCGGCACGCCCGCGCGCTGTTTCGCGAAGATCGGCGCGACCGACAGCGGCGTCTCGTGCAATTGCACCGTATGCGAGAACACCTCGACCCAGCGCACCTTTTCATTCGGATCGCCGGATTCCTCCGCGGGCGCCTCCTCGGCAGCGCCCGACGCAGCGGCGCCCGACGCAACGGCGCCCGGAGCCTCCGGCACAACCCAGCCCGCCAGCAGATCCTGCAGTTCGCGCGCGCGCCGCAGGCACGCGCCCAGCGATTCCGCCCGCTCGGCCTGCCCGGCCAGCGCCGCGGCAAGCGCGTCGAGCGCCGCCTCGAGCGCATCGAGCGCCGCGAACAGCGGATGATCGCCGTCGAGCTGGGACAACGCGACCCGCACGATCGTATCGTCGGCGAAGGCAAGCCGGACATCGCGCGCAGCACGCTCCAGCGCGCCGCCCAGCTTCACCCATTCGACCGCATCGCGCGCATGGCTCAGGCCTTCCGCCACCGCGTCGCGCGCGAGTTCGAGCAACTGCGTGGTGGACAGCGTCTCGCCGAAGAACAGCGTCGCCGTCTCCGGCAGCTGATGCGCCTCGTCGAAGATGATCGTGTTCGCGCTCGGCAGCAGCTCGGCCATGCCGGTGTCGCGCAGCATGATGTCGGCGAAGAACAGATGGTGATTGACGACCACGACGTCCGCCTGCTGCGCCTCGCGACGCGCCTGCATCACGAAACATTCCTTGTAGTGCGGGCATTCCTGGCCGAGGCAGTTGTCGCGCGTCGACGTGACCATCGACCAGACCGGCGCGTTCTCCGGCACGCTCGCGAGTTCGGCCTTGTCGCCGCTGCGGGTGATCTTCGCGAAGCGCACGATCTCCTGCAGGTAGGCGGTATCCTGCCGCGACGGCAGGCGGCCGTTGTCGGCCGTGCGCTGCAGGTAGTAGTGGCACAGGTAGTTCGCGCGCCCCTTCAGCATCGCGACCGACACCGGCACGGCGAGCGCGTCGCGCACCGTCGGGATGTCGCGCTGGAACAACTGGTCCTGCAGGTGCTTCGTGCCGGTCGACACGATCACCTTGCCACCCCACAGCATCGCCGGCACGAGATACGCGTAGGTCTTGCCGGTGCCGGTGCCCGCCTCGACGATCAGCGTGTTGTCGGCCTGGTCGGCCGCGGCGTCCTGCCCGGCCGCCGCCGCGCCGGCCGGCGCATCCGTCAGGCGGCGCGCGGGACGCTTGCGCGTATCGAAGATCTCGGGCTCCGGCATCAACTTGCCCGACGCCTCCATCGCGGCGGCGACGGCCCGCGCCATCTCGATCTGCGACGCGCGGGAACGGTAGCCGTCGAGCACGCGCGACAGCAGGCCGCCCTCGCCGAAGATGGCATCGAGTTCATTGACGCGCTGTGGGCTCGGCGCATACGCGCCGTCGCCGGGCGCGCGGGCACGCGCGGCGGACGCGACATCGCGTCGCGCGTCGGGAGTGGCATCAAGCGGTGAATTCAAGGCAAGCGGTTCCTAGGTGTCCTGTCCGGCGCCTGCCGCGGCGCCGGCGCTTGCCAGGCCGCGCTCAGGCGCGCTTATCCGGTTCGAGCTGCGACTGCAGCATGATGATCTTGTCTTTGGCGAGCAGCTTTTCTTTCTTCAGGCGGTGCAGCGTCAGGTCGTCGATATCCGAACGGCCCTCTTTCTGTTCGATTTCTCGGGCCAGTTGGCTGTGCAGTTCCTGCAACGAGGCCAATCGGTTGTTCAACTCTTGCTGCGCGTCCACTTCACGGGTTTGCATACTCGCCTCCACACTGAGCGGCGCACGCTCGCAAAAGCGCGCGCCCGAGACTCCCTGCCGAATCGACTACCCCCACGCCTGCGCGGTTACTGCCCCTGCTGCTGTTTTTGCTGCGCCTTTTCGGCGGCCTGCCGCTGCCGCGCCTCGACATCCGCCTTGTGCTGCGCAGCAGCCTGCTGCTTGTCCTGGTAACGCTGGGCGTTGTCCGCCCGTTCCTGCGCCTTCTGCGCGCCTTGCGCGCGGGCCTCGTCCAGCTTGCGCTGGTAGTCGGCCTGCTTCTGGCCGTAGGCCTGCTGGTTCGATGCGCGCTGCGGCCCCTCGCCATCGCGCTGCGCGCGCTTCAGTGCGTTCTGTTGCTGCTTGTCCTGGTAGGCGGCGGCATTCGCCGCGTCTTCCGCCGCGCGCTGCGGCGCATTCGCCTGCTGCTGCGCCTGCTTCAGGGCCAGGTCCTGGTCACGTTGCTGGGCACGCACCGCGCGGTGCTCGTCGTTGAGCGCCAATTGCTCTTCGCTGATGCTCGAACGCTCGTCGCGCATCTTCTCGCGCGCCTTGTCCAGGCAATAATTCACGAAGAACTTGCTGTAGCAGTCGTGCTGGGCCACGGCATAACGATAATCGTTTTCCACCGTGCGTTGATCGAGCACTTTTTGACGTGCGTCGAAACTCAGCTCGTCGGCGGCCGTGCGGGCGCCCGACGCGGGGACGGCCGCCGCCTGGGCGAAGGCCGGCGCGACCGGAACGGACAATGCGGCGGCGCACGCGACGGCGAGCGCGGCAAGGGATAAGCGGGAGGTTGGCAACGTCGTAGGAAAGCTGCGGGACATGTGTCAAATTCTATCACCCCCCGGCTGGGCGCTTTCGCATTTATGGCAAAATGCCCCGCTCCATTCACCCGCCCGGACCGGCCTGCCCGCCACGGCAGCCCTGGCCCGGACGTTTTTGCCAGCAGGCCGTAGACGCACATCACGACATGACGGAAACCGTAGCACTCAAGATCGTACAGCGCATCGCCACCGAACTGACCGTTCAACCCCGCCAGGTCGCCGCAGCGGTGCAACTCCTCGACGAAGGCGCCACCGTTCCGTTCATCGCCCGCTACCGGAAGGAAGTGACGGGCGACCTGGACGACACGCAGTTGCGCCAGCTCGAAGAACGCCTGCTGTACCTGCGCGAGCTCGAGGACCGCCGTGCGACCATCCTCGCGAGCATCGACGAACAAGGCAAGCTGAGCGACGAGCTGCGCACCGCCGTCGAGGCCGCCGACAGCAAGCAGGTGCTGGAAGATCTGTACCTGCCGTACAAGCCGAAGCGCCGCACCCGTGCGCAGATCGCCCGCGAAGCGGGTCTCGAACCGCTCGCGCTCGCGCTGCTCGCGAATCCGCTGCTCGATCCGCAGGCCGAGGCCGCCGCCTACGTCGACGCCGACAAGGGCGTGGCCGACGTGAAGGCCGCGCTCGACGGCGCGCGCGACATCCTGACCGAGCAGTTCGGCGAGACAGCCGAGCTGCTCGGCAAGCTGCGCGACTACCTGACGAGCCAGGGCATCGTCTCGTCGGCCGTGGTCGACGGCAAGGAGCACGAGGAAGGCGAGAAATTCCGCGACTACTACGACTACTCGGAAACGCTGAAGACCGTGCCGTCGCACCGCGCGCTCGCGCTGTTCCGCGGCCGCAACGCCGGCGTGCTGACGGTCAAGCTCGGCCTCGGCGAAGAACTCGACGCGCAGGTCCCGCATCCGGGCGAGGCGATGATCGCGCGCCACGTCGGCATCGCGAACCAGAACCGCCCGGCCGACAAGTGGCTGTCCGACGTCTGCCGCTGGTGCTGGCGCGTGAAGGTGCAGCCGCACCTGGAAACCGAACTGCTCACCCAGCTGCGCGAGACCGCCGAGCACGAAGCGATCCGCGTGTTCGCGCGCAACCTGAAGGACCTGCTGCTCGCCGCGCCGGCCGGCCCGAAGGCCGTGATCGGCCTCGACCCGGGCCTGCGCACGGGCGTGAAGGTCGCGGTCGTCGACCGCACCGGCAAGGTGCTCGCGACCGACACCATCTTCCCGCACGAGCCGCGCCGCGACTGGGACGGCTCGCTCGCGAAGCTCGCGCGGATCGCCGCGCAGACCCAGGCGGAGCTGGTCAGCATCGGCAACGGCACCGCCTCGCGCGAAACCGACAAGCTCGCGAGCGAGCTGATCGCCCGCCATCCCGAGCTCAAGCTGCAGAAGATCGTCGTGTCGGAAGCCGGGGCGTCGGTGTACTCGGCCTCCGAGCTGGCCGCGAAGGAATTCCCGGAGCTCGACGTGACGCTGCGCGGCGCCGTGTCGATCGCGCGCCGCCTGCAGGACCCGCTCGCCGAGCTGGTCAAGATCGAACCAAAGGCGATCGGCGTCGGCCAGTACCAGCACGACGTGAACCAGCGCGAGCTGGCGCGCTCGCTCGACGCGGTCGTCGAGGACTGCGTGAACGCGGTCGGCGTCGATGCGAACACCGCGTCGGCGGCGCTGCTCGCGCGCGTGTCCGGCCTCAATGCGACGCTGGCCCGCAACATCGTCGACTACCGCGACGCCAACGGCCCGTTCCCCTCGCGCGAACACCTTCGCAAGGTACCCCGCCTCGGCGACAAGACCTTCGAACAGGCCGCGGGCTTCCTGCGCATCAGCGGCGGCGAGAATCCGCTCGACCGCTCGTCGGTCCACCCGGAAGCCTATCCGGTCGTGGAACGGATCCTCGCGAAGATTCGCAAGCGCATCGACGACGTGCTCGGCAATCGCGACTCGCTCGCCGGTCTGTCGGCCGCCGAATTCGTCGACGAGCGCTTCGGGCTGCCCACCGTGCGCGACATCCTGTCCGAACTGGAAAAACCGGGCCGCGATCCGCGCCCCGAATTCAAGACGGCCACCTTCCGCGACGGCGTCGAGAAGGTATCGGATCTCGAACCGGGGATGGTGCTCGAGGGCGTGGTGACCAACGTCGCGGCCTTCGGCGCGTTCGTGGATGTCGGCGTGCACCAGGACGGCCTCGTGCACGTGTCGGCGATGTCGACCAAGTTCATCAAGGATCCGCACGAAGTCGTGAAGGCTGGCCAGGTCGTGAAGGTCAAGGTGCTCGAAGTCGACGTCAAACGTCAGCGGATTGCGCTGACGATGCGGCTCGGCGACGACGTCGCGCCTGCCGGCACGCAGCAGGAGCGCGGCGGCAACGCCCGCGGCCAGGGCGGCGGCCAACGCCCGCCGCGCGCGCGCGAACCGGAACCGGCAGGCGCCATGGCTGCCGCGTTCGCGAAGCTCAAGCGCTGAACGCGACCGTCAGGCGTCGCGTTCGACGTGCAAACCCGCAGCCTGCCCGCTGCGGGTTTTTTATTGCGCGACGCGCCACCGCGGGCGCGTCGACCGCGGCAAAAGCGCCGCGCATAAAAAACGCGAACGGATCTGCATCCGTTCGCGTCTTGATTCAAGCGGCCCGGCTCAGATCTCGATCTTCGTTCCCAGTTCGACGACCCGGTTGGCCGGAATCGCGAAGAAGTCGGTCGGCTTGGCCGCGTTCTGATGCATCCATGCGAACACGCGCTCGCGCCAGATCGACATGCCGGGCAGATGGGTCGGCACGACCGTTTCGCGGGCGAGGAAGAACGAGGTATCCATCAGCTCGAATGTCATGTCGTAGGTGCGGCCCACCTCCTCGATCACCGCCTTCACGTCCGGCGTCTCGTTGAAGCCGTATTCGGCCTTCACGATATAGAGCCCGCCGCCCGCCTCCTGCACGGTCACGCGCTCCTCGTCGCGCACATACGGAATGTCGCGCGTGACGAACGTGAGGAACAGCGTGCGCTCGTGCAGCACCTTGTTGTGCTTCAGGTTGTGCAGCAGGCTGACCGGCACGAGCGTGTCGTTGCCCGTCAGGTAGATCGCGGTGCCCGACACGCGGTGCGGCGGATGCGCGAGCAGGCCCTGCAGGAACGGCGTCAACGGGATGCCGTCGGCCGCGGTGCGCTCCTTGACGATGTGCCGCCCCTTGTACCAGGTCATCAGCAGGAAGAACAGCAGCGCGCCGATGCCGAGCGGCAGCCAGCCGCCCTGCGCGACCTTCAGCAGGTTCGCGCCGAAGAAGCCGAGGTCGACCACGAGGAAGATCCCGATGATGAGCCCCACCAGAAACTTGTTCCACTTCCATACCTTCAGCATCACGACGCAGGCCAGCACGGTGGTGATCACCATCGTCGCGGTCACGGCGATGCCGTACGCGGCGCCGAGGCTGTCCGAACTCTTGAAGCCGATCACGATGCAGAGGATCACGAACAGCAGCAGCCAGTTGACCACCGGCACGTAGATCTGGCCGATCGCCAGCTCCGAGGTGTGCAGCACCTTCATGCGCGGCACGTAGCCGAGCTGGATCGCCTGGCTCGTCAGCGAGTACGCGCCGGAGATCACCGCCTGCGACGCGATCACGGTCGCCACCGTCGACAGCACCACGAGCGGCAACAGCCCCCATTGAGGCGCGAGCAGGAAGAACGGATTCTCGATCGCCTTCGGATCCTGGATCAGCAGCGCGCCCTGGCCGAAATAGTTGAGCACGAGCGAGGGCATCACGAGCACATAGGCGGCCAGCCGGATCGGCTTCGCGCCGAAGTGCCCCATGTCCGCGTAGAGCGCCTCGGCGCCCGTCAGCACCAGCACGACCGAGCCGAGCACGACATAGGCCTGCAGCACGTGCTCGGACATGAAGGAGAACGCGTAGTACGGGTTGATCGCGGCGATGATCGTCGGCACGCGAACGATGTGGTACACGCCGAGCACCGCGATCGCCAGGAACCACAGCACCATGATCGGGCCGAACAGCTTGCCGACCATCGCCGTGCCGTGCCGCTGGATCCAGAACAGCGCGATCAGGATCACGATCGTGATCGGCAGCACCAGGTGCGACAGTTGCGGCGCGGCGATCTGGAGCCCCTCGACCGCCGACAGCACCGAGATCGCGGGCGTGATGACCGCGTCGCCATAGAACATGCATGCGCCGAAGATGCCGAGCGCCATCAGGATGCCCGCGAGTTTCTTCTTGGGATCGAGCGGCCGCAGCGACAGCGCCATCAGCGCGAGCACGCCGCCCTCGCCGTTGTTGTCCGCGCGCATCACGAACAGCAGGTACTTGATGCCGACCACGAGGATGATGGCCCAGAACAGCAGCGAGATCACGCCGAGAATCGAACTCTGCGTGAGGGGAATGCCGTGGGAGGGGCTGAACGCCTCCTTGAGCGAATACAGTGGACTGGTGCCGATGTCGCCGAAGACCACACCGATTGCGGCTATCGCGAGCGATTGCAGAGAATGCTGGCGCGTGGACGAGTGGTTCGTGTCGGTCATAAAAGCGATGTAGATCCGTTCTGGGGTCGGAAAAAACGAGCGCTATTCTAACTGGGCACGCAAAAATGCCGTCTCGCTGTGTTGTCAGCGCACCACGCGAAACGGCGAGCCAGTTTATCACGCCCCTCCGGGCGCCCCGCGCTGTCAAGGCGCGCAAGCCTTGTCGCACCAGCATCGCGTCGGCGCGACAAGCGTAAAAAAAAGGAAAAAAAACGGCGCCCGAGGGGCGCCGTTTCGAACGTCAAGCTGACGATTTGCTTACGCATCCGCGTCTTCGCGTTGCGTATTGCCACGCTTGATCCACGCGCCGAGGTTGTGCGGACGCACCGTGTCCCACTCCTCGAACGGCTGGTGAATCCACGGATTCGTTTCCAGATACTGCACGTGATAGTCCGGCTTCACCTTCGAGCAGCCCTTGTACCAGAGCACGGCCGAACGCACGGCCGTCACGGCCGGATAGCGTTCCTTCAGATGCTGCTGGACGCGCGCGAGCGTCACGCCCGAATCGACGAGGTCGTCGACCAGCAGCACGTTGCCGGTCAGCTCGCCGCGCGTCATCGTGATGTACTGGCCGATGTCGAGATCGCCTTGCTCGCGGCCGGCCGCTTCGCGGTAGGAACTCGTCGCGAGGATCGCGAGCGGCAGGTCGTAGATGCGCGACAGCTGGTCGCCCACGCGCAGGCCGCCGCGCGCGAGGCACAGGATCTTGTCGAACTTCCAACCCGACTCATGCACGGCGAGCGCGAGCAGTTCGATCAGACGGTGGTACTCATCCCAACCCACCCAGAGATTCTTCTCGTCATTGCGCGGGTCGGCCATTTCCAGCATTGGCAGGGAGTGTTGCGTCATCACGCCTTACACCTTGAACGGATGGCGCAGCAGGATCGTCTCGTCGCGATCGGGGCCCGTGGACACCATGTCGACCGGCACGCCGGCGACTTCCTGGATGCGCGTCAGGTAGGCGCGCGCATTGGCGGGCAGCGCATCCCAGGTCTTGATGCCGACCGTGCTTTCCTTCCAGCCGCCGAAGGTCTCGTAGACCGGCTCGCAACGCGCCACTTCGGCCGCGCCGCGCGGCAGGATGTCGAGATCCTTGCCGTCCATCTTGTAGCCGACGCACAGCTTCACTTCGTCGAGCCCGTCGAGCACGTCGAGCTTCGTCATGCACAGGCCCGACACGCCGTTGATCTGGATCGAGCGGCGCAGCGCGGCTGCGTCGAGCCAGCCCGTGCGGCGCGGACGGCCCGTGACCGAACCGAATTCCTTGCCGACGTTCGCGAGCGTGACGCCCACCTGGTCCTGACGCTTGGGGTTGTCCGCGTCGTACAGTTCGCTCGGGAACGGGCCCGCGCCGACGCGCGTGCAATAGGCCTTGGTGATGCCGAGGATGTAGTTGAGCTTGTGCGGACCGACGCCCGCGCCCGCCGACGCCGCGCCTGCTACGCAGTTGCTCGAGGTGACGAACGGATAGGTGCCGTGGTCGATATCGAGCAGCGTGCCCTGCGCGCCTTCGAACAGCAGGTTGTTGCCGGCGTTGTTCTCTTCGTACAGGCGCAGCGACACGTCGGTCACCATCGGCTTGAGCCGATCCGCATAGCCGAGCATCGTGTCGAGCGTGGACTGGAAATCGACGGCTGCGCCGCCGAGATACTGGGTCAGCACGAAATTGTGGAAATCGAGGTTTTCGCGCAGGCGGTCGGCGAAGGTCTTCGCGTCGAACAGATCCTGCACGCGCAGCGCGCGACGGCCGACCTTGTCTTCGTACGCAGGCCCGATGCCGCGCCCGGTCGTGCCGATCTTGCCCGCGCCGCGGCGCGCTTCGCGCGCCTGGTCGATCGCGACGTGATACGGGAGGATCAGCGTGGCCGCTTCGGAAATGAACAGGCGGCTCTGCACGTCGAGGCCGGCCTCTTCCAGCTCGCCGATCTCCTTGAACAGCGCCTCGGGCGACAGCACCACACCGTTGCCGATGTAGCAGGCGACGCCTTCACGCATGATGCCCGACGGGATGAGGCGCAAGATCGTCTTCTTGCCGCCGATGATGAGGGTGTGGCCGGCGTTGTGACCGCCCTGGAAACGCACGACGCCCTTGGCGTGGTCCGTCAGCCAGTCGACGATCTTGCCCTTGCCTTCATCACCCCATTGAGTACCCACGACGACGACGTTGCGCCCGGGAGTCACATTCACTGCGCTGGCAGACATGTTGATTCGTTAGCTGGTTAAAAACGTATTCTACCTATGTTCGCCGCCGGTTCCGAATTTTTCCGTTTCACTTCAACGATGTGGAACTCCAAAGAACCGCCGGCGCCCGTATCCGCCCCCGTATCAGCGGGGCTCGACCACCCATGCGCCGCCCTGTTCGACGAGCGCTCGGTCGCAGGCGAACTCGTCGAGCACATGATCGTGCCCCGGCAGCGCCTGGATCACCACTTCGCCTGCGTCGCGCAACGCGGCCACCGCCGCGCGCAGCGCATCGTCCTGCTTCCACGGCGCGAGAATCGCCGTGCCGCGGGCCTCGACCGGGGAAATCCGCGCGACTTCGCGCAGATCGAGCGAGAACCCGGTTGCCGGGCGCGCCCGGCCGTAGGCCTGGCCGACGTGGTCGTAACGGCCGCCGCGCGCGACCGCGTTCGGCACGCCGTCCACGTATGCGGAGAACATCGGGCCGCTGTGGTAGGCATAGCCGCGCAGGTCGGCGAGATCGATCGTCACCTCGGCGCCCGCGACCTGCGCCGCGAGGCTCGCGAGATCGTCGAGCGCGCGCGTGATTTCGGGCAGGGCCGGCAGCAGCCGGCGCGCATCGTCGAGCACCGACGCATCGCCGTACAGCCGCGGCAGCACGCGCAGCGCGGCGCGCGTGTCGGGGCTCAGGCTCTCGGTCAGTTCGTTCAGCAGCGGCACGTCCTTGGCCGCGAGCGCGTCGTAGAGCGCCTCGCCGCGCGCGGCGGCGGCGGCGTCCCGCGAGAACAGTGCACCGAGCACGCCGGCGTGGCACAGATCGAGGCGGACGTTCGCGAGACCCGCGAGCCGCAGCGCGTCGAGCATCAGCTGCTGGACCTCGTGATCGGCCTCGAGGCCCGCGTGGCCGTACAGCTCCGCGCCAATCTGGATCTGCTCGCGGGTCGCGTGCAGGCCGCGCGGACGCGTGTGCAGCACGTTGCCCGCATAGCACAGGCGGGTCACGCCCTGACGGTTCAGCAGATGCGCGTCGATCCGCGCGACCTGCGGCGTGATGTCCGCGCGCAGCCCGAGCGTGCGACCGGACAACTGGTCGACGAGCTTGAAGGTGCGCAGGCGCAGATCGTTGCCGCCGCTCGTGAGCAGCGACTCGAGATATTCGAGCAGCGGCGGCATCACCATCTCGTAGCCATAGGCCCGGAAGCGGTCGAGCAGCCTGCGGCGCAGCTCCTCGATCTTGCGCGCTTCCGACGGCAGTACGTCGGCGATATTCTCGGGAAGTAACCAGGTCGACATCGTTGCGATCCTACGATGGAAAAGACGGCGCGGCAGCGCGCCTCGGATTGAATCAGGTCTGGACGACAGGCCGCAGCGGCCCGCGAATGCGCAGACGAATGCTCAGGTCGCGAGCAGCAGCAGCACGAGCCCGAGCATGATGGCGATCAGGCCGCCGATCCGGATGTGATGCGGGGGCCGCTCCGCTATTCTACGAAACGTATCGCGCCACGCGACCGGGAAAACGAACGGAAAGATCCCTTCGATAATCAGCATCAGCGCGAGCGCGAGCAATAGTGTGCCGGCGAGATCCATGCGATCGACAGCGCCGCACGACGCGGCGCCCCTTGTACGTCAATGTTTGCGGGGAGCGGGCGCCGGCGTGGGCGCGCCGCCCGTCGGGCTGCGCATGAAGCGGAAGAACTCGCTGTCGGGGTCGACGACGATGATGTCGTTCGGCTTGAAGCTGTTCCGGTACGCCTGCAGGCTCGCGTAGAACTGGTAGAAGTTCGGGTCGCGGCCGAACGCATCGGCGGCGATGGCGGCCGCTTTCGCATCGCCCTCGCCCTTGATCGTCTGCGCCGAGCGGTATGCATTCGCCAGGACCGCCTGTTGCTCGCGTCCCGCGTCCGCCTTGATCTGCTCGGCCTGCGCAGCGCCTTCCGCGCGCACGCGGTCGGCAAGCTGCTGCTGGGCCGCCGCCATCCGCTGATAAGCGGCGTCGGCCTGCGCGGCGGGCAGGTCGACGCGGGTCAGCCGCACGTCGACGACCTCGACGCCGTAGCGCGACGCCTCCGTGCGCAATGCCGCCTTCACCTCGTCGGCGATCGCGCGCTGGCCCGCAATCGCATCGTCGAGCCCGCGCTGGGCGAGCGCGCCGCCCAGCGCGCCCTTCAGCGCGGCGGCAAGCCGGTCCGCGGCGTCGCGCGGCGCGCCGCCCGTTTCGCCGTAGTACTTGAGCGCATCGGCGATCCGGTACTTGACGACCGGGCTCACGAGCACTTCCTGCTGGCTTGAGGTCGGGTAGCTCTGCGGATCGCCCGCGTCGAGCGTCTGGATCCGGATGTCGATGGCCGTCGCCATTTGCAGCGGAGGCGGCAGCTTCACGTGCAGGCCGGGGCCGACGAGCGACGGCGCGGCGCCGTCACGCGCCGACAACACGACCGCATGACGCGGATCGACGACGAACACCGTCGACGATGCAATGAACGCCACGACCACGATGGCGACGACGAGCGCAATGATTCGATTCATGAGTAGCGCTCCTGGTTACTGCAGATCGTCTTCGCGCATGCGGCTGCGAAACGCCTCGCGCGAACGCAGCGCATCCGCGCCGCCGGCCTGGCTCGCGGCCGATGTCGCTGCGGCCGGCGCCGCGGCGGCCGAGGCCGGCGCCACGGCCACCGCGCCGCTCGCCGGTGCGACTGCCCCGCCCGCTACCGCGCCCGCGGGCGCCACCGTGTCGCCGGCGCGCTGCCGGCCCTGCTCGACGATCTTGTCGAGCGGCAGGTACAGCATGCTGTTGCCCGACTTGTTGCCGACATAGACCTTGGTCGTGTTCGCGTAGATTTCTTGCATCGTCTCGAGATACATGCGCTCGCGAATCACCGCGGGCGCCTTCGAATATTGCGCGTAGACCTGCTTGAAGCGTTCCGCGTCGCCTTCCGCCTGCGCGACCACGCGATCCGCGTAAGCCTTCGCCTCGTCCGTCATCTTCGCGGCGTCGCCCTGCGCGCGCGGCAGCAGCTCGCCCGCGTAGGCCTGCGCGGCCTGTTTGGCCGCCAGGGCCTCGTCGCGCGCCTTCCCCACCGAGTCGACGGCCGTCTGCACCTGTTCGGGCGGCTGGATGCTCTGCACCGTCACGCCGGTCACGACAAGCCCGGTCTGGTCGCGATCGAGATCGCGCTGGATCGCCTGGCTGAGCTGCTCGCGCAACGCATCGCGGTCCTGGTTCAGCACGTCGTCGGCGCTGCGCGCGCCGACGAACTCGCGGATCGCCGCCTGCGCGGCCTGCGCCACGCTGCGCTCGGGGTCGACGGTACGGAACAGATAGTCGGTCGCCGAACGGATCCGATACTGGACCGCGAAGCGCACGTCGAGAATATCGGCCTCGCGGGTCAGCATCGACGCGTCCTTGACGTTCGCGAGCCGCACCACGTTGTTGCGGCCGACCTCGATCGAACGCGCCTGCGCGGTGTCGACGATCTCGTGCGACTCGAACGGATACGGCATCCGCCAATGCACGCCCTGGTCCACCGTGCCCTTGAGGCGGCCGAACTGCAGCACGACGCCCGTCTGCCCGTCGGGCACGATGAAGGTGCCGCTGCCCGCATAGATCGCGATCAGCACGCCGGCGAGGATGCCGACGCCGCGTCGCGCGGCTTGGCCGTTGTCCGGACGCAGGCCGCCGCCGCCCTTGCCGCCGAACAGGCCGCTCAGGCGGCGGTTGAAGTTCCGCCACATTTCGTCGAGGTCGGGTGGGCCGTCGCCGTCGCGGCCTTCCGGGCGCTTCGGTTGATTGGCGCGAGGCTTGTCGCCGTTGCCGTCGCCACGCCCCCAACGGGGATCGTTGATCGACAACAGGGCGCGCATCCGCAGCCAGGTACTCCGCTCGTTGTAATCGTTCACCTGTGTTTTGTTCACCAGATTGGGCGCCGGTTTACCGGACTGGCCGGTTAGCGCCCGTGTTCGGAAACCGTGTGGTCTTCGTGTGGTTCTGCCGGCAGGCCGTCGAACGGCTCGGCGCCGGAAAGATGTTCCGCGGCAGCGATTTCGGCGATGGCGGCGCGCAGCGCGTCCAGGCCCTGGCCCGTGCGCGCGCTCAAAAAGACGCGCGAAATATTACCATACTCATCCCGCTCGACCGCCTCGCTGCGGGCCGCCAGCTCGGGAACGGCGTCGATCTTGTTGAACACCAGCACCTGCCGGATCGAATCCGCCCCAATTTCACGCAGCACGTCGTTGACCTGCTCGATCTGCTCGAGCCGCACCGCGCTCGACGCATCGACCACATGCAGCAGCAGATCCGCATGAATCGTCTCCTCGAGGGTCGCGCGGAACGCCGCGACCAACTGGTGCGGCAATTCGCGGATGAAGCCGACCGTGTCGGACACGACGATCTGACCGACGTCGTCGCCGAGGTAGACGCGCCGCGAGGTGGTGTCGAGCGTCGCGAACAACTGATCCGCCGCATACGCCTGCGCCTTCGTCAGCGCATTGAACAGCGTCGACTTGCCCGCGTTCGTATAGCCGACGAGCGACACCGACATGATGCGGTTGCGCGCGCGCTGACGACGCTGCGTGCCGTGCTGGCGACGCAGCTTCTCGAGCCGCGACTTGAGCATCTTGATGCGATCGCCGATCAACCGGCGGTCGGTTTCGAGCTGGGTTTCGCCGGGGCCGCGCAAGCCGATCCCGCCTTTTTGACGCTCGAGGTGGGTCCAGGCGCGGATCAGGCGGGTGGACAGATACTGCAGCTGCGCGAGTTCGACCTGCAGCTTGCCTTCATGGCTGCGCGCGCGCTGCGCGAAGATATCGAGGATGAGGCTCGTGCGATCGATCACGCGCCGGTCCAGCAGGCGCTCGAGATTGCGCTGCTGCGCGGGGGCGAGCGCATGATTGAAGATCACGACCTCGACGTCGTGCGCCTCGCAGGCGAGCCGCAATTCGTCGGCCTTGCCGCTGCCGAGGAACAGCGCGGCATCGGGACTCGCTCGGCGACCGGTCAGGGTAACGGTGGGATGGGCGCCCGCGCTGGTGGCGAGCAGGCTGAGTTCTTCGAGACTGGCTTCGAAATCGGTCTTGCCGAAATCGATGCCGACTAACGCTGCGTTGATCAAATTGTCGGATGTCAAGATTGGGCGGCTGGCATGTAACGCCGACGGCGACCGGACGCCAGCCGCGGCATGGGGTTAGGACGAGGCTTCCGCGTCCGGGTGGAAATTCACCGGGCGGGCCGGCACGACCGTCGAGATGGCGTGCTTGTAGACCATTTGGGTCACGGTGTTACGGAGCAACACGACGTACTGGTCGAACGATTCGATGTTCCCTTGAAGCTTGATGCCGTTGACCAGGTAGATCGAAACCGGCACGTGCTCTTTGCGCAGTGCGTTCAGAAACGGGTCTTGTAACAATTGCCCTTTGTTGCTCATGGCGTACTCCATCTTTTTTTGCAGGTTGATCTAGATTGACGACGAAGAAAAAGAGATCCGCCGTCAATCGCTACACTATAGCCGATTTTGCCCTTCGCACCCGGCTCCGGCCGTTCGGCCGAGCCCTTGCCGGACGGGCCGTTCAGTCCTTGTCCGCGTACGGGTTGTGCGACGAGCGAAACTCTATTCGCAATGGAGTCCCTGTCAGCGAGAAAGTTTCTCGGAACCGGTTTTCGAGGTAGCGCTTGTAAGTTTCGGTAACGGCATCGAGCGCGTTGCCGTGGATCACGATGAGCGGCGGGTTCTGTCCGCCCTGGTGCGCGTAGCGCAGCTTCGGCCGCACCGGGCCGCGACGGCGCGGCTGCTGGAACTCCACCGCCTCGATCAGCGCGCGCGTGAGCTTCGGCGTCGGCAGCTTGGCCATCGCCGCCGCGTACGCGTCGTCCACCGAACGCAGCAGCGCGCCGATGCCGGTCTTCTCCGCCGCCGAGATGAAATGGAACTTCGCGAACTCGAGGAACTTGAGCTTGCGCGTGAGATCGGCCTTGGTGCGTTCGCGCGTGTGCGCGTCGAGCCCGTCCCACTTGTTCACGCCGACCACCAGCGCACGGCCCTGCTCGACCACGAAGCCCGCGATGTGCGCGTCCTGGTCCGAGATGTCCTGGCGCGCATCGAGCAGCAGAATCACCACGTTCGCGTCGGAGATCGACTGCAGCGTCTTCACCACCGAGAATTTCTCGATCGCCTCGAACACCTTGCCGCGCCGGCGCAGGCCCGCCGTGTCGATCAGCGTGTACGGCTTGCCGTTGCGCTCGAAGTCGACGTAGATCGAATCGCGCGTCGTGCCGGGCATGTCGAACGCGATCACGCGGTCCTCGCCGATCAGCGTATTGACGAGCGTCGACTTGCCGACGTTCGGACGGCCGACGATCGCGATCTTGACGCCGCGCGTCGCGGCCTCGTCCTCGCCTTCCTCGGGCTGGCCCGCGTAGGCCACCTCGAGCGCCTCGTTGATCATGTCGTTCACGCCGTCGCCGTGCGCGGCCGAGATCGCGCGCGGATCGCCGAGCCCCAGCTCATAGAAATCCGACGCGACCGCCGTGTACTTCATCCCCTCGGCCTTGTTGACGACGAGGAAGATCGGCCGGCCGGTCTTGCGCAGATAGTCGGCGATCGACTTGTCCTGCGGCGCGAGCCCGTTGCGGCCGTCGACGATGAACACCACCACGTCGGCCTCCTCGACGGCCTGGCGCGTCTGGCGCGCCATCTCGTGCAGGATGCCGTCCTTCGCGACCGGCTCGAAGCCGCCCGTGTCGACGACCAGGTACGGACGCTCGCCGACCCGCCCCTCGCCGTAGTGGCGATCGCGCGTGAGGCCGGGAAGATCGGCGACCAGCGCATCGCGCGAGCGCGTGAGCCGGTTGAACAGCGTGGATTTCCCCACATTGGGGCGCCCAACGAGGGCAATGACCGGTTTCATCTGATGTCGTCTTCGGTGAAACGCAGCGGAGGGAGGCCTGCTCCGGCAGGCGACTGCGTTTAATGAAAATTAGCACGAAATTCGCGCCGCTCCCGAAGGACGGCGCCGCGGCGCGCAATCCGGCGCCGCCTGTTCTGGCACTACTCTATGGCGATGGGCGGCGGACCGGACGCGTAGCCGGGCGGCCGGCCGCCGTCGTTCGCCTGCGAAAAAACAACGCGCGGCCCGCACCAGGCGGAGCCGCGCGGATACCGCGAGCCGGACTTAACGCGGGCGGAAGCCGTAGATCCCGCCGTCCTGCGTTTGCACGACGAGCGTATTGCCGGCCAACACCGGCGCGGCGGTGATCGCGCTGCCGTCGGTCTTCATCCGGGCGATGAACGACCCGTCGTCGCGCGACAGGAAGTGCACGAAGCCCTGGTAGTCGCCGAGCACCACCGCGCGGCCGAGCAGGTACGGCACACCGACGTCGCGGCTCTTCAGCTTGTCGTTGCGCCACAGCTGGTTGCCCGTCGCCGCGTCGTACGCGGTCACGACCGACCAGTCGTCGCCGCCCGCCACCACCGTTTCATCCTGCGCGATGCCGCTGCGGCTCGAGAACGCCTTCTCCCACACCGCATGCCCCGAGTTCGCGTCGAAACAGCCCAGCTGGCCCTGGAACGTGACGGCGCAGGTCTCGGCGCCGACCAGCGTCGGCGGGCCGCTGACGTCGTTGATCCGCTCGACCTCGGTCACCCCCTTCGGGAACGACACGGGCGTCTGCCAGAACGGGTCGCCCGTCTTCAGGTCGATCGCCACCAGCCCGCCGCCCGGGAAGCCGGCCAGCACGGCCGCGTCGCCCGCGAAGGTCATGCCGGCCGAGACGCGCAGGTTCAGCGGCACCGCGCGGTTGCGGTAGACCCACTTCTGCTCGCCCGTGTCGGCGGAGAACGCGATCACCTGGCCGTCGATCGTGCGCACGATCACGAGGCCGTTGCCGACGAGCGGCGGCGAGAAGACCTCGCCCTGCACCGTGGTCTTCCACAGCAGCTTGCCGTCGGGCCCGAGCACGAACAGGCCGCCCTTGAGCGCGCCGACCGCGGTCAGCTTGCCGTCGCTGCCGACGCCGGCCGACAGATCCGAGCCGACCTTGGTGCGCCAGACTTCCTGGCCGGTCTTCGCATCGATCTTCTCGACCGCGCCGTTCGCGCCCGCGACGTACACCGCGTCGCCGACAGCCACGGGCGAGAACGCATAGCGGCCGCCCTTGGGCACGCTTGCCTTCCACACCTGCTGAACGTCGAGCACGGGTTTGATCTCGGTGAGCGGCGTCGGCACGCGGCGCGCGTCCTTCGTTGACGAGCAGGCCGCCAGAACCAGGACGGCCGCCGCGCAGGCAGCGGGTGCAGCGTAACGTTTCAGCAAATTCATCGGTGAGCGAAGCAAAGAGTTAGGTTGTGGTACGGAGCGTGGGCATTCAGCCGCCGAGCGCGTCCAGCTTGAATTGCACCAGCTGGCGCGCGGAGCTGTCGTCCTTCGGCAGCGCGTCGAGCGCGAGCTTGTATGCGGCGCGCGCGTCGTCGGTCTTGCCCTGCGCGGCCAGCAGGTCGCCGCGGCGGTCCGCGACGAGCCCCTTGAAACCGTCGGACGACGCCCCGGACAGCAGCGCGAGCCCTGCGTCGTAGGCCTTTTCGTCGAGCAGGAGCGTGGCGAGACGAAGCTTCGCGACCTGCTTGTACTCGTCGTCCTTCGCGTGATCGACCGCCCATTGCAGTTGCGCCTTCGCGCCCGCCAGATCGCCCGCCGCATACAGCGACTTCGCGGCCGCGAGCGCCGTCATCTGCGCGTAAGCCGTGCCGCCGAACTTGTCTTCCATGTCGGACGCGACCCGCGCCACCTTGGTCTTGTCGTTCGCCGCGACGGCTTGCTGCATCTGCTCGTACAGCACCGACGCCTCGGCCGCCTGACGGCGCTGCCAGTAGTTCCAGCCGTTCCAGCCGGCCGCGACGACGAGGGCTGCAATCGCAATCCAGGTCGTCAGGTTGCCCCAGCGGGCCCACCAGGCTTTTACGCTTTCAATCGATTCTTGTTCGTCGTGGTAACTCATCGCTCAGCGATTCCTTCCTGTACACGCTTTTTTATTGACGGACGCGCCGCGATCAATCGTCGCCGTCTTCGGCGGTTGCAACCATCGCATTGATTAGAAATTCGGTCAAGCCTTCGACCGGAACGGTGTGCTGAACGTTCTTCTCGCCCTCGGCTCCCGCGCCGCGCAACGCCTTCACGCCCGCCGTGCCGTTCGCGACCTCATCCTCGCCGAAGATCACGGCGTAGGCCGCGCCGCTCGCGTCCGCGCGCTTCATCTGCGACTTGAAGCTTGCGCCCGCGCCGTCCGCGCTGCAATGGAAGATCACGTCGAGACCCGTGTCGCGCAGCCGCTCGGCGAGAATGAACGCCTGTTCGCGCGCCACCTCGCCCTGGTGCACCACGTACACGTCGACCCCGTCCTGTTCCGGCACGAGCTTGTCTTCCTTCAGCAACTCGAGGATCCGCTCGATGCCCATGGCCCAGCCGCACGCAGCCGTCGGCTTGCCGCCCAGCTGCTCGATCAGCGGATCGTAGCGGCCGCCCGCCGCCACCGTGCCCTGCGCGCCGAGCTTGTCGGTCACCCATTCGAACACGGTCAGGTTGTAGTAGTCGAGGCCGCGCACGAGACGCGGATTGACCGTGAACGGGATGTTGTTCGCCTTGAGCAGGCGCTGCAGCCCGTCGAAATGCGAGCGCGACGCCTCGCCGAGGAAGTCGATCAGCTTCGGCGCGTTCTGCACGACGTCCTGCAGCGCGGGGTTCTTCGTGTCGAGCACGCGCAGCGGGTTCGTATACAGGCGGCGCTTCGCGTCCTCGTCGAGCTGCTCCGCGTGCTGCTCGAGGTACTTGATCAGCTCGACGCGGTGCGCGGCGCGCTCCTCGGCGAGCCCGAGCGAATTGAGTTCGAGGCGGATGCCGGTCAGCCCGAGGTCGTCCCACAGGCGCTGGCACATCATGATGATTTCCGCGTCCGCGTCCGGCCCCGCGAAGCCGAGCGCCTCGACGCCGACCTGGTGGAACTGGCGATAGCGGCCGCGCTGCGGACGCTCGTGACGGAACATCGGACCGACGTACCACAGGCGCTTCGGGCCGTCGTACAGCAGGTTGTGCTCGATCGCCGCGCGCACCACGGCCGCGGTGTTCTCCGGACGCAGCGTGAGATGCTCGCCGTTCAGCGCGTCGGTGAAGCTGTACATCTCCTTCTCGACGATGTCGGTCACCTCGCCGATGCCGCGCGTGAACAACTGCGTATGCTCGACGATCGGCGTGCGGATGTTCTGATAGCCGTACGCGCGCAGCAGCGACTTGACGGTCGATTCGAAGAACTCCCACAGCCCGGCATCCTGCGGCAGGATGTCGTTCATGCCCTTGACGCCGGACAGCTTCTCGATCTTTCGCTTTTGTTCTGTCATCTGTATTCGGTTGACGTTTAATTCGCGGCCGCAGCGCGGCCATAGTTACGCTCGACGTAATCGCTGACGATCTGCTGGAATTCTTCCGCGATGCGTTCGCCGCGCAGCGTCTTCACCTTTTCGCCGTCGATGAACACCGGCGCTGCCGGGTTCTCGCCGGAGCCCGGCAGGCTGATGCCGATGTTCGCGTGCTTCGATTCGCCCGGCCCGTTGACGATGCAGCCCATCACCGCGACGTTCATTTTCTCGACGCCCGGGTAGGTCTTGCGCCAGACCGGCATCTGCTCGCGCAGGTAGGTCTGGATGTCCATCGCCAGTTCCTGGAACAGCGTGCTCGTGGTGCGGCCGCAGCCCGGGCATGCGATCACCATCGGCGCGAACGCGCGCAGGCCCATGGTCTGCAGGATCTCCTGGCCGACCACGACCTCGCCCGTGCGCGGCGCGCCCGGCTCCGGCGTCAGCGAGATGCGGATCGTGTCGCCGATGCCTTCCTGCAGCAGCACGCCCAGCGCCGCCGTCGACGCGACGATGCCCTTCGAGCCCATCCCGGCTTCGGTCAGGCCCAGGTGCAGCGCGAATCCGCAGCGACGCGACAGCTCGCGATACACCGCGATCAGGTCCTGCACGCCGCTGACCTTGCACGACAGCACGATCCGGTCGCGCCCGAGGCCCAGCTCGACCGCCCGCTCGGCGGAGCCGATCGCCGACTGGATCAGCGCCTCGTACATCACGCTCTGGGCTTCCCACGGCACCGCGCGCGCGGCGTTCTCATCCATCATGCGGGCGAGCAGATCCTGGTCGAGGCTGCCCCAGTTCACGCCGATCCGCACCGGCTTGTCGTACTTGGCCGCGAACTCGATCATCTGCGCGAACTGCGTGTCGCGCTTCGCGCCCTGGCCGACGTTGCCCGGATTGATCCGGTACTTCGACAGCGATTCCGCGCAACCGGGGTGGTCGCGCAGCAGCAGATGGCCGTTGTAATGGAAGTCGCCGACGAGCGGCACCATGACGCCCATGCGGTCGAGCTGCTCGCGAATCGCGGGCACGGCGGCGGCGGCGGCCGGCGTGTCCACCGTGATCCGCACCAGTTCGGAGCCGGCGTTCGCGAGTTCCTTGATCTGGATGGCCGTACCGATCGCGTCCGCGGTATCGGTATTCGTCATCGACTGCACGCGCACCGGCGCGGCGCCGCCGATCGTCACGAGCTGCCCGCCCCAACGGACATCCACCGCGTGCGACACGCGCCGCGGCGCGTGGCCGCCGAACACCGGCTCGGTTGAACAAATCTGACTGTTGCGGGGGGATTGAGCTTCGGATTGCATCGATAGATCCATTTACGCCGGATGCGCCGCCTGCCCGGCGACGCGCGAATTGAAAAAGCGCCGTGCCCGGTCAGCCACGGCGCTTACCGTCAGGGCAACGTGAACCGCGCGACGTTGCCCCGAGCCGTCGAATATTTTGCCGGATCGACGGGTTTTCCGTCGACCGTTATCGCGTCGAGCCCGGCCTTGTTGCCGATCGTGACCTTGAGCGGCGCATCGCCCGAGACCTGTTTGCTCTCGCCCGCGCGCACCAGCGCGGAGAAGACTTCCTTGCCGTTCTTGTCGCGCACGCTGAACCAGCAATCCTGCGTGACCTTCAGTTCGACGAGCGACTGGCCCGCGGCGGCGACCACCGCGCTCGCCGCATCGCTCGCGCCCGTCGTGCCGGCGACCACCACCGGCGCCGGCGCGGAAGCGGCGGGCGCGGCGGAAGCCGGCGCCACTGCGACGGGCGGCGCGGCCGGCGCGCTGACCGAAGCGTCGGTCGCGGCGGGCGTCGACCCGGCCGCATCGGAACCGGCAGCCTGCGGCTCACTCGCGATCGGCCCGCCCGCCACCGGGCTCGCCTCGGGCGCGCTCGCCTCCGGCTGCGCCTGCACCGCGGACGCGCTTTCCGCGCCGCCCGAGGACTTGAAGCGCGCGAGCCAGTTCGACGAATCGCCGCCCGTATGCCACATCGCCGCCGCGACCACCGCGATCACGGCCGCCGCCACGGCCCACAGCCACGAACGATGGCGCGACGAGCCGCCCAGCGGAATCGACACCCGGCCGCGCGGCAGATCCGTGCCCGCCGACGCGGGCATCGACAGATCGACCTCGGGCGCGCCGCGCTCGCGACGCAGCACCTGCGCGAACGGCTCCGGATCGACGCCGAGCATCTTCGCGTAGCTGCGCACCACGCCGACCGCGAACGCCGTGCCCGGCAGATGGCTGATGTCGCCCGACTCGAGCGCGCGGAGCTTCGGAGGCGCGACCTTGAGCCGCGCCGACACGTCGCCGACCGACCAGCCCTTCGCTTCCCGAAGCTGCGCCAGCCGGGCGCCGACCGCCGCCAGCGATTCCATGCCCGCCGGCGCCGGTTGCGGCCCGGCATTCGTCTGTGCGCCCTGTGACGGCTGCGGCTCGCTCATCCTAATCCTCGCGTCGATTCTTCTTCAGTTGCGCGTTCGCGCCGGCGTGGCCGGCCAGAAGGCGCAATATCGTTGTCACACAATGCACGGCGCAATCATGCGCCGCATCCGATCGCTGTTCGCGTATTGACTGCTGAGATCCGGGCATCCCCGTCAAACCGCCCGGACCTCGATGATTTTTCCTGCGCCGGTCCGCTCGGCAAGACGCGTGCGATCCTTGACCGCCCCTGCCAGCTGACCGCATGCGGCGTCGATATCGTCGCCGCGGGTCTTGCGTACCGTCGTCACCACGCCCGCATCGATCAGAATCTGCGCGAAGCGCTTGATCTGTTCGTTCTTCGAGCGCAGGAGGCCCGATTCGGGGAACGGATTGAACGGTATCAGATTGAACTTGCACGGCACGTCGCGCGTGAGCGCGAGCAGCTCGCGGGCATGCGCCTCGGTGTCGTTGACGCCGTCGAGCATGCAGTATTCGAAGGTGATGAAATCGCGCGGCGCGACTTTCAGATAGCGCTGGCACGCGGCCATCAGTTCGCGCAGCGGATGCTTGCGGTTGAGCGGCACGAGTTCGTCGCGCAGCGCATCATTCGGCGCGTGCAGCGACACCGCGAGCGCGACCGGCAGCTCGGCGCCGAGCCGGTCCATCATCGGCACCACGCCCGAGGTCGACAGCGTGACGCGCCGGCGCGACAGGCCGTACGCATTGTCGTCAAGCATCAGCCGCATGGCCGGTACGACCGCCGTGTAATTGAGCAGCGGCTCGCCCATGCCCATCATGACGACATTCGTGATCACCCGTTCGGCCTTGCCGTTCGGGCCCGGCGCGCGCCCGAGCGACGCCCGCAGCGCGAATTCGGCCATCCGCAACTGGCCGATGATCTCGGCCGTCGACAGATTGCGGGAAAAGCCCTGCTTGCCGGTGGAACAGAAACGGCAGTTGACCGCGCACCCCGCCTGCGAGGACACGCACAGCGTGCCGCGCGTTTCCTCGGGGATGTAGACCGTCTCGACCGCATTGCCGTTGCCGACGTCGATCAGCCACTTGCGCGTGCCGTCGGTGGACACGTGATCGCTGGCGATGTCCGGCATGCGGATCTCGGCGCGGCCCTTGAGCTTTTCGCGCAAGGACTTCGCGAGATCGGTCATGCCGTCGAAATCGGCGGCATTGTATTGATGGATCCAGCGCTGCAGCTGCTTGGCCCGAAACGGCTTCTCGCCGAGGCTGCCGCAGTACGCGACCAGCCCCTCGGCGTCGAAGTCGAGAAGATTGACGGAAGATTCACTCGCCATGATGCCCTGCCTTGCCGCTGCGCCGGATCCAGCCACTCGCTTAACGCGAGTAGACGTTCATTTCCGGGAAGAAGAATGCGATCTCGCCGCGCGCCGTTTCAGCGGCGTCCGAGCCGTGCACTGCGTTCGCGTCGATGCTGTCCGCGAAGTCGGCGCGGATCGTGCCCTTTTCCGCCTTCTTCGGGTCCGTCGCGCCCATCAGGTCGCGGTTCTTCAGAATCGCGCCTTCACCTTCCAGAACCTGGATCATCACCGGGCCGGAGACCATGAAATCGACGAGGTCCTTGAAGAACGGACGCTCTGCGTGCACCGCGTAGAACTTCTCCGCTTCGCCGCGCGACAGATGCGCCATGCGCGCTGCGATGACCTTCAGGCCAGCGCCTTCGAAACGGCTGTAGATCTGACCGATCACGTTCTTTGCCACCGCGTCCGGCTTGATGATCGACAGGGTGCGTTCGATTGCCATAAAAACTCCAAGAAATTAAGAGGTTACGTTTTCAAATGAATCCGCTATTGTAACACGATCCCGTGTATCATTGCGATTGAACCCTTACACAGATGAAAGGTTCCAAAAACATCGGTTTCGACGCCCAAGCCATTGAAACCTAAGGCCTCGAAACCTATCTTAGGAGTAGCAGCATCGCGGATTGCTGCAGCGCACACAGCGCCCGGAAGTCCGCGCTTCAAACGTTTTCACGTTCAATGTTAGGAGAAAGCATGAACGACTATCCGTACAACTTCGGCCGCGGCGGCGCCGTCGGCACGGCCGAAACCCGCAACCGCGTGCTGCGCAACACCTACTGGCTGCTCGCCCTGTCGATGGTGCCGACCGTGCTGGGCGCGTGGGTCGGCGTCGCCACCGGCTTCTCGCTGTTCGCGGCCACGAGCCCGGCCATGAGCCTGCTCGCGTTCTTCGCGATCGCGTTCGGCTTCATGTTCGCGATCGAGCGCACCAAGAACAGCAGCGCCGGCGTATTCGTGCTGCTCGGCTTCACGTTCTTCATGGGCCTGATGCTGTCGCGCCTGCTGAGCTTCATCCTCGGCTTCTCGAACGGCCCGTCGCTGATCATGCTTGCCTTCGGCGGCACCGGCATCATCTTCGCCGCGATGGCGACGATCGCCACCGTCAGCAAGCGCGATTTCTCGGGGCTCGGCAAGTGGCTGTTCATGGGCGTGATCGTGCTGCTGCTCGCCATGGCCGCCAACATGTTCCTGCAACTGCCGGCGTTGATGCTCACGGTCTCGGTGCTCGCGATCGTGATCTTCTCCGCTTACATGCTGTTCGACGTGCAGCGCGTCGTGAACGGCGGCGAGACCAACTACATCACGGCCACGCTCGCGATCTACCTCGATCTGTACAACGTGTTCACGAACCTGCTGGCGCTGCTCGGCATCTTCGGCGGCAACCGCAACTGATTGCGCCGCGCGCGACAGAAAAAACCGGCCCTCGAGCCGGTTTTTTTTCGTCCGCGCGATGCCGCGCGGCGCGTCAGTCCCGCTCGAACACCGCGATCGATTCGACGTGCGAGGTATTCGGGAACATGTTGACCACGCCCGCGCCGAGCATCCGGTAGCCCGCCTCGTGCACGAGCAGGCCCGCGTCGCGCGCGAGCGTCGCCGGATTGCACGACACGTAGACGATCCGCTTCGGCAACGGCCCCACGCCGCTCTGCGCGATTTCCGCGAGCGCCTTGGAGACCGCGAGCGCCCCTTCGCGCGGCGGATCGACCAGGAATTTGTCGAACGCACCGAGCGCGCGCAGATCGTCGGCGCTCACCTCGAACAGGTTGCGACACGCAAACGACGTATGACCGTCGACACCGTTCTCGCGCGCATTCGCGAGCGCGCGCGTGGTGAGCGCCTCGCTGCCCTCGATTCCCACCACCTCGCGCGCGCGCCGCGCGAGCGGCAGCGTGAAGTTGCCGATCCCGCAGAACAGGTCGAGCACGCGATCGTCGCGGCGCGGCGCGAGCAGGCGCAACGCGCGCCCGACCAGCACGCGGTTGATCTGATGATTGACCTGAGTGAAATCGGTCGGCTTGAACGGCATGCGGATATTGAATTCCGGCAACGTGTAGTCGAGCTGCGCGTCGAGCGGATAGAACGGCACGACCGTATCCGGGCCCTTCGGCTGCAGCCAGAACTGAACGCCGTGCGCGTCCGCGAACGCGCGCAGCAGCGCTTCGTCGTCCGCATTGATCGGCTCGAGCACGCGCAGCACCAGCGCCGTGACCGTCGACCCCACCGCCAGCTCGATCTGCGGCATCCGATCGCGGATCGACAGGCCCTCGACGAGCCGGCGCAGCGGCACGAGCAGCGCGGACACGTGCGGCGGCAACACCTCGCAACTCGTCATGTCGGCCACGTAGCTGCTCTTCTTCTCATGAAAGCCGACCAGCACGCCGCCCTTCTTGACCACGTTGCGCACGGTCAACCGCGCGCGGTAGCGATAGCCCCACGACGGCCCGTGGATCGGCGCGAAGATCGTCTCCGCGCGCAGCTTCGCGAGATGCCACAGATTGTCCTCGAGCACCCGCTGCTTGATCGCGACCTGCGCGCGCATTTCGAGGTGCTGCATCGAGCAGCCGCCGCACGTGCCGAAGAACGCGCACTTCGGCGTCGTGCGCATCACGCTCGGGCGCAGAATATCGACGACCTGTGCCTGCTCGTAGCTCGGCTTGCGGCGGTAGCTCGCGTACGTCACGCGCTCGCCGGGCAGCGCGCCCTCGACGAAAATCACCTTGCCCGGCTCGCCGTCCTCGTTGACGACGCGGCCGACGCCGCGGGCATCCATGTCGAGGGAGTCGATCTCGAGAATCGGGGCGCCAACAGGCGAGGCGGACGCGCGCTTCGCGTCGCGCGCAGACGGGGGGACGGCTTCAGTCACCAGCTTTTCCTGACGAACGTTTGTGGGAAGGCGAGATTGTAGACGAATGACCGCACTCGAACGGAGATTCACCGATGCGGCGGATCAATTGGAATATCCCATGGAGCCGGCACGCGCACGGCGACGCGGATCGCGCGGCTGCCGATTTCGGCATCCTGTGCGCGCGGAAGCTGACGCGCGGCGTCCAGGCGCTGCCGGGCCGGCCATCGCCGCCTCAGCAGATGGAACGCGCCGCGCTGCTGCCCGGCTATGCGGCGACGACGCGATCGCGGTCGATCGTCCGCCATCTCAGTCAGACGAACAGGACAGCGCCGTTCTTTCGGCAACGCGCTCGTCACCGCGCGTCCGCCACGCCCCGCCCTGGCCCGCCCGCAGCGATACCGCGCAGCGCGCTCGTACCGGCGCCACACGGCGATTGCGCATGCTGTGCGTGGTGGTCATGCATCTGACGTGTACATCACGCCCGACGACTCGCACCGATCAAGACGCTGCGTACACTGCATCGCGAGGCAGCCCCACCCGGCGCTCTCGAAACCGTTTCCAATCCGCTCGCGCCATCCCTGCGCGGCGCGTCAACAGCCCCTGGAACAGCGGCGCTCTCTCCGCAAGCGAGCGCCCGTTCGATGACGCACCCGCAGTCGCTACACGGGCGCATGCCGCCGACGACAGAGAGTTGTCATGACACGGAACAAGGGAGGGATGGCACGATGCGTGCGCGATGACGTGTCCGTCGCCGCGCCGCAGCCGAGCGAATCACGCGCAGCGAGATCGACGACGCGACGCCGTCGCATCCCCCGATCGCACCGGAATCACGCAAGCCCCGAGCCCGTCATGCGCCGAAGGCCGCGAGATATTCCGCCCAATGCGGCGCAGCCTCCAGTTGGAGCGCCCGCTTGACCAGCGCGATCTCGTCGGCATACGCGCCCGCGCTCAGGCCGCCGCGCATCTGCTGGAACCGGCAGTACAGCAGATAGGTATTGACGACGTCGGTTTCGCAATAGTTGCGGATCGCGTCGATCTGGCCTTCCTGGAAGGCATGCCACACCTGCCCGCCGTCCATCCCGAGCTTGCCGGGGAAGCCGCACAGCTTCGCGAGCGCATCGAGCGGCGCGCTCGCGCGCGGCTGGTACAGCGCGAGCACGTCCATCAGGTCGGTATGGCGCGAGTGGTAGCGCGACAGGTAGTTGTTCCACTTGAACTCGCGGTCGTCCTCGCCCATGTCCCAATAGCGCGGCGCGGCGACGCCATGCACGAGCGCGCGGTAATGGAGCACCGGCAGATCGAAGCCGCCGCCGTTCCACGACACGAGTTGCGGCGTGTACTTCTCGATCACGCGATAGAACGACTGGATCAGCGTGATCTCCGGATCGTCGGGCGTGCCGAGCGAACGCACGCGGAACCCGGAATCGTCGCGGAACACGCAGGAGATCGCGGCGATCCGCTGCAGGTGATGCGGCAGGAAATCGCTGCCGGTCTTCTCGCGTCGCGCGGCAAACGCATGCTCGGCGACCTCGGCATCGTTCAAGTCGGCGGGCAAATCCTCGAGACGGCGAATGCCGTCGACATCGGGAATCGTTTCGATGTCAAAAACCAGAATCGGAATCATCAGTGAATTACAGTACGGCGTCCTTGCGTACGCCGTTGGAGGCAAAGAATCGTTTGAGACGCACGAGCGCTTCCTGCTGGATCTGACGGACGCGCTCGCGGGTCAGCCCCATCTCGTCGGCCAGCTCCTCGAGCGTCGCGGGTTCGATGTGGTTGAGACCGAAGCGGCGCTCGATCACGTGGCGGTGCTTGTCGGAGAGACGCGACAACCACGCGCGCGTGAGCGTTTCCAGCTCGCGGTGCTGCACCTCGGCGTCGGGCGACTGACTCTGGTCGTCCGGCAACAGGTCGAGCAGGCTGCTCGCCGGATCGAGATCGAGCGGCGCGTCGAGCGAAGCGGTGTGTTCGTTCAGCGCGAGGATGTCGGTGACTTCCTCGGCCGTCTTGCCGGTGAGATAGGCGATGTCGTCGATGCTGGCTTCGCGGCGCTCGGCCGCCTCGCCCGTCGACATCGAGTTCTTCTCCAGGTGACGCTTCGCGCGCAACACCTGGTTCAGTTCGCGGATCACGTGCACCGGCAGCCGCACCGTGCGCGCCTGATTCATGATCGCGCGCTCGATGCTCTGGCGGATCCACCAGGTCGCATAGGTCGAAAAACGGAAGCCGCGCGTCGGATCGAACTTCTCGATCGCATGCATGAGCCCGAGGTTGCCTTCCTCGATCAGATCGAGGAGCGGCACGCCGCGGTTCAGATAGCCTTTCGCGATGCTGACGACGAGCCGCAGGTTGCGCTCGATCATCACCTGGCGCGCTTCGAACTCGCCCGCCTTCGCGAGCCGCGAATAGCGCTGCTCTTCCTCGACGGTCAAGAGCGGCTTCACGCTGATGCGGTTCAGGTAGTGCTGGATCGTGTCGGCGGTCAGCTCCGCCTGCAGCAGCGCCCGGAAATCGTCGAGCTCGGCCGGCGCCTCGCGCTCCTCTGCGGCGTCTTCCTCGCCGTCGCGGGCCTCACGGGCGTCGTAGTCGCGTTCTGCGTCAGCGGCATCGTCGTCCTCGCCGGTCGAAGCACCCTTCCGTTCCACCGATGCTTGCGTGGCACGACTGAGGTTCTCAGATTCGGCTTGCGGCTCGTGGCGCTTCGATTTCGGCATGGTCGTCTCGTCTATTGAGGCGGCAAATACTTCAGCGGATCGACAGGTTTACCCTGCCGGCGAACCTCGAAATGCAGCATCACACGGTCTGAATCGCTATTGCCCATCTCTGCGATTTTCTGGCCTTTCGTCACCGCGTCCCCCTCTTTTACCATCAAAGCGCGGTTGTGTGCATATGCGGTGAGATAAGTCGCGTCGTGCTTGACGATAATGAGGTTGCCATAGCCCCGCAGGCCATTGCCCGCGTACACCACGCGACCATCCGCGGCCGCCTTCACCGGGTCGCCCGCCGCGCCGCCGATGTTGACGCCTTTGTTCTTCGCATCGTCGAATGTGTTCAGCAACGGACCACGCGCCGGCCACATGAACGACACCGCGCCGCCCGCCGCCGACGCGCCCGCGTCGCCTGCCGGCGCTGCCACGGGCGGCGTCGCCACGGGCGGCGTCGCCGTCGAACCGGACCCATATACGGGCGCAGCGGCCGGACCGCTCGACAGCGGCGCCGTCTGCACCGCGGCGCCCGCGACCGGTGTCGTCGCGACGCCTGCCGCGCCGGCGCTCGCGCCCGGCGACACGACGCGCAGCAATTGATCGACTTCGATCTGATTCGGATTGGTGAGGTTATTCCACGCCGCGATATCGCGATAATTCTGGCCGTTTTCGAGTGCAATCCGATATAGGGTGTCGCCCGGCTTTACCCGGTAATAACCGGGCGGCGGCGGACCCAGCGGTACGGCCGGCTGGGCCGCGCCCGCGGTGGTGCCGAGCGCGCCGGAGCGGTCGACGACGGGTGCCTGGTCGAGGCGCGTCGCACAAGCGCCAAGCAGCGTGAAAGCAGCCACGCAGATCGCGCGCTGAGCGAGCGAGAGCGGAATCTTCGAACGATTGGTTTGCATCGCGCGCAACATACTCATCGGTGTCAAATCACTCCGGATTTTAAAGGGACAAAGAAAACGCGATCAAGCCGCGACTCGCGCCACTGCGCGGCCGCGACCCGTTCGACGAGCGTCAGCACCTGGGACTGGCCGTCCTGAGCGCCGACCGGAGCCACGAGCCGCCCGCCGATCGCCAATTGTTCAAGCAAGGCCTGCGGCACGTCGAGCCCCGCCGCCGCGATCACGATCGCGTCGAACGGCGCCGCCGATGGCAGACCGACGCGCCCATCGCCGTAATGCAGCCGAATGTTCGGCACGCGCAACGGGCGCAAATTCAGTTTCGCCCGCTCGTAGAGCGGGCGGATGCGTTCGATCGAATACACGTCGACCGCGACCTGGCTCAACACCGCCGCCTGGTAACCGCAGCCGGTGCCGATCTCCAGCACCCGCTCGAGCGGCCGGCCCGCGGATGCCAATTCGATCATGCGCGCCACGACCGACGGCTTCGAGATCGTCTGCTGATGGCCGATCGGCAGCGCCGCGTCCTCATAGGCCTGGGCCGCGAGCCCGGGATCGACGAACATGTGACGCGGCACGACGGCCAGCGCATTCAGCACGCGCGGATCGGTGATGCCATTCGCGCGCAGCCGTTCGACCATCCGTTCGCGCACGCGTTCCGACGTCAGTGCGAGCTTCCCGTTCAAGGCGACATTGGGCGCGGCCGGCTTAGGCGCGGCCGGCCTAAGCGCGGCCGGCTTGGATACGGCCGGCTTGGATACGGCCGGCAGCGAGGCGACCTGCCTGGGCGAAACCGGCTTGGGCGCGACGTGCCCCGGCTTGGCGGGCTTGGAAGCCGCCGCCCCGGCCGAGGGCTTCGATGCGCGCCCGTCCGACTGCGAGGCGCTGCGCGCCGTGGCCGAACCGAGCCGCTGGCGCGCGGCGTCGCCCGCCGCCTGGCGCTCGCCCGCCAGGCCTTCCGGCTTGCGCGGCTCGCGCTTGAGATCTTCGAGCGCAAGCGGAAACCGCTTTGCGCGCTCGCCGCTCATGAAGCGTCGCTCCTCGCGCTCGCCCAGTCGTGCGTCGCGGCCAGCATCTGGGTGTGGGTCAGGTCGAGCCGCAGCGGCGTAATCGACACCTCGCCGCGCGCCGTGGCATGGAAATCGGTGCCTTCGCTCGAATCCAGCGCCTCGCCGGACGCGCCGATCCAGTAGATCGGCTCGCCGCGCGGGTTGGTCTGGCGAATCACCGGCTGCGACGGATGACGCTTGCCGAGGCGGGTGACCGTCCACGCGCCCAGCGCCTCGTACGGCCGGTTGGGAATATTCACGTTCAGCAACGGCTGGCCCGCCAGCGGATGCGCGAGATAGTGCCGCACGACCTCGGCCGCCACGCGCGCAGCGGCGTCGAGATGCGCCCAACCTTTGTCGACGAGCGAGAACGCGATCGCGGGAACGCCGAACATCACCCCTTCGGTGGCCGCCGCGACGGTGCCCGAGTAAAGCGTGTCCTCGCCCATGTTCTGGCCGTTGTTGATGCCGGACACGACGAGACCGGGGCGCGCGTCGAGCAGGCCCGTGAGCCCGAGGTGCACGGAGTCGGTCGGCGTGCCGTTCACGTAGTAAAAGCCGGTGCTCGCCGAACGCTGCAGCGACAACGGCCGCGACAGCGTGAGGGAATTCGACGCGCCGCTGCAATTCTGCTCGGGCGCGATCACCGTGACCTCGCCGAGCGGCAACAGCGCTGCATGGAGCGCCGCGAGGCCCGGCGCAAGGTAGCCGTCGTCGTTACTGAGTAGGATTCGCATCCGGCGATTGTAACCGAGGAAAGATGGCGCGCGAACGACAGTCCGGTCGCGCGCGCGGCGCTCAGATCACCCGTTTGTCGCGCAATGCGCGAATGGCCTCGGGCGTGTAGCCCAGCGAGCCCAGCACCTCGTCGGTATGCGCGCCGAGTTCGGGCCCGAGCCAGCGCGTATCGCCCGGCGTATCGGACAGCTTCGGCGTGACGGCCGGCAGCGGGATCTCCGCGCCGTCCGCCAGCTTGAAGCGCTCGATCATCTGGCGCGCGATGAATTGCGGATCGCTGAACATGTCGGCCACGCTGTAGATGCGCCCGGCCGGCACATCCGCCGCGTTGAGCACGGCGAGCGCCTCGTCGATCGTGCGCGTCGCGAGCCACGCGGCAATCGCGTCGTCGATCTCGCGCGTGCGCGGCACGCGCCCGTCGTTTTGCGCGAGCGCCGGATCGTCGGCGAGATCGGGCCGCTCGATCGCCGCCATCAGGCGCTTGAAGATCGGATCGCTGTTGCCGCCTATCACGATGCTGCCGTCGCGGCACGGATAGGTGTTGGACGGCACGATGCCGGGCAGCGACGCACCCGTGCGCTCGCGCACGAGCCCGTACACGCCGTACTCGGGCACCACGCTCTCCATCATGTTGAACACCGCCTCGTACAGCGCGACGTCGACCATCTGCCCCGCGCCGCCGTTCGTGTTGCGGTGATGCAGCGCCATCAGCGCCCCGATCACGCCGTGCAGCGCCGCGATCGAATCGCCGATCGAGATGCCGATCCGCGGCGGCGGCAGGTCCGGGTAGCCGGTGATGTGCCGCAGGCCGCCCATCGATTCGGCGATCGCGCCGAAGCCGGGACGGTCGCGATACGGTCCGGTCTGCCCGTAGCCGGACAGGCGCACCATGATGAGGCCCGGGTTGTCGGCCGACAGCACGTCATAGCCGAGCCCGAGCTTCTCGAGCAGGCCCGGACGGAAATTCTCGATCACGATGTCGGCCTCGCGCGCGAGCCGCCGCGCGATCTCGCGGCCTTCTTCCGATTTCAGGTTGAGCGTGACCGATTTCTTGTTGCGCGCCTGCACCGACCACCACAGCGAGGTGCCGCCCGCTTCCGGATACAGCTTGCGCCACTTGCGCAGCGGATCGCCGCCGTTCGGATCCTCGATCTTGATGACTTCGGCGCCGAACTCGGCAAACAATCGCGCCGCGAACGGCCCTGCGATGAGCGTGCCGAACTCGAGTACCTTGACGCCCGCGAGCGGGCCCGGGGTTGCGTGCATGTCGCTTCCTCGATGTGATGCGAAGGCTGAACCGCCCTGCGGCGGCGGCTCGCGGAGAGGCCGCGCGGTGGTTCCGCGCGGCGGCTACATCGTGCGGCGATCGAGCATCGCCCGCGCGATCGTGCCCGCGTCGACGTACTCCAGTTCGCCGCCCACCGGCACGCCGCGCGCGAGCCGCGTGACCGCGAGCCCGCGCGCCTTGAGCGTCTGCCCGAGGTAGTGCGCGGTCGCCTCGCCTTCGTTGGTGAAATTGGTCGCCAGGACCACTTCCTTGACGATTCCGTCCGACGCGCGCCGCACCAGCCGGTCGAAATGAATTTCCTTCGGGCCGATGCCGTCGAGCGGGCTCAAGCGGCCCATCAGCACGAAGTACAGGCCGCGGTAGGTCATGGTCTGTTCGAGCATGATCTGGTCGGCTGGGGTTTCCACCACGCAGAGCAGCGTGGGGTCGCGTTCCGCGTCGCTGCAGACCTCGCAGATCTGCGCCTCCGTGAACGTGTTGCACTTCTCGCAGTGCTGCAAATGCTCGGTCGCGAACAGCAGCGAGCGGCCGAGCCGCTCCGCGCCGTCGCGATCGTGCTGCATCAGGTGATACGCGATGCGCTGCGCCGACTTCGGGCCGACGCCGGGCAGCGCGCGCAGCGCCTCGACGAGCGCGGACAGGGCGGAAGGCTGTTTCATACGCGGATGGGCAACGACGCGACGGGGCTCAGAACGGCAGCTTGAAGCCCGGCGGCAGCGGCAGACCTGCCGTCATGCCGCTCATCTTTTCCTGCGAGGTCGCCTCGGCCTTGCGCGCCGCGTCGTTGAACGCCGCCGCGACGAGATCCTCGAGCATGTCCTTGTCGTCCGTGAGCAGGCTCGGGTCGATCGTCACGCGGCGCACTTCGTTCTTGCAGGTCATCGTGACCTTGACGAGACCGGCGCCCGACTGCCCCTCGACTTCGATGAGGGCCAGCTGCTCCTGCATCTTCTTCATGTTTTCCTGCATCTGCTGGGCTTGCTTCATCAGCCCCGCGAGTTGGCCTTTCATCATGGACATGCTCCTTCGTATACGTTTGAAAACCGGCGCGATCTTAGCGCCGGATCCGGGATAAGGGAATGGGGCGCGGCGCGCCCCCTCGCGCGTTCAGTGCAGCGTCGGTGCAGCGCCTTCCGCCGCCGGGCCGCCGTCCGCCGCCAGCGGGCGCACCGAGCCTTCGACGATGCGCGCGCCGAACTCGCGGATCAGCTGCTGGACGAACGGGTCTCCGCCGATCTCCTGCTCCGCCTCGCGCTGACGCTGCGCACGCGCCGCGGCGTCGAGCGCGGCCGCGGTACGACGCGCGGCGCCGACCGTGACCTCGACCTCGACCGGCTTGCCGAGCGTGTCCGCCAGCGCGGCCTTGAGTTTCGCGACCTGCGCGGCGTCCGCGTACTGCGGCACGGGCACCGACAATTTCAGCCCCCCCCCGTCGACGGCGGTCAGTTCGCTGTTGAACGCCAGCTGGTACGCCACCCCCTTGAGCGGCAGCGTCGCAGCCAGCGCCGGCCATTCGCCGTCGTAGCCGATCGCGTCGAGCGCGATCGCGGGCGGCAGCGGCCGGGCGTCGACAGGCGCCGCCGGCGCGGGTTTCGGGGCAAGCCGCACATCGTCCGGACCGCTGTCGAACACCGGCACGAAGCCGTCGTCGAGCGGCGCGCCGAACATCTCGTCCGCCGACAGCGGCACGTAGTCGTCCGGCGGAATGTCTTCCCAGGGCGGTGCATCGCTCGATGCGCCGCCGGCCTGCGGCGCCGCGCGCGGCGTGGGCACCGGCACGTTGACCCGGGGGCCGGGCTTCGCGGCCGCCGCCGTGGGAGCGGGGGCGGCCGGCTTCGGCGCGGCGGACGCGCGACCACGATCCGTCGACACGCGCATGCCGGCGTTGCGCAGCACGTCAAGCGCGGCCGCCGCCCCGCCCGCGCGGGCGGATGCGGCCGGCGCAGGCCGTGCGGCAGGCGGGTCGGCCGGCTTCGCCGCCTCCGCGGATTGAACCGGCGCAGGCTCGGCAAGCGGAGCGGCCGGCGCAGGCGGCGTGATCTCGGCGACGAGCGCCGCCTCGACAACCGTTTCACCCTGCGCCGGCGCGCGCGCTTCAGACTGCGCGACTTCAGACTGCGCGACTTCAGACTGCGCGACTTCAGGCTGCGCGGCGATGGTTTCCGCGCGCGGAGCGGGTGCAGGGACAACAGGCGCAGGTACAGGTGCAGGCTCGGCCAACACCGCGGCCGCGACCGGCGGCTGGGCCGGAACCGGTCGAACGCCGGCCGGCTGCGCGCTCGCCGCCGAGGCGGCGGGTTGCGCGCTGCGCGCGGCGCTTGCGCGACCACCCGCGACCGGCAGCGCGCCCGGCGCCGAGCCGCCCGCGCCGGCAGCGGCCGGCTCGAACGCCAGCATCCGCAGCAACGTCATCGTGAAACCCGCGTATTCGTCCGGCGCGAGCCCCAGCTCGCTCCGCCCGACCGTGGCGATCTGGTAATAGAGCTGCACCTGCTCCGGGCTCAGCGTCTCGGCGAAGCGGCGCAGATCGCCCGCCTCCGGCCACTCGTCGAGCACCGACGCCGGCGCGAACTGCGCCCATGCGATCCGGTGCAACAGCCCGGCGAGATCCTGCAGCGCGGTCGAGAACGACAGGCTGCGCAACGCCATTTCATCGGCGATCGCGAGAATTCCGGGGCCGTCGGCCGTCGCGAGCGCGTCCAGCAGCCGGACCATGTAGGTCTGATCGAGCGCGCCCAACATGCCCGACACCGCCGTCTCGGTCACCTGGTTCGCCGAATAGGCGATCGCCTGGTCGGTCAGCGACAGCGCATCGCGCATGCTGCCCTGCGCGGCACGCGCGAGCAGCCGCAGCGCCTGCGGTTCGAACGCGATGCGCTCCTCGCCGAGGATCCGCTCGAGATGCGACACGATATGCCCGGCCGGCATCTGCTTCAGGTTGAACTGCAGGCAGCGCGACAGCACCGTGACGGGGATCTTCTGCGGATCGGTGGTCGCGAGGATGAACTTGACGTGCGGCGGCGGCTCCTCGAGCGTCTTCAGCATCGCGTTGAACGCGTGGTTCGTCAGCATGTGCACTTCGTCGATCATGTAGACCTTGAAGCGCGCATCGACGGGCGCGTACACAGCGCGCTCGAGCAGCGCGGCCATTTCGTCGACGCCGCGATTGCTCGCCGCATCCATTTCGACATAGTCGACGAAGCGCCCCTCGTCGATTTCGCGGCATGCGCGACAGACGCCGCACGGCTGCGACGTGACGCCCGTCTCGCAATTGAGCGCCTTGGCGAAGATGCGCGACAGCGTGGTCTTGCCGACCCCGCGCGTGCCGGTGAATAGATAGGCGTGATGCAAACGCCCGCCGTCGAGCGCGTGCGTAAGCGCCCTGACGACGTGCTCCTGGCCGACGAGCGAAGCGAAATCCTTCGGACGCCACTTGCGTGCGAGAACTTGATAGGTCATCGGGAAATTGTATCAGCAACGCCGCGCCGCGCCGACAGGCGGAATACGCCGGACGCGCACGCGCGCACGCGCGCACGAACTGCACGACTGCATCGCGGCAAGGGGACGTTCAGGGGGATGGGGTAAAACAGAAAAGGAAAGGTGACGAGCCTGACCCTCGGCACTGGTGGAAAACGGCTGTGGCTGCTTCGTTCCCGACCTGACCAGGTTGACCGCCCCTCCATGCGAGGAGGCCCGTCACGGCGAATTCTATCACCGCCCGCCGCCCAACGCGACCCTTATCTCGCAATCGACTGAAAACCGACCGAATCGCGGCCCTCTTGTATCCCTCTTGTATTTGCGCGCGCCGCCATTATTTACGGTCGTGACGTGGATCAAACCGGCGGCACACCCCTACTCGCGTAAAGGCTACTATCGCCATCCACGGCGCATAGCAATTTAAGCTAATATGACGCCCGAATGACCCGCGAGCCGCGCGACGCAGCGCTCACGCCCTTCTTTCCCGGAGAGCGGAGCTGTCTGCCCGAGCGGCCGGCCGCCCGGCGGCCGGCACGCCGGCAAGGCGCCTGCAGGCAGTCCCCGAACTGAAAGAGGTATTGACCCAATGAGCGAACTGATCAAACACATCAACGACGCATCGTTCGAACAGGACGTCGTCAAATCCGACAAGCCCGTGCTGCTGGATTTCTGGGCCGAATGGTGCGGCCCGTGCAAGATGATTGCCCCGATCCTCGACGAAGTCGCGAAGGATTACGGCGACAAGCTGCAAATCGCGAAGATCAACGTCGACGACAACCAGGCGACGCCCGCGAAGTTCGGCGTGCGCGGCATCCCGACGCTGATCCTCTTCAAGAACGGCGCCGCCGCCGCACAGAAGGTCGGCGCCTTGTCGAAGTCGCAACTGACCGCGTTCCTCGACAGCCATCTCTAAATCAGATGTGCCCGCACGTGTTGTCTGCCGACAACACGTGCGCCGCGAAGCCGCCGATCGGCCACTCAAGCCAGAATCGGCCTATGCTAGAATCAAAACACGTCGATAAGACGCAGTTAAGTCTCTGAGCGTTTCCGCTCGCCCTCCTCCCTATTTCTTTCGTCGCATCTTCTCCTCCCTGGCGGGATCTCCGTATGCATTTATCCGAGCTCAAGTCTCTGCACGTCTCCGAATTGATCGAAATGGCCAATGGCCTGGAGATCGAAAACGCGAACCGCCTGCGCAAGCAGGAGTTGATGTTCGCCATTCTCAAAAAGCGCGCCAAGACGGGAGAAACGATCTTCGGCGACGGTACGCTCGAAGTGCTGCCGGACGGTTTCGGTTTCCTGCGCTCGCCCGAAATGTCGTATCTCGCGAGCACCGACGATATCTATATCAGCCCGTCGCAGATCCGCCGCTTCAACCTGCATACCGGCGACACCATCGAGGGTGAGGTGCGCACGCCGAAGGACGGCGAACGCTATTTCGCGCTCGTCAAGGTCGACAAAGTCAACGGGCAGCCGCCCGAGGCCTCGAAACACAAGATCATGTTCGAGAACCTCACGCCGCTGCACCCGAACAAACCGCTGTCGCTCGAACGCGAGATGCGCGGCGAGGAAAACGTCACCGGCCGCATCATCGACATGATCGCGCCGATCGGCAAGGGCCAGCGCGGCCTGCTCGTCGCGTCGCCGAAGTCGGGCAAGACCGTGATGCTTCAGCACATCGCGCACGCGATCAAGCAGAACCACCCGGACGTGATCCTGTTCGTGCTGCTGATCGACGAGCGCCCCGAGGAAGTGACCGAAATGCAGCGCTCGGTCGCAGGCGAAGTGATCGCCTCGACCTTCGACGAGCCGGCCACGCGTCACGTGCAGGTCGCCGAAATGGTGATCGAGAAGGCCAAGCGCCTCGTCGAAATGAAGCACGACGTCGTGATCCTGCTCGACTCGATCACCCGCCTCGCGCGCGCCTACAATACCGTGATCCCCGCATCGGGCAAGGTGCTGACGGGCGGCGTCGACGCCAATGCGCTGCAGCGTCCGAAGCGCTTCTTCGGCGCCGCGCGCAATATCGAGGAAGGCGGCTCGCTGACGATCATCGGCACCGCGCTGATCGAAACCGGCAGCCGCATGGACGACGTGATCTACGAAGAGTTCAAGGGCACCGGCAACATGGAAGTGCACCTCGAGCGCCGCCTCGCGGAAAAGCGCGTCTATCCGTCGATCAACCTGAACAAGTCGGGCACGCGCCGCGAAGAAATGCTGATCAAGCCCGAGATCCTGCAAAAGATCTGGGTGCTGCGCAAGTTCATTCACGACATGGACGAAGTCGAAGCGATGGAATTCCTGCTCGACAAGATCCGCCAGACGAAGAGCAATTCCGAGTTCTTCGACCTGATGCGCCGCGGCGGCTGATTCCGCCCCGCGCATCGCCCCGCCAAGCCGCCCCGATGGGCGGCTTTTTTCATGCCCGGCAAACGCACAGGTGCACGTTTACGTTAACCTTGAAACCGGCCCAGCGAATCGCCGCCATCGGGCGGCCTGCCCCATGACCCAAGACACCGCCACCCTGCTGCTGACCGTGCGCGACGCCGCCGAGCGGCTCGGCGTGACCCCGCGCACGCTCAAGTATTACGAGGAACGCGGCCTCGTGACGCCGAGCCGCAGCGAGGGCCGCTACCGCTTGTACGACGCGGCGGATCTCGAACGCTTCGCGCGGATCCTGAGGTTGCGCGCGATCGGCTTCTCGCTGCACGGCATCATCGAGATGCTGAAGCGCCCCCTCGACGACGCCGGCGAAGACGGCCGGCAACGCTATTCGGACGCGTCGCTGCGCGACATCCACGAGAATCTCGCGCAACAGATCGCCACCCTCGACGCCCGGATCGAGGCCGCGCAGCGCGAGCTGAAGGAAGTGCGCGCGCTCAAGCAGGAACTGCAGCACGACATCGACTACATCGAACGGCGACTCGCGGGCGAACCGCGCGACGCGCTGATCGCGCAACGCCAGGCCGCCGCCCGCCGCCGGTCATGAGCGCCGCGCCGGGCCGGCCGACCCGCCCGGGCCTCGCGCGCCTGCGCGCGGATCTGTTCCCGTGGACGCTCGCGCTCCTCACCGGCCTCGACTACTTCGACAACGCCACCTTCTCGTTCTTCGCGAGCTACATCGCGGGCGGCATCAATGCCTCGCCCGACGAACTCGTCTGGGCGTCGAGCGCCTACGCGGTCACCGCCGTGCTCGGCATCCTGCAGCAGCAATGGTGGGTCGACCGGCTCGGCCACCGGCGCTACCTCGCCGCGAGCATGCTGATGTTCTCGCTCGGCGCGTTGGCCGCGGCGCTCGCCGACACGTCGCTGCAACTCGCGTTCGCGCGCGGCTTCCAGGGTTACTTCATCGGCCCGATGATGGGCGCGTGCCGGATCCTGATCCAGATCAGCTTCGCGCCGACCGAGCGTCCGCCCGCCACCCGCGCGTTCCTGATCCTGCTGTTGCTCGGCAGCGCGCTCGCGCCGATCGCGGGCGGCCTGCTGGTCGCGCATTTCACCTGGCGCGCGCTGTTCGCGTGCACGGTGCCGGCCGGCATCGCATGCGCCGGCATCGCGCTCCTGGTCGTGCCGGACGGCGGCGAGACGCCTCCCGACGCGCGCGGCAGCGCCCATTTCTGGCCGTACGTGATCTTCGCGTTTGCGCAGGGCGCGCTGCAGATCGTGATGCAGCAGGTGCGCTTCGAGCTGTTCGCCGGCTCGCCGCAACTGATCCTGCTGACCGTGGGCGGCCTCGGTGCGCTCGCCTGGTTCGTGCATCACCAGTGGCGCCACCCCACACCGCTGGTGCGGCTGCATGCGTTCCGCGAAAGCACGTTCCGCGTCGGGTTGCTGCTCTACATGTTCTACTACTACGAGACCACCGGCTACAGCTACCTGATCTCGCGCTTCCTCGAATCCGGGCTCGACTATCCGGTCGAGAATGCGGGCCGGCTGGTCGGCACGATGTCGCTGATCTCCGCGAGCGCGTTGTTCGTCTACCTGCGCTATGCGAAGCGGATCACGCACAAGAAATGGATCATCGTGCCCGGCTTCGCGCTCGGGGCCCTGGCGGCGCTGTGGATCGCGCGCCTGCCGCCCGATGCCGGCGAAGCCGCGCTGATCATGCCGCTGCTGCTGCGCGGCCTGCTCCTGCTGTTCATCGTGCTGCCCGTCGCCAACCTGACCTTCCGCGTCTTCGCGATCGACGAGTACACGCACGGCTACCGCCTCAAGAACATCGTGCGCCAGCTCACGATCTCGTTCGCCACCGCCTCGGTGATCATCGTCGAGCAGCATCGGCAGGCGCTGCACCAGACCCGGCTCGTCGAGCAGGCCAACGTCTACAACCCCATCTTCCAGCACAGCGTCGACGTGCTCACGCGCCACTTCGCCGCCGCCGGCCACGCCCTCGGCGAAGCGCACACGCTCGCGCTCGTCTCGATCAGCCAGACGATCGTCCGGCAGGCCGCGTTCCTGACCTCGCTCGACGGCTTCTATTTCCTCGCCGCCGTCGCGATCTGTGGGGGCGTGTTCGCCACTTGGCAAAAAGAGATCGATTGAGGTAGGTTAAGCGCCTGTCTCCACCGCCCCCCGCCCGACCTCCCGATGCTCGCCAAATTCGCCCAGTGGTTCGGCGCCCGCCGCCGCGACCGCGCGCTGCGCGCCCACGCGATTCCCGACCCGCTGTGGCAGTCCACCGTCGAACGCCTGCCGTTCCTCGCCCATCTGTCCGCCGACGACCTGCAACGCCTGCGCGAACTGGCAAGCCTGTTTCTCGCCCGCAAGTCGTTCTCCACCGCGCACGACCTCGAGCTGACCGACGCAATGACGGTCGGCATCGCCGCCCAGGCCTGCCTGCCCGTGCTGAACCTCGATCTCGACCTGTATCGCGGCTGGGTCGGCGTCATCGTGTATCCGGGCGAGTTCGTGATCCGCAAGACCGTCGAGGACGAGGACGGCGTCGTGCACGAAGTCGAGCAGGACGCGAGCGGCGAGGCGTGGGAAGGCGGCCCGGTGATCCTGTCGTGGGAGGACGCGCAGATGACCGACGGCAGCGACGCCTACAACGTCGTGATCCACGAGTTCGCGCACAAGATCGACATGATCAACGGCGCGGCCGATGGGCATCCGCCCCTTTTTCGCCGCTGGCACGCGCCGTTCATCGACGCCGAGCGCTGGTCCGACGTGTTCGATCATGCCTACGACCAGTTCTGCCGCCGCGTGGATTCCGTGTCCGATCGCGCCTGGGCCCGTTTCGAGCGGGATTCGCTGATCGATCCCTATGCGGCCGACCATCCGTCGGAGTTCTTCGCGGTCTGCAGCGAGGCCCTGTTCGTGCAGCCGCACGCATTCGAATCCGAGTTTCCCGAGCTGTACCGCCTGCTCGCCCGCTACTACCGGCAGGATCCGGCCGGATCCGGGGCGCTCGCGGCGCCGGCGTGAGAAAAACTCGTCAAGCGTCTGATTCTCTGGCATAATCGCGAGCTTTCGACCTCAGGCAAGTGGCTCGCGCAGGGCTTTCGGTACCGATCACGCGTCCTCACGGGGCGTGCGATGGCGAAAGCGGCGGGTTGGCTACCGCTCTCACCCAGGAAAAATCATGAAAGAAGGCATTCACCCGAATTACCGCGAAGTCGTTTTCCAAGACATGTCGAACGGCTTCAAGTTCGTGACGCGCTCG